>JBPCPC010000056.1:0-5539 GCA_050999585.1 Solirubrobacteraceae bacterium | reverse complement strand
CAGGCTGACGTTGTCAAGCGCGGGCCGGGAAGCGCCCGGGTAGGTCTTGCTCAAGCGCTCGACAGCGATCCCGCTCATCGCGCGCTCCTGGCCTTGCAAAGCGCGATCCACCGACCGCGCAGCCGAGCCTTCGCCCGGACCCACCATGGGATCTGACCGCGATCGCTCCAGGCGTTCATCCGGTTGCTCGCGGCAGCTTTGATCTGATCGGTCAGCTCCTGCGCGAACGGTCCTTTGACCCCGATGGGATGTTCGTCGCCAACCACGTTGCCGACTGAGCAGCTCGCGGGTGAGCTCACAGCTCCAGAACTCAGCAACGGCGTCGGCATCGCCGTGGTCTCGGCTGGCGCCTTTGCGGGCCGCTCAGGCGGTGATGCCTCGGATGTCGAGCCTGGCGACCAGTTCGGGGTCGTTGAACACGTCAATCGCGACGGCGCGGTCGCCGATGACCGTGAACGCCAGCACCGCGAACGGCCGCTGCCCATCGAACGCGATAGCGCCAGGCGCCCCGTTGATCAGGGCCGGACGAACGTACTTCGCGAAGCGCCGGGCTGTCATCGCCCCTTCGGCGACTCGCGCGGAGCCGTGCAACTCGAGCGGGTCGCCGACTCGGCGGTGGGCGCGGAGCACGACCTCGGGGGCGAGCACCGCGGCTAGCGCGTCGAGGTCGCCCTCGCGGGCGGCGGCGAAGTAGGCGTCGACGACCCGCCGCTGGCGGGCCAGGTCCCGGTCCGGTGGGGGCGCCGCGTCGCGCACGCGGCGGCGTGCGCGACTGGCGAGCTGGCGGGTCGCTTGGGGTGACCGGTCGACCATCAACGCGATTTCCTCGAACGGCAACGCGAACATGTCGTGCAGCACGAAGGCGAGCCGCTCGGCCGGGGTGAGCGTCTCGAGCACGACCTGCAGCGCGATACCGACCGAGTCCGCCCACAAGGCTTCGTGCTCGGGATCGATTCCGACCGCTGGATCGTCGATGATCGGCTCCGGCCGCAAGCCGTCGAGCGGCTCCTCGCCGCGGGTTCGGCGGAACCGGAGCATGTTCAGGCAGATCCGCGCTACGACGGTCGTCAGCCACCGCTCGAGGCTGTCGATCTGTTTCGCGTCAGTCCGTGCCAACCGCAGCCACGCCTCCTGCACGGCGTCGTCGGCCTCGCTAACCGAGCTGAGGATCCGGTAGGCGACCGAACGCAGCTGGGGCCGTTGGCGCTCGAACCGGTTGGCCAGCTCGAGTTCGTCCATCGCTGTCACATCGTCGGGGTCTCGCGGGTCATAACGGATAGACCCCCGAACCCCAACTTATGTGACAGGAGGTGCCGATGGCACGCATCGGGGGAGTATCGAAGACCAAGGCTGGCCCGGTGGTGAGGCTCGTATACAGGCTCGGACCGAGGATGATGAAGAAGCTCACCGGCCGCGAGGCGCAGACCGGCAGCGGGATGGAGCCGATGGAGATCTGGGCCCATCAGCCGAAGATGAGGATGGGGATGGGCAAGTTCAACCAGGCGGTGCGGAAGGGTAAGTCCGTCGATGAGCGGATGACGAACCTCGTCGAGCTCAAGGGCGCGCAGATGATCGGATGCGAGTTCTGTGTCGATCCCGGCTCGCAGATCTGCCGGCATTCCGGCCTCTCTGATGAGGAGCTGCTGGCGCTGCCGCGCTACCGCCAGAGTGATCTGTTCACCGCACGCGAGAAGCTCGCGCTCGACTACACGGTGGCCGTGATGCGAACCCCCGTCGAGCTCACCGCGCACCTGATGGTCGTCAACCTCGACCGTTTCAACGCCGCCTTCGGGATTGGCTCGGCCGGGTTCAGCGAAGGGATGGTTTGCGTGCCGCCGGACCGCCCCGTCTCTGATTCTGCGCTGTCGCGGATCGCCTAGAGCTGGCCTGAGCACACCGGCTCCGTGCCCTGATTGGCCTGCTCGGTCGCGCGTCGCGCATCGCGACGCTTGCAGCAATTCAGGGTTCAGTGCGGCTCAATTGGGGAGTTGGGTTGTGCTGGCGCGGGCGTTGATGCTCGCGCCTCGGCGCCGAGGCGCTCTCCCTTGCGTTTGGCGTGCATGCCGTAGGGGATCATCCAGGCGACGACGATTCCGGCGACGGCCCAAGGCAGTAGCTTGGAGATGCCGTAGGCGGTGCCGGTCGAGGTCGACTCGACGATGATTACTCTCGCCACCGCCTCGGCTAGGTAGGCGATCCCCCAGACCGCGGTGATGACCCGGAACGTGCGGCGCATGCCGGCATAGCGCCATCGATCGGCGAAGTCTCGTCCCTTCGGGGTGTCGGGCCCGGTGAACTCAAGCGCGAAGCGGAAGATCAAGGGACGCCGTGTCCATAACGAGCCGAGGCAGACGAGCCCGAACACGCCGGTGGCTACCGAGCCCCTGAGCAGTAACGCTTTGGGGCTGTTGGTGATCAGCCCAAGCGCCGCGGTGGCGGCAATTCCGAACAACACGAGGAAGCCGACCGCGTCCAGGCGGCGATGGCGCGCAACCCCGATAGCGACGTTGACAGCAGGAAGGACGCCGCTCAGCACGAGCGCCGTCACCACGCTTGACCCGCCCGAGCGCAGCAGCCAGAAGAAAACCAACGGTCCCGCGATATCAAAGACCACGATCGGCGCCAGCGACCGAAGCCGGCCGCGATCGGCTACCGGCGGTCGGTGGTCAGAGGCTGCGGCTTCCATACTGTGCAACATACACTACGATCGTAGGACGATGAGCATAGTTATCATCAGGGATCAATGACAGAAGCGGGCCCGGTGGCTGAGATCACGCCGGGCATGCGCCTGGTCTTCTTCGCGTTCGGCCTGGCCCGAGCGGCCCGCCCCGAGAAGCAGCTGCCCGGCCCGGTGCTGATGCGGCTGCTCTGCGATCTCGGACTGTCGGACTCGGCGGCCCGCTCACTGCTGTTGCGCATGCGCCGCGAGGGCTGGCTGAGCTCCAAGCGGGTCGGGCGCGAGGCGCGCTATCGCCTGACCCCGATCCTCGACGCCGCCCAAGCCCGGGTGGAGCGCCAGCTACACGGGGATCGACCCGCCTGGAGCGGCTCCTTTAACGGCGTGCTCTACATGGTCCCCGAGCGCCACCGGGCGTTCCGCGACCGATTGCGCATCTGCGCCCGGCTCCTGGGTTACGTCAGACTGCGGCCGGGTCTGGTCATAGCGACCACCGACCGCTGCGGCGAGCTGATCTCGCTACTTCCCCCCCCGCCGCCCGGCAGCCAGATGCTGAGCGTCCGCCTGACGCTGTCGGTGCAGGACAGCCATCGGGTAGCAGGCGAGCTGTGGGGCCTGGACGCGCTCGCCGCCCGCTACCACGCCGTCCTCGCCGACACGCAGGACCGCACGACCCGTGCCGAGCGCCGTCCCCCCAGCAACACCGCGGCATTCCAGGCGTTCGCGGCGACCACGCTCCCGGTCTTTGAGATCCTCCGCGAGGATCCCGACCTCCCCGCGGCGCTGCTCCCGCCCGACTGGCCAGGCCAGCAACTCGGCGCGGCCCTCCAGCGAGCCTTCCAAGTCTTCAGCCCGCTACTCGAGGACTACCTCACCACTGTCATCGGCTCACAGGCCGCACGACCCAGGCCACAGCTCGCCCCATAACAGCGGTAAGCAACCAACCACTCACACCTCGTCCTCCTAACCAACGAACCGCGTGAGCGGAGCCGTAGCGTCCTGCTTCGGGCTCCACAAAGGGGCACGCAAGAAGCTGCAGACCTGCTCATCGCCAAGGGCAAAGAAGACCAGGTCGATCGGGTGTCCGGAACGGGTGCGGGGGTGCCGTTGGAGCCGACCATTCCGAAGGTCGAGCCCGGACGCGGCGGTTTGCCGCCCGGGCGCGCGGGGCTGTAGCCGAGCGCCCAGGTGGTTGGGACGCCCATCACCCGATCGATGCCGGAGAACGCCGGTGAGCGATCATCTGCAGGTGTTTGGGCGAGACGGGCTTGACACCGTCGATGTGACCAAGGAGCGCGGAGTACATGCGTGCGGCGGCGCGTGCGGTGATCGTTCCCTGCGAGGGGATGTCGGCCGCGAGGATGTCTTGGCGGTTAGCGAAGGCCGCGGTTGGTTGCACGCCGGGCGGGATAGCCCGGTCGAGCGGCGAGCCGGGCTCCGGCCGGGGTGGCGCGCCGCCCTCAGGGCCGACGTGGGCAACCCGTGCAAGGAGATGCCGGGGCACGCCGAAGCGCAGCTCGTCGACGACGAGCCCGGCCCTCGTGCAGGACGCGACCTGAAGCCCGATCTCAGTCTCCGAGGCGACGAGCCCGTCGATCACCGCCTGGACCTCCGCCTGAAGAACTGCGCTCAACGGGAAAACCGCCAAGTCGTTTGGCTGAAGCTGTCGCCCTTGCGAAACCCCAGGCCGCGCACAGGCCGCACACGGAACACGATCGCGCGGCCGCCGGCAGCCCGGTGGGTGAACGCGCCGTCGTGAACTGTGTAGTCCCAGGTCTCGGTCCCGTACTTGGCCGTGAACGCCGCGGCGATCGGTTCAAGCTCCGCGTCGTCTGTCACCTGCTCGGTCTCCCCCTCGAGCGCGACGTCGAGCGCGCCTTTGACGAGGTCGCTGCGCCCCGTCATCAAAACGCACGACGGGTTCTCGGCAAGGTTCTTCGCCTTGCGCTCTTCGGGCCCGGTGGAGAACCAGATCGCCTCACCGTGCCACACAGCGATCAGCGGCGTGACGTGCGGGCGCCCGTCCGGACGGACCGTTGACAGCCAAAACGTGTCCGCGGCGCCGACCTCCTCAAGTCCCACGGCCCACGGCGTCGGCGTCACATCGGGCTCGCTGAACCCATGGATCTCGGCAATTACGTCCTCAGGTGCCATCGTCAATTCCTTAGCTCCATAACCAGTTGCGAGTTGCAATCACTCGGGCGAACCGTATCAGACCGGTGGTAAACTGCAATCAGTTTTGCGACGGGAGCGTGCTGCGTGCGCGAGGACCGACGTTCGGGATGCCCAACCAACATGGCCGTCGAGGCGTTCGGCGATCGCTGGAGCCTGCTCGTGCTCCGCGACGTAGTGTTCGGCTCAAACCGAATTGAGGTGCTTAGTCAGAGGTTGGGGCGCTGGTGAGCGACTCGAACAGCGAGACGACTGCCGACGCGGTGGGGAGTCCGGCGATCTGGCGTGCTGCCGCCGCCGCGGCAGCTGTGATCTTGGGGTCGTTCATCACTTCGCCAAGTGCGGCATCCAGACCGGTCGGGTCGCACCTTCGCCCGACGCCAGCGTGGTGGCAGGCATCGGCCGTACGGATTTGGCTCGGCGATCCGGGCGGTACGACCACGATCGGAACGCCAGCGGCGAGCGCCGCCAGCACGGTTCCGGCCCCTCCGTGCGAGATCACGACCTTGCACGAGCAAACCAGGCGGGCGAGTGACACGAACTCGCGCGCATCGACAAGGCGCTCGTCGATCTCGGTCAGTTCGCGTCGAAGTTCCTCGCTGGGCGCGGTGACGACGACTCGCATGCCGCGCGACGTGCACGCCTGAACTGCCGTACGCAACTCGGCACGGGCATTCGCGAAGCTCGGGA
>JBPCPC010000041.1:0-4246 GCA_050999585.1 Solirubrobacteraceae bacterium | reverse complement strand
CCCCGCGTTGGCTGACAGCTGCGCGGCGTCGATCGTCTTGACCAGCTCCGGTTGGCGAGGGTTAGGGCCGACGTCCAGCACGAAGATCTTTGACGAGCGGATCCCCGGCACCAGCAGATACCGACGTGCCAGCCCCTCCATATCGTGACCTTCGTGCTTCAGCGCGCTACTACACGCGTTCCAGCCGAAATGATGCAACTCCTCCCCGACCCCGACCTCGGTCCACCCCACCACCTGCCCGTAGGCGTCTGACGCCGGATTGACATCCACAACACTCATCGCATCAGCCAGCCGGTTCTCGCGATCAAACGTCACCACGTACGCGAGCTCTTCGACCGGTGCCGCTGCCGCGTCAGCAGCCGAACGATAAAACGTCGGATCAATCATCGTATTGCTCATCTCTCTCTCCTGATCGCTTCAGACTTGTTCATCGCGCCGATCGCCACACTCACTCGCCTCAGACCGACCCCGGTCAGAGCACGCGTCGACATTCGGTCAAGCTCTCGTCCCACAATGCTCCGCCTCGTAGATCCTAACCCCGAAAGCCCCGACACTCCCAACGCGGGGCCGGATCTCGGCCCCGGCGAAGCGAGCGTTGTGCTCTCGACTCAGCGACGCGCGGATCTCGTGGCCGCATTTGGCTGGGACGAGCTGCCTGTCGCGGCAGAACCAGACGCTGCCCGATTCGGCGGCGCCCACGCGGTAGACGTGCCCCGGCGCGGCGGCGGCCAGTGCATAGGGCCGAACGACCTCGTGGACGGTCGACTGCTCATGACGATTGGTCGAGACGTAAAGGGGGCGTCGTCGACGCGCGGTAGTCGGCGGGCTACTCCTGGCCGTTGAGTGTTTTGGCGGCCGTGCGGAGGTGGTCGGCCAACTTGTCCCGACGGGCTCGCGCTGCTGCGGCCTGGAGAGCGTCACCGTTACGGCGAGCTTGCTTGATGGCGCGGTGTTCGGTCTTGATCTCGCCAGCCACGCCTTTGGCATAGGCCCTGAACCGCTGGTGGGCTGCCTGCTTGGACACGCCGAGCGCAGCTGCGATCTCGCTCCAGGACGATGTGAGGGCCGCGTGCCGTACTGCTTCGCGGAGGTACTCGTCGGTTTCCTTCTGTAGCGACGCGATAACGGGAAGCGCGCCAACGGGGCTTGTGGCAATGGCATCGGCCAGTTGCCGGGAGAGCAGTTCACGAGTAGCAAGGAGATCGTTCATGCTCGTCAAGATATCTTGACGGACGTCAGGCGTCAAGTAATGTTGACGATCGGAGCCTCGTCGGTGCACACCCCCCGCGAGGGCATGTCTCGGATCTCGCTGCCGGGTCGCGAAGGATTCCGCTGAGAGCTGTGTGATGGCGTTCGTGCCGTGTCTGGTCCGGTCGGTGGAGGGCTCGGAGGCTGGTGTCGATCACGCTCGGTGATCCGTTGGTGGACGCGTATCTGGAGTTCGTTGGCGCGCGTGGCGCGGTGAACACGTGGCTGGCGACGGCGTATGACTTGAAGGTGTTCTTCGGGGTGGTCGCCAAGGATCCGGCGGAGGTGACCGCCGCTGATGTGTTCTCGTTTCTGGCGGTGCAGCGCGCTCCGCGGCGGGGTGAGCGGGTGGTGCGGATCGAGGATGGCGAGCGGGGGTTGGCGGCCCGGACGATCGCGCGGCGGCTGTCGAGTGTGGCGGGCTTGTTTGAGGACCTGCTCGCGCGTGGTGATGCGGGGGTGTCGAGCAATCCAGTGCCGCGCGGGCTAGCAGGTCGTCGCGCCGGGCGTCGTGGCCGGGGTGGGGTGCGGCTGGTGCGTACGCCGCGGACGTTGCCGCGGGTGCTCTCGCCCGGGGAGGTCGACCGCCTGCTCGGCGCGTTACGGACACGGCGTGATCGGGCGATGGTGTTCGCGATGCTGCTCGGCGGGTTGCGCCGCTGCGAGGTGCTCGGCTTGCGGCTGTCTGACGTGTGTGTCGGTGAGCGGCGGGTTCACATCACCTGCGGGAAGGGCTGGACCGGCATCGTTCGGCACCAACTCGTCCCGGCACCGCGTCTGTTGATGACCCGGGAGCGATGGCTAGCCACCGCCCGCGAAACGATCACGATCGCGCCCGCGGGCACCGCTAACACGCCCAACGAGGCTGACCACCGGTCTCATACACGCCCACTGCCACCACGGCAGACAGCCCGAAACTCTGCCCGCCGCCGAGCCCCCGAGACCTGCTTGAGCCGGATGCGGTGAAAGTCGCACGTCCGGTTCTCAGGAGGCCCAGCGCCGAAAGGCGCTGGGCCTATCCGACCATTGGGGCCACGAACGACGGGGTTCCGCTTCCGGAGCGGGTTGATTCAAAGCAGCCATCCCGAACTGGTTCGTCACACCGGATCTGGTGCCCGGACCTTCGGGAAACCGTCAGGCCGGTATTGATGCGGTAGGAGATTAGTTTCGCTGTTGCATGGAATCTGAGTACCAAGAATCGAGTCGAGCAGCTCGGGTCGGCGATCCCGGAAAGGAAACAGCGCATGGCCTCACTGGTCCTGAAGATGTCCGTCTCGCTCGACGGGTACGTCGCACCACCGGACGCCAGCAGCGACTGGGTCACCGCGGGACGCTCCGAAGACGGTGCCGCCTGGACGCTCGAGACCGTGAGCAACGCGGGCACGCACCTCATCGGCGCCGCGACCTACGCCCGCTGGGCCACGTTCTGGACCGGCGCCGCCGGGCCGTTCGCCAAGCCGATGAACGAGATCCCCAAGATCGTGTTCTCAAACTCACTCGCGTCCGCGGACTGGCCCGAGACGACAATTGTCACCGGCGACCTGGCCGAGGCCGTCGCGCGGCTCAAGCAGGAGCGCTCCGGCGGATACCTGCTAGCGCAGGGCGGGACGCGGTTCGCGCGGTCGCTCGTCGCGACCGGCCTGATCGACGAGTACCGGCTTGTCGTGCATCCGGTCATCCTGGGCGCGGGCGGGCGGCTCTTCGACACGCCGCTGACCATCAAGCCGATCAGCACCACGGCTTTCAGCCGCGGAGCCGTCGCCCACGTCTTCGCGGCCCACCCGTGACGGGCGACGGCAAGAGCAGAAACCTACGGCGTTCGCGAGGGCGGGCCACGCTGTGACGGGCCGTCGGCTTGACCTGGCAGTTTTCGGAGATGCGCCGAGCGAGTCATGTCGATCGTAGGCTTCAGGGCAAAGAGGATTGACCCGATCAGGAACAGCCAGTCCGCTGCCGTGGTCGTCGAGGTAAAGAAGAAGAAGGCGCTTCCGATCACGAAGCACACCGCGGCACCGAAATCGACGGCAGTGCGCACGACCTGGTAACGCCAGTAGACCTCGATGTGCTGCGGCGTCAGGTCATTGAGGGCCGGGTCCAGGAGTCTCATGCGACTTTTACCCCGACTCGTCGCCGAGCGACGGGGCTGTGGAGGCGGAGGGAGCCTTCCTGGACCAACCCACGTGCGCTGGAACGGTGCAGTAGCAAATAAGCCGGTTGGCCACCCAATCGAGCACGCAGCTCCCTATACGGTCGGGGCCGGCATGGGAAAAACAGGGCCCGCGTGCGCCCACGCAGCGTCGGCCACCCCATCCCGCCGCCGCCTCGAACGGGAAACGCCGACCTGGCGAGGCCAACATATGCCACCGACAGTCTCCTGCGCGTGCGCGACGTTCTGCGGATCGCCGTGACCAACGACTCGCTCGCGACACCCAAATCACACCCCATCCGCGACGGCTGCCAGAGCCGCTGAGAGCGCGTGAGACAAGTCTGCAAGGAGTCGTATCGCACGCGATACCGAAGCTTATCCTTCGGGGCTTGCTCGTTGAGGCATCCAGGCTGCGCGTCGGCCCGCGCGGTCCGGGAAGGGTCCGGCCTCTCCTAGCCAGTCCTCGATCCGCTCGACTCCGGGGCCTGCCCGCACCCCGCTCGATAGGCCCGCCCACCACACCTCCTTCGTCGCCAACTGGGAAGTCTCGATGAGAGTGCTGCTTCCACGTGCGATCCGGCAGCGCTGACAGCGCACCGGACGCTGATCGATGCGTTGAAAACGGCCACGAGAACGTGCAGCAGCGACATCTACGGCCGAGCGCTTTACATAGGCAAGGCTCGCCTCTGCGCGGTGCGCTGGGGGCCCTGCTTGCGGCGACGACCGAGGCCCCGGTTTCTGTCTGCGCACTGTTCGCGCCGGACCCGACGGGTTCGTCGCAACTGATCTCGCTATCCGCGCTGAGCGGGTTCATCGTCGCGCGGCCTAAGAGGCTCGTGGGCGAAGTGGAAG
>JBPCPC010000021.1:0-7443 GCA_050999585.1 Solirubrobacteraceae bacterium | reverse complement strand
TTCTCAGACCAGCGGTTTGGCGCGAGCGTGATCACCCTCGCCGAGACCCTCGTCTCCCCGGCACACAAGGGACGACTCGACGAGGCGCAGAACGCGCTGCAGGAGCTAGCGGTCGAACCGATCGAACTTGGTGTCGGCTCGGCGCCCAGCCTCGCGCTGCTTCGTGCCGAGACGGGCTTGCGGATGCCGGATTGCTGCGTTCTGCACGCCGCGGCAAAGCGCGGAGCCGACACGATCGCAACCTTTGACGAACAGCTCGCCCGGGCCGCTCGCGCACGCGGCCTGAAGACACCCTGAGCCGACAGGCCGATGTGCCGTCCCGGATGGGGTCACGTGTGTGTCAAAGTGGGCGACCGTAAAGCGCGCCTCAGGTGACACACCCCACACGTGTGACGAGATCAGCTGCGTCGACCTGCGCTGTGCGCACTGCGGAGAACGGATGCACGCCGGCTACGACAGTCTGATCTGCCGACCACGTTCACCACCGTTGCCAGCTCGGTCAGAGCGAGGCGAACTCCTGCAACAGAGCGCCGGCGGCCGCCGTGCCGAGCGGGATGTACTCGACCAGCATCCGCTCGTTCGGGGAGTGGATGTTGGCATCGGGCAGCGAGAAGCCGGTGATGACCACCGGAATGTCGCGCTGCGCGAGCGCGGCCACGATCGGCAGCGTGCCGCCGGAGCGGATCAGCGCAGGGCGGACGCCGAGCGCCCGCTCAAACGCCTTCAGGCCAAGCTGGACAGCCCGGCTGCCGGGGGCCACCAGACCCGGAGGCGCGGACGAGAGCAGCTGCAGGTCGAGCTCGGCGCCGGCCGGGACGGCATCGCGGACCAGCCGCTCGAACGCCGCCGCGATCTCCTCGGGAGACTGGCCGGGGGCGAGCCGGATCGACACGTTGGCGTCGGCCTGCACGGGCAGCACGGTCTTCTGCAGCATCGGCGAGCCGGTCTGGATCCCGTTGATGTCGAGCGCCGGCTCGGCGAACGTGCGCACATAGAACTCGTCGGCGGCGCGTGCGTCCATCGGCTGGGCGCCCTGCCCGGAGAGCTCGTCGGCGCCGGCCGGCAGCGCGCGCCAGCCCGCCAGCTCCTCCTCGGTGGGCGCCGTGATCCCCTGACGCAGCGCCTCGGGCAGGCGGCCGTCGCGGGCAGAGACCCCGCTCAGCGTGCGCAGTAGGGCATCGGCGGCGTTCAGCGCGGCGCCCCCGTAGAGGCCGGAGTGCAGATCGCGCTCGCCGGTGCGCAGCGTGAGGTGGAAATAGATCAGCCCGCGAGTGGCGACGTCGAATGCCGGTAGGCCCCTCGCGATCATGCCGCTGTCAAAGATCACGCCGGCATCGGCGCCGCGTTCGTCAGCGGCGAGGAACTCCAGGATCGAGTTCCCGCCGGTCTCCTCCTCGCCGTCGCAGGTAAAGCGCACATTTACGGGCAGGGCTCCCGCGGCGGCCAATTCCCGCGCCGCGCAGAGCAGCATGTACAGCTGGCCCTTGTCGTCGGCGACCCCCCGGCCGAACAGGTGCTCACCGCGGATCACGGGCTCGAATGGCGCCGACTCCCAGAGCTCGAGCGGATCGGCCGGCTGCACGTCGAAGTGGCCGTAGCAGAGCACGGTCGGCGCACTGTCGGCGCCGTGCGACGCGCGCACCTCGGCCACTGCCAGCGGCTGGCCGTGCCAGTCGAGCAGCTCGGCTTCGCCGCCCGCGGCGCGCACGAACTCGCACACCCACTCCCCTGCGCGGCGGACATCGGCGCCCCGCTCCGGATCGGCGCTGACCGATGGGATGCGCAGGAATCCGGCGAGCTCCTCGAACCACTGAGGCACGCCGGCGACCCTACTCACAGGCGCTGCGGCGTGCGTTGCGGCTCACTCACCAGAGACGGTCCGAGGCCGGCCCGGCACCTCGCCCAACCCCGGCAGCCCCGGCAAGCTCAGGTCGATCTGCCAATCGTTGCGCGGCGCGTAGTGCCCGGCGGGTACTCGGCCTCGATCGGCCCGAGCAGCGCAAACCCCGCGCTGCGACAGACCGCGTTGGAGGCCGCGTTCTCCACCGACGGGAACGCGTGGACGAAGCGACGGTCGCCCGCGAGCGCCGGTTGGGCGCGCCACTGCACCTCCCAGTAGCCAACCCACCGGCCGACTCGCCGGTGGCCTCGTCGACGAGCTTGAATTGCCGGAGTTCAGCGTCTCGTAGCGGGCCTGGCGCTCGTCGATCTTCGCCTGCGTCTCGGGACCGCCGAGGTGCTCCATCATTACCGGATCGCCGACGCGCGCCTCCAGCAGCGGGCGGTCTGCGCGGTCCCAGGGCTCGATCGCGACCGCCGCTCCGATGCCGTCGTCGGTCACTCGGGACGCCCGGACCGGCGGGCCACCGCCAGCAGCGCGCCGATCGTGGCGCCGCTGAGCGCACACGCCAGCAGCATTGCCGGGACTAGCGCGCCGTGATGCGCCACCGCGCCGCCGAGGATCAGCGAGGCCGCCACCGTCGCGCCGCCAACGTCGCGCACAGCGCCGCCGCACCGCTGAGGGTGACCGCCAATGACGGGATCAGCGCCAGCGCGCCCGGACCGGCGACTCCAGCGACCACGACGACGACGACCGTCGTCGCGCTGATCACCAACAGCGCGAGCGCGGGCAGCACGCAATGGGCGATCAGCAGGCGCGCGAACGGCCAGCCGACGAGCAACGCCCCCGCGATCGGGTCGATCGACATCGAGCCGGAGCGGTTCGCACAGCCGGGCGGCGGCGAAGTACAGCGCAACCCCGCCAGGACGGCCGGCAGCAGCCGTCCGGGGTGAGCAACCGCCCGTAAGTGCCGCCCGCGCACAGCAACGCCGACCACCCCAGGCGCTGCGGCATCGCGACGGTGCACAAGAGGATTCTCATCGCTCGGTTAGCGAGGTGTAAGTGCTCAGACCGACACTCTGGAGACAATGGCTGACCAGACCCGCACTCCCGGGCGCCGCGCACCGGCCGCCCGCAGCCGGCGCCCCGTCCCGAACGGGGCCGACGCACGACCCAACCGCTGGCAACGGGCGCTGCTCGGGGGCGGCAGCGAGGGTAACGAGCGCCTGACGCTCCTCACCGGACTGCTGTTGCTCGTGCTGCTGGCGGTGCTCGGGATCACGATCGTGCGCATCGGCCAGCTGCTGTGGCTGCACCTGTTCCTCGGTCTGGCACTGCTCGGACCGGTGGCGCTGAAGTTGGCCAGCACCGGCTACCGGTTCATCCGCTACTACACCTCCGACGAGTCCTACCGCCGCAAGGGGCCGCCGGCGGCGGCGCTCCGGGCGCTGGCTCCGCTGGTGGTGCTGTTCACCCTGATCGTGTTCGCCACCGGTGTCGCGCTGTTACTGGTGGGACCGAACTCCGGCGGACGTGACCTGCTGGTGCTCGTGCACAAGATCAGCTTCTTCGCCTGGCTCGCGGTGACTGCGATTCATGTCCTCGGTCATCTGCCCGAGGTCCTGCGGCTGCTGTCCACGGCGGGGCGGTCACGCCGTGAGATCGCTGCGCTGCGGTCCTCTCACCAGGTGCGCCGCTCTGGCCCCGATCGGGGTGCGTCGGCGGCGGTGCCGGCGGGGTCGGTCTCCGGCGGACGCGGCCGTGGCGGTGCGCTGGGATTGTCCCTGGTCGCCGGGCTGATCGTGGCCGTCGCGCTGCTGGGGCAGTTCGCGCCCTGGACTCACTGACGGCGGTCGCGGTCGCGCGCGGCCGGTCCTCGCGCGGCCGGTCCTGGGTCGACCGCGCGCCGCGAGACCTCCAGACGCAGCGCCAGCGTCGGACACGCGCTCGCCGCCCGCCGCGCCAGGCGCTCGAGTGATGGCGCCAGCTCGTCCCCGTCGATCAGTGGGTATCCCCAGTCATCGAGCGTGATCGCCTCGGGGAGCAGTTCGGCACACAGGCCGTGAGCCTCGCATCCGATCGGATCGACGGTGATCCGCATCTCAGACGGTCCCGCTCAGCTGACCGGGAAGGCGCAGCACCGGCGGCTGCTCGCAGGCGTCGCACGGGCCGTGCTGCGCGTGATCGGAGAACTCGTCGGCGAACACCCGCAGGGCGCTGGTCACGAAGCTCGCCGTGCCGTCGGGATGCGCACAGGCGCCCCTCCCCGACGCGAGCTCACACCAACGGCTGACCCGGTAGAGCCCATCGGGGCCGGCGCTGCCCTCGCAGAGGCCGTGTAGGTCATCGGCAATCGCCGCCAGACCGTGAGTGCACGGGCCACACTGACCCGAGCTCTGGTCGGCAAGCCAGCCCGCGATCCGCGTGGTCTCGGCCACCGGGCAGGCGGTCCGCGGCAGCGCGACCACGATGCCCGACCCCAGACGGGCCCGGAACGGGCGAAGCTCACCGCGCGACAGCCTGATGCGCGGGCCGTCGGCGGAGTCGATCCAACTGCCGGCATAGCCGCCGAGCAGGAACGCGCGAGTCGGCTCGGACGGGCCGTCGGCGGCGGTGAGCAGCGAACCGAGGCTCGAGCCGTGTGCGATCTCATAGACCCCCGGACGCCGGACCGATCCGCTCAGCGTCACCAGCGCGCTGCCAGGATCGTCCGCGCTGCCCAGCGCGGCAAACCAGTCGGCGCCGTGACGGGCGATGAGCGCGACGTGAGCGAGCGTCTCGACGTTGCAGACCAGCGTGGGGCGTCCGGCGATCCCGCGCTCGGTCACCCGCGGCGGCACCGATGATGGCTTCGCGATCCCCTCGTTGCACCAGCGCACCAGCGCGCTCTCCTGCCCGGTTATAAATCCAGGGGGCGCCCAGATGATCTCCGGCTGCAAGCGGGCATGATCCAGGTCGGGGCGTTCGGACAACGCTCGCTGCAGCGCTTCTCCGGCGCGCACACTGAGCTCGTCGACCGCGAACAGGGTCTCGCCGGCACCGATCGCCCGCGCCAGCGCCAGCGCCCCGTCGATCACCAGATGCGGCAGCGTGGCGATCAGCAGACGGTCCTTGACGCTCATCGGCTCACCCTCGCAGCCGTTCGCCAGCAGGATCGGCGTCCGGCGGCTGCGTCTGACGGCGTCAACCTTGATCGCCAGCGGGAATGCCGCGCCACCCCGGCCGCGCAGACCCGAGCGCTTGATCTCGGCCAGCAACTCTCCCGCACGAGCCGCGCCCCAGAGCTCGCCGTGCACGCGGCGGTGATGCGCGTAGGTCATCGGCGCGGCGGTCGCGCCCTGCAGCAGTCGCGGGAGCGTCATCGCTGACCGCGTCCCCTGGCCGGCGCCAGCAGAGTCGTTGGGGTCCCCGAGCGCTGCGCCCAATGAGGCGCCAGCGGACCCCGGGGTAGCCACACCGCCACGCCGAGGGCAAACGCCGCCATCACGCCCAGGCCGCCCATCCGCCATCGCACGTGCTCGGGCCAGCCGAGTGAGACCCGGGCGAGGCCCGCCAGCAACACGGCCGCTGCGCAGCCGAGGTACACGAATGTCATCCAGGCCTGGCCCACGTCACTGCCGGTCCCCAGCCCGTGCAGCACCGCGACCGGCCAGACGCCGTAGGCAAGCCAGTGAGCGGCCCGCCAGACGCGATGCCCGAGTCGCACGCGCAAACCGCTAGTGATCGCCACGGCGAGCAGCAGATCGAACGCGGTCGCTCCCAATCCGAGCCACAGCGGTCGGTAGGCGCCGGTGAACGGAATCACGGCATTGATCAGGGAGATCGGGGCGAAGCTGTCCAGCACGGCCGTGCCGATGTGCACCAGCAGAAAGACGACCGCCAGCAGCGAGCTGGAGCGATGCAGACCGTCGATGGCAAAGCGAGGCCAGCCTCTGGACTGAACCCGGCCGATGGCCATGATGCCGATGACCACGCTGAGGCTGAGCAGAATCAGCGCGACGGATCCGCTGGCGCGCGTGAGGTACCAGTACGTCTTCACGCGGGCCAGCCCCCCAGGATCTTGACCGCTCCGCTGACGGCGGTCAGGCGCGCCGGGAGCTCCTGAGCGGCGAGCCAGTCCGGAGCCCGTTGGCCCATCACCAACGCGGCCGTCGAGGCGATGTTCGCCTCCGCGCAGCTGGCCGCCGCGACGCTGGCCGTACGCCACCAGGGCTCGACGGGCTGACCCGTCTCGGGATCGAGGATGTGGTGCATCGCCTGACCGTCGTGGTACCAGCGTCGCGGCACCAGGCTGGAGGTCGCCAGCCCGCCCGAGCTGATCGTGACCGTCTGGCCACCGGCGTCGGCATCGGCGTTGCGGTGATCGTCGGTGACCCGGACCAGCCAGCCCCGTGCCGGTGCTGGCCCGGCGGTGGCGATGTCGCCCCCCAGCGAAACCAGGACCCCCTGACCACCGGCCAGGTGGCCGGCACGAGCGCCATGATCAGCCGCCAGCGCCTTCGCGGTCGCTCCGAGATCGAGCTGCACGCCCGGCGGGAGGCGCACGGCGGGCGGGTCGTCCCACAACTGCACCGAACGCCACAGCGCTCCGCGGCGGACCGCGTGGACGCCGCGCCGACGGTCCAGCGGTGCGCCGGCCGCGACGTGGGGTAGCTGATCCCAGTCCCGGTCATAGCCGACCTCGATCAGGCTCTCGCCGAGCGTCGGGTCGACGGCGCCACCGGTGATCACCGCGGCTCTCACGGCCAGCCTCAGCGCCTCGAGCAGCCGCGCTGAGATGCGCAACCGGCGTCCCTGCGCGTGGTTGACCCGCGACAGCTCGGAGTCAGGCGCAAAGCGGCTGGCCGCCCGGTCGATCGCGTCGATCTCGCGCTGTACGGCGCGCCTGATCTCCGCGAGACAATCCGCCTTACCGCAGATCACCGCCGTCGTGCCCAGCGCCGGCCATGTATCCGTCACGACCTCCGTGGGCACGGCCGCCGGGCTGGCGGCCGTCACGATCCGCCCGACACGACCGGCGCCGGCGCAGGAGCCGGCGCGGGAGCCGGGGTGCTCTGGGCTGGTGCGGGTGCGGGTGCCGACGTGGGCGCTGATGCCGGGGGGGTCACGGGCTGCGAGGCGCTCGGCGCAGACGACGCGGCGGCGCTGGAGCTCCGGTGCCTTCGCGCGTGCCGGTGCGCGTGGCCTCGATCGCCCGATGTCGACGAGCTGCGTGTCGAGCGGGTGGGTTGCCGGGCGTGCGAACGCGTCGACGCGGCCACGTTGCGGGCGTGCCCCGGAAACGCCTGGGCGGCCATGTCGGCGAGCACCACGGTGAGCCCGACCATGACGCTGGCCAGGCCGCGGTTGACGATCCGCAGCCGCCGCAGTCCGGCGTCGCGGCCGGCCGCGGCGAGCGATCGTCTGGTGGTGGTCATGGCATCCAGAGTCGCGGGGCCCGCTAAAGCAGCATTCACCTGACGATGAGAGATCTCTTTTCTGCAGTTTGCAGCCAGAGTCGACTCGTATGATCTCTGCGTGGCCAACATCGTCCTGATCGAGGACGAGCCCGGGATCGTCGACTTCATCACGCGCGGACTGCAGGCCGGCGGCTTCCGGGTGCA
>JBPCPC010000318.1:0-3829 GCA_050999585.1 Solirubrobacteraceae bacterium | reverse complement strand
CTACGGATTCCACTCAGCCAAAGCCGCGCTCGCGCTCGTCATGCTCACCTGCGGACCGATCACCCTCAACCTCCCGCACGAGCTCCACTCACCGTCACTCTGACCACATCGATGCCGAGAGAGCCCTTTGGGATGCCGGCGATCGTCAAGCAGTTCCACCTGAGCACCAACGACGTGAAGTTCGTGGCGATAGCGATCGGGCTGGTCGGCTACATCGTGGGGTCGAACCTGATCGGGGTGCTCGCCCACCGGCGCGGCCGGCGGCTCGCGTTCCTTGTCTCGCTGCTCGTCGCCGGTCTGGGATCCCTCGGCTCCGCGTTTGCGACCGGGCTTGTCTCGCTCTCAATCTGGCGTTTCCTGACCGGTATGGGCGTCGGCGCGGCCCTCAACCTGGCCTCGATATATGTCGGGGAGCTCTCTCCCGCCTCCCACCGAGGTCGTATCTCGGTGAGGATGTTCATGATCGGCATCATGGGCCAGGCCGTCACGCCGTTCGTGGCCCTCGCCCTGGTACCGAATCTCCATGCCGGCTGGCGGCTTCTGTTCGCCATCGGCGCGTTGGTCGGGCTGGCGGGCGTGGTGTTCGCGTTGCGCCTGCCGGAGTCACCCCGATGGCTGATCCAGCACGACCGCCTCAAGGAGGCCGAGGATCTGGTTCGTTCGATGGAGCAGCGCTTCGACCCCGCGGAACTGGCGGCGTCCCAAACGCCACCGTTGGCCGAGCTACTCTCCGGTGGCCCCGAGAGCACTCCGCCGACCGACGACGATGAGCCTCCGAGCAGCAGCATGGGCGAGCTGCTGCACGGACGGTATGGCCTCGCGGTTCTGGCCCTGACCACCATGTGGTTCTTGTGGTACATCGGCAACTATGGGTTCCTGGGAGACGCAGCGACCCTCCTCTCCGCGAACGGCCTGGGGATCGGCAGCTCGATTCTCTATCTCGCGGTCGGAGCCGTCGGGTACCCGGTGGGCGCGGGGATCATGATCCTCACGGCCGACAAGATCGAGCGCAAGTACCTACTCTTCGCTGCCACAGTCGTCTGGCTGATCGGGATGCTGCTGATCGGGACCCTGGCCAACGGCGCGGTCGTGACCCTCGGCTCGTTCCTGGCGTCGCTGGCCCTGGGGTCCTACCTCCAGGTGGCCTACACCTACACGGCCGAGAACTTCCCGACCGGCCTGCGGGCCCGCGGGTTCGCCCTGGCTGACGGAGGCGGGCACCTGGGCGGGGCCGTGGGCGCACTCCTACTACCCACGCTCGTGACCAGCGCCACGTTCTTCATCGGGTTCGCTGCCATCGGAATCACCGGGCTGCTGGCCGGCCTGATCGCCCTAGGGGGCCCAAAGACCACCGGCCTCTCACTCGAGAAAGTCAAACAGCCTAGGTACCGCACATCGGCGACATCGATGTGATCTGACCGCGAGGGCGATCGTGCGGGCTCTGCAGTCTCCCGTCCCACGATCGCCTTCGCGGGTGTGCGGCTCGCCCCCCGACCGAGGGCGTGAAGCTCCCGGAGCCGCGAGTCTCGGCCGTCAGACCTGCTTGCGTCTGGCGATCCTGCGGACGAGCTTGATGAACGGGTCATAGCGGCGATCGACCACGCGCTCCTTCAGGGGGATGATCGCGTTGTCGGTGATGTGGATGCCCTCGGGGCAGACTTCGGTGCAGCACTTGGTGATATTGCAGAGTCCGAGCCCACCCTCGTCCGCAGCGAGGTCGAGGCGGTCGAGCGTGTCGAGCGGATGCATCTCCAGGCTGGCGAGCCGGACAAGAAAACGCGGCCCGAAGTAGCTTGACTGCAGTTGGTGATCGCGCAGAATGTGACACACGTCCTGACAGAGGAAGCACTCGATGCACTTCCGGAACTCGGCGACCCGGTTGACGTCTTCCTGCCCGATCGCCCACTCCGTGTCGGGCTTCGGCGTGAACGGCGGGATTCGCTTGTTCACCTCGTAGTTCCAGGAGACGTCGGTGACGAGGTCGCGGATCACCGGGAACGCTTTCAGCGGCGTAACCGTGATCGGCTCCTCCCCCGGCAGGTGGTCCAGCCGCGTCTTGCACATCAGCCGCGGCAGACCGTTTACCTCGGCGCTGCACGAGCCGCACTTGGCGGCCTTGCAGTTCCAGCGGACGGCCAGATCTCTGGCCTGGCCGCGCTGGATCTCTAGCACCGCGTCGAGGACGACCATTCCGGTCTCGGCCTCGATTTCGTACGCGACCAGATCACCCCCCGCGGAGTCGCCTCGCCAGATGTGAAGCATGCGCTTGCTCGTGGATCGCCCCAAGGGAGCGAGCCTGCTGCGAGCGAGCTCATGCTACGTGGTCCATGATCGGTTCTTTCGAGGCGTCCCGTTCGGTCTTCTTGCGCTCGTCGACTAGAGGTGCGAGTTCCGCTGCCTTGACGACCGGCCTGGGCTCGAGGTGCATCTCCTCGCCATCCTTGCGTACGACCACGTTGTGCTCGCCCCAGTAGTCGTCGAATGCCGGGAAGTCGAGCCGGCTGTGGGCACCGCGGCTCTCGTGCCGCAGCAGCGCGGAGCTCGCCACAGCCCGGGAGACGATCATCATGTTCCGAAGATCGCGGCAGAGATGCCAACCGGGGTTGTAGACGGTGGTGCTCGACGGGGCAAGGACCTTCGAGACACGCCGGTCGTACTCGTCGAGCCGACCCAGCACCGTGGTCAGCCCCGCCTCGTCGCGAAAGATGCCGGCGTCCTCCTGCATCGTGGACTGCAGTTCGACCTGGAGGCGGTACGGATCTTCCCCGCCCGGTCCCGACAGGTAGCGCGTCATCTCGCCGGACGCCTGCGCAAGCTGCCCTTCGTCGATCTGGGGCGCCGGCGCCTGGGCGGCGTCTTGCGCCGCCCGCTCGCCCGCGCGCTTTCCGAACACGAGCAGGTCAGAGAGTGAGTTGCCGCCCAGCCGGTTGGCACCGTTCATCCCACCTGAGCACTCGCCGGTGGCGAACAGTCCTGCAACGGTGCTTCTCCCGGTCTCCGCGTCGACGCGAACGCCGCCCATGAAGTAGTGGCAGGTCGGTCCCACCTCCATCGGCCGTGTGTGATGTCGACGCCGGCGAGCTCCATGAACTGATCGTACATGCTCGGCAGTCGCTGCCTCACCGTTTCGGCAGGGAGGTGCGAGACGTCGAGCAACACTCCGCCGTGGGGTGTGCCGCGGCCTTCCTTGACCTCGGTGTAGATGGCGCGGGACACGACGTCGCGCGTCGAGAGCTCGAGTCGCTTGGGGTCGTAGCGCTCCATGAACCGCTCGCCGTTCGCGTTGCGCAGGATGCCGCCCTCTCCGCGCACCGCCTCGGTTACGAGCAGGCCGATAACCCCGGCGGCCACACCATCCCGGTTGGGTGGAACTGGACGAACTCCATGTCAACGAGCTCTGCGCCTGCCTCGTAGGCGAGCGCGTATCCGTCGCCCATGCATTCCCACGAGTTCGACGTGATTCGCCAGGACCTGCCGGCGCCGCCAGTGGCCAGCACGACTGCCGGCGCCGCGAACGAGAGGAACTCGCCCGTCGCGCGCCGGTATCCGAAGGCACCGCAGACGTTGTCGCCGCCCTTGAGCAGCCGCGTGACCGTGCATTCCATGAAGACGCCGATTCCCGCGTGCACGGCCTTGTCCTGGAGGGTGCGGATCAGCTCCAGGCCCGTGCGGTCGCCGACGTGGACAAGGAGCCTGTAAGTGTGGGTCTTCTCGTCATCTGGTGGTGACGGACCCGCGTCGATCGGGGCGTGAGCAGGGCTTTCGCGGCTGAGGTTTTCTTCGGAGGTTGCGCAGATCGCAGGTGACGCGCCGCCGTCCTCGGCGGCAG
>JBPCPC010000177.1:0-5038 GCA_050999585.1 Solirubrobacteraceae bacterium | reverse complement strand
CTATGATCCTCAGCCGTGCGGCTGGAGATGTTCGAGGATGCGGTCTGGCAGATGTCGCGCGGGGAGCGCGCGGCGATCGAGGGCGTGCTCGCGCAGCTAAGACCGGCGTTGGCGATCGAGATCGGCTCCATGGAGGGGGCGTGCCTGCGGCGGATCGCCGATCACGCCGACGAGGTTCACTCCTTCGACCTGACGCCTCCATCGCTGGCGCAGCCCGCCAACGTCATCCTGCACACCGGTGACTCACACGCGCTGCTCGCGCCATTCCTCGCCGAGCTCGTCGAGCAGGAGCGACGCGTGGACCTGGTGCTCGTCGACGGCGATCACAGCCCCGGCGGGGTCCGCCGCGACCTCGAGGATCTGCTTGATTCCCGCGCCGTCGCGCGCACGGTGATCCTGATCCACGACACCGCCAATGAGCGCGTGCGCCAAGGCGTCGACGCGGTCCGCTTTGCCGCGTGGCCGAAGGTTGCCCACGTCGAGCTGGACTGGGTTCCCGGCCGCCTGTTCGCGGAGCCGGCGCTGCGCAATGAGCTGTGGTTCGGGCTCGGTCTGGTGATCGTGGACGTCGAGCGACCGGCCTACCTCACCGGCTCGGTCTATGAGCAGCGCTACCACCCGACGGGACCGCTGCTGGCCGAGATCCGAGACCGAATGCGCGAGCGAGAGCAGGTCCCCCCAGGGGTTGGGTCCTTGACGGCTCAGACCGCGGCGCTGACTCACCGGGTGGCGGAGCTCGAGGTGCAGCTAAGTGCCGCTCGCACCGCCGAGGCACGCCTGCGGGCTGAGGTTCTCACCCTGGCGCCGAGGCTCACCGGAGCCGAGCGGGCGCTGGCCAACGTCACCGGCTCGGCGAGCTGGAAGCTGACCCAGCCGCTGCGCGGAGCCAAGCGACGCGTGGGCCGACGCCGCCCGGCCGGATAGGCCGGGGCGCCGATCGTTGCGCATCGCGCTCGCATCTCGTGAGGTCTATCCGCTGGGCGGGGGAGGCATCGGCCAGTTTGTGACGGCGGCGGCCAAACTGCTCTCCGGGATCGCCGAGGTCACGATCCTGACCACGTCGGTGTTCGCAGCCGAATATGAGCGCCTGCGCGCCGCCGGCGATGCCCGCCTGCCCGCCGGCGATGTCCGCATCGTGTTCGTCCCCGAGCCCGCCGTCGAGGAGGCGTCCGCGTGGACTCACGTCATGCACTGCTATGGAGCGCGCGTCCTGGAGTGTCTGCGCGAGCTCTATTCAGACGGGGGCCCCGACCTGATCGAGTTTCCCGATTTCCTCGGTGAGGCGTTCGTCACGTTGCAGGCCGCGCAGGCGCTCGACCCGTTTCTCGCCGGCACCCGCGTCTGCGTACGGGTTCACACGACGGCGGAGATCTGTGAGGTGCTCGACGGGTGGCTGCGGCGCGATGTCTCCTCGCGAGCCCTGCATGCGATGGAGCGCTTCTCGCTCGCTCATGCCGACGATCTGATCTGGCAGGGCGGCGATGTGCTCGGCGCCTATCAGCGGTTCTACGGCGCCGGTGCGCTGGCGCCGGCGACCCGGATCCGCTACCCCTACGGCGGGCCGATCGCCGCGCACGACGCCGATGCGAACTTCAGTCCCGCGGCGCCGCTACGGATCCTCTATGCCGGCCGGCTGGAGCGGCGCAAGGGCGTGCCGAACCTCGTGCGGGCGGTCACCGGGATGGAGCGCGCCGACGTCCGGCTGACGCTCGTGGGGGCCGACACCGACACGGCCCCGCTCGGCGTCTCCATGCGCGAGCAGCTGCAGCTGGCGATCGCCGAGGACGAGCGCATCGAGCTACGCAGCTCGCTGCCCCGCGCAGCGGTGGCCGAGACGATCCGCGAGCACGACGCGGTGATCATCCCGTCGCTGTGGGAGTGCTGGCCGTACGCCGCTCTGGAGCCGCTGCACCTCAACCGGCCTGTGCTGGCGACGCCGGTCGGCGGGTTGGTCGAGCTCGTGGAGCCGGGGGTGAACGGATGGCTCGCCGGGGGGACAGATCCGGTGGCGCTCGCGCAGGCACTGGAGGCACTGCTCGGCCGCTCTGACGAGCTGGCGCAGATCGTTCGCGGGCAAGCGCCGATCGCCCGCGCCCGGGCCCTCAGTGACGACCGCGAGATCCTCGACGCCTATCAGGCGCTCGCCGCGCACCCCCCGCCGCGGCGCCACGGTCGCGGGGTCAGCGCCAGCGCCCGACCGCCTCTCGTGTCGGCGATCGTGCCCTACTTCCGGGCGGCGCAGTACGTGCGGGACACGATCGATTCTCTGCTGGCGCAGAGCTACCCGCGGATCGAGATCGTGCTCGTCAACGATGGCTCCTTTGAGGATCAGGACTGGATCGTCGCCGAGATCGCGGGCCGGCTCCCGGTCAGCGTGGTCACCCAGATGAACCAGGGCCTGGGGGCGGCCCGCAACTTCGGCGTCCTGCAGAGCCAGGGGCGTTACTTCTTTCCCCTCGATGCCGACAACGTCGCCGAGCCTGAGTTCGTCGCGCGGGCCGTCGCGATTCTCGAGCAGCGCCCCGAGGTCGCCTACGTGACCTCCTGGTCGCGTTACGTCAGTCCGGACGGGACGTCCCGGACGAGCGGGGACCTCGGGTATGAGCCGCTGGGCAATCACGCCGCGCTGAACGCCGAGCAGAACGTGGCCGGAGACGCCGCCGCCGTGCTCAGACGGCGGATCTTCGACGCCGGCTATCGCTACAGCGAGGAGCTGACCAGCTTCGAGGACTGGCACCTCTACCGGGAGCTGCAGGCGGCGGGGCATTTCGGCGCGGTGATCCCCGAGCGGATGATCCGCTACCGGGTGCGGGAGGATTCGCTCCAGGCGCAGATCGCGCAGCCCAAGCGCGCCCGGCTGCTCGGAGAGATCGATGCCCGGATTCGAGAGAATGAGGTGCGATGGACGTCATCGAGCGCCTGACCCTGGAGGCGGCCCAGGCCGACACGATGCTCGCCTGCGAGCACCGCCACCGCTACGAGTTTGCCGCGCGCCTGTGCGCCGGCCGGCGCGTGCTCGACCTCTGCTGCGGCAGTGGCTACGGGACAGCGATCCTCGGCGCTCAAGCCCGGGAGGTCGTCGGCGTCGACAACGACGCGGCCACCGTGGAAACCGCTCGGGTGACGCTCGGCGCCCCAGCGGGGAACGTCGGCTTTGAGCTCGCTGACGCGATCACGTTCCTGCGCGGCGATCTCGGGGCGCGCTTTGACGTCGTCGTCTGCTTCGAGGGTCTCGAGCATCTTCGCGATCTCGACGGGGCGCTGGAGCTGCTGCGCGGGCACGCCGAGCGGGGTATGCAGGTCGTCGCCTCGGTGCCCAACGGCAAGCTGTTCGCCGAACACAACCCGTTTCACCTGGCCGAGTTCGGTTACGACGACGCGATCCGGGCGTTCGCCTCATTCCCCTCGACGGTGATGGTACCGCAGTTCCTGGCCGAGGGCTCGCTAATCGTGCCCGCCCACGCCCGGCAGCCTGAGGTCACGGTGAGCCTCGATGACCGCGATGAGCCCGAATACGCCAACCACTTCGTGTTCTGCGTCAACTTCGACCCGGCCGCCGTCGAGGGCGTGCACCATGGGCGCGTCCAGCTCAACACGGCGCCGGTGTTCAACCGCTGGGCCGAGGACCTCAAGCAGGGAGCGTGGGCGCTGCGGCGCGAGAACGCGCGGCTGGCCCGCGCCCGGCTGGGCAAGGGAGGCTCGGCCGCGGCAGCCGCGCTGGCCGGGGTGGCCGACCGCGAGGCTGAGGTCGCCGGCCTCCGGGAGCAGCTGCGCGTGGCCGAGGCGCGGGTCCGGGAGCTCGACGCGGCGCTGGCCGGAGTGGACGCCCCGCCCGCGCCGGCGCCGACGATCGGCGAGCCGACGCTGGTCGTGTCCGAACCGGCGCGCGCGACCGCGCCCGAGATACCGCCGGCGCTTGAGCCCGGCGAGAACCCCAACAGCTGGGAGCAACGGCGCCGCCGCGCCGCCGAGTTCATCATTCCCTGGGTGGAGCAGACGGTGCCGCTTGCCGGCAGGACGGTGCTCGAGTACGGGTGCGGCAACGCCGCGGTCAGCTGTGCCTTTGCCGAGCGCGCGCAGCGCCTGATCGGCGTCGACATTGACGCCGGGTGGATCGAGCTTGGCCACGACGAGCTGCGCCGCCACGGGGTGACGAACGTGGAGCTCGAGCTGCATCCGCTCGACGCGATCACCGAGGCGGTGGCGGCCCGCCGAGGCGAGATCGACGTGTTCCTCTGCTACGCCGTGCTCGAGCACCTGACGATCCCCGAGCGGTTGGCGCTGCTGCGCCTCGCCCGTGACGTCGTCAAGCCCGACGGGGCGATCGTCGTCTGCGAAGCGCCCAACCGGCTGATCTACTTCGATCATCACACGGCGCAGATGCCGTTCTTTCATCTGCTGCCCGACGCGCTGGCGCTCGAGTACTACCCGCGGTCCCAGCGCGAGGACTTCAAGGCCGCGATCGACGCGGCCGCCCAGCATGGCCGCGAGGCAGCCCTGGAGGCGATCGTGCGCTGGGGCCGGGGGGTCAGCTTCCATGAGTTCGAGGTCGTGTTCGGGGCACGGCTCGATCAGCACGTGATCGCGTCCAACTACGATCCGATCCTCTTCCCCGAACGGCCGATCCATCCCGACGAGGTGATCCTGGCGCGCTATCTGGAGCGCTGGCGGCCCGACCTGGCGCCGGTGTGGTCACGCTACTGGCTCGATCTGATCCTCTCGCCGCGACCGGTGGACAAGCGGCCGGCGTTCCTGCGACCGTGGACGGCCGAGACGATCGGCGCCACCCACGTCGGCTGGACCCAATGGGAGAACCTGCTGCTGGCCGGGCCAGCAGCCAGCCTGCCCGTCACCCTTCCCCGGCCGACGAGCCGGCTGGTCATCGGCTGTGTGACGAGCGACTGGACCCCGATCGACCTTCTCCTGCACGTCGGTGGCGCCGAGGTGCCGCTGATCGACAGCGTCCACGCGGCGCCGCGGCAGACGGTGTTCAGATCGTTCGTCCTGCCCGTGGCGGCGCAGCGGATGACCCTTGAGG
>JBPCPC010000136.1:0-26796 GCA_050999585.1 Solirubrobacteraceae bacterium | reverse complement strand
CTCATTGGGCGCGCACCGTCGCGCGCCCGAACAGCCCCTGGGGCCTGAACGAAAGGATCCCGACCAGCATCGCGAAATACACAAACGGGGCCCAGGTCGGCGACCAGGCCACCGCAACCACGTCGTTGATCACCAGCAGGAACACCGCTGCAGCCATCGCGCCGCCGATGCTTCCCATCCCGCCGAGGATCACGATCGCCAGCAGCCGGGAGATCAGGTCATATCCGGTGTTGGGATTGAACGAATTGGTGGCGCCGAACACCATCCCGCCGACCGCGGTGACGGCCACGCCGACGCCGACCGAGATCATCCGCACGCGGTTGACGTCGATCCCGATCAGGTCCGCTGCCTTGCGATTCTGCAACGAGGCCCGCACCGCCCGCCCGAACTTGGTGCGGTACAGCCCGTAGTACAGGCCGACCAGCAGGGTGATCGCCAGCCCGAAGCCGATCAGGTAGATGTCGGGCAGGTAGAAGCCGAAGATGTGCAACGACGAGTTGACATAGGACGCCGACAGCTGCTGGTAGTTCACGCCGAAGATCGCGGTCAGGACCCCCTCGATCACGATCGCCACCGCGTAGGTGATGAGGATCGACATCTGCGTCCGATCCTGATCGCGAACGCGGCGCATGAAGCAGAACTCGATCGCACAGCCGAGCGCGAACATCACCGGCACGGTGATCAACAGCCCCGGGAGCAGGCCGATCCCCGCATGGACCGACAGCTCATAGCTCAGGTAGGCCCCGAGGATCACCATTACGCCCTGAGCGATGTTGATGATGTCCATGACGCCGAAGATCAGCGTCAGGCCGGCGGCCATCAGCGCGTAGACGCCGCCGGTCAGCACACCATCGATAATCGCCTCCAGGAGAGCCGTCGACGACATCGCTAGTGGGCCTCGAATGTCCGATTAGTCCCGAGGTGGACCACTATCAGCCCTTCCAGACCGGCTTCGGGTACAGCGGCGCGTGCGAGCCGGCTGTGGCGGTCGGCAGCGACTGCAGCAGCGAGCCCTGCTGCCACTGGAAGGTCAGCGCCTTGCCGGCCGTGTTCTCGCCGCGGGCGTCGAACTTGACCGGGCCGATGACGCTGTCGAAGGTCGCCCCGCTGTGCAGGTAGGCGGTGATCTTCGCGTTATCCAGGCTGTGGAGGTGGGTCACCGCCTGGGCCATCACCTGGCCGACCGCATAGGCCTCGGCGACGTCGGCGTTGACGTCGGAGGGAGTGCCGCCGTACTTGGCGATGTACTCCTTGACCATCGCCTGGCTGTCGGCCTTCTGGAAGCCGCCGAACCAGATGCCGGGAACGAAGATCCCGTTCTCGTTGCCGGCGCCGACCGCCTTGACGAACTGCGCGCCCTGATCGGGACCGGCGGTGGCGACGAACGCCTTGGGGTCGTAGTGCTGCTGCACGAAGGCGTGGGTGAAGGCCGAGACCGTGGGCACGTCGACGGAGCCGAGCACCATCATGTCGGCGTGCGTGGAGGCGACCTGGCTGGCGATCGGCGTGAAGTCCGTGACCTCGGCCGGGAACACCTTCGAGAGCACGGTCTTGACCCCGGCGGCCTGGAGGATCTTCTGCGCGACCGGGATCTGCGGCTGGGTGAAGGGGTCGTTGACCGTCGCGTACGCCGCGGTCTTGGGCCGCTGGGCGGCGGGTAGTGACGCAACCCACTGAGCCGTGCTCACGAGGTCGTTGACGATCGGGATCTGGACGGAGAAGACGTTCTTGAGCCCCTCGCCGAACACGGCCGGACCGGCGCCCGCGCCCTCAACGAACGCGTAGCCGTACCGCGCGGCGATCCGCGCCGACGGGACGGTGAGCAACGTCGAGAACGGACCGAACACGAGCTGGTCCTTATTGGAGCCAATCAGCTTCTGGTAGTTGCTGACCACCTGCGAGGCGCTTGAGGAGTCAGAGATGATGTCGAGCTTGACCTTGCGGCCCAGCAGGCCGCCCTGGCGATTCTGGTCGGCCGCCCACAGCTCATAGCCACGCTGGAACGCTTGCCCGTCGGCGGCGAAGTCACCGGACAGCGACAGCGACGCCCCGATCGTAACCGGGCCCGATCCGCCGCCCGAGCCACCGCCGGAACCGCTGCTTGAACCACCGCAGGCCGCCAGGCCCACGGCGATGGTGGCGGCCACACCCACGCCTAAAGACTTACGAAAGATGCCCATCCGTCTCTCTCCTCTGCTCCGCTCACGCAGCCTCGAACGTCACGCTGCAATCGTTTGCAATCGTGACCTTACAGAGCGGTCGGGGCGACTGTCAACTCCAATTTGCCGCGCGGCGAGATGTGGTCGATCCTGGACGCATCCGGTCGCTTATCGACCAGACCCCCGCTAACCGGCCGGCGCGACCGATCGTCCGGCGAGCCGGCCCGCCTCCTCCTTGGCGCCGCGCAGGCGCGCGGCGAGCGACGCGGTCAGCGCCCGGGCCGGCAGCTGCCAGCGCCAGCTGCCGCCCGCGCTTGCCGGATCGTTCATGCGCGCCTCGCTGCCCAGGCCGAGCACATCCTGGGCCTGCAGCATCGCGACCAGCCCCGGCGAGGAGAACGTCAGCCGGATCAACCCCCACCACGGCCGGCGCGGCTCGGTGAACCCGTACCGCGCCACCTCCGCGTCCACGAACGCCCGCTGCCCCGGCTCCAGCGACTCCAGCCAGCCGCGCAGCGTGTCCTGGTCGTGGGTGGCGGTGTAGACGATCCGGTCCGCGGTGTGGTTGGCCAGCCGGTGGGGGCTCCCGGGATCCTCGGCGTCCATCCCGAACTGGATCACCAGCATCCCCGGCAGCCCGATCTCGCGACGCAGGCGCTCGACCGGCGGCGTGATCTTCCCCAGGTCCTCGGCGACCAGCGGCAGGCCGGCGCGGGCAGGATCCAGGTCTCGCTGCAGCGCGCGGAACAGCGCCCCGCCCGGCCCGCGCATCCATGACCCGTGGCGCGCCGTGCGCGCGCCCGCCGGCACCGCCCAATAGGCGACCAGCCCACGGAAGTGGTCGATCCGGGCCAGGTCAAACAGGTCCAGGGTGCGCCGCACCCGCTCCACCCACCACCGGTACCCGCGCCGCTGCAACGCCGGCCAGTCATACAGCGGGTTGCCCCACAGCTGGCCGTCGCGCGCGTAGGCATCGGGGGGCGCGCCCGCCACCAGTCCGGTCTGGAACAGCTCCGGATGGAAGCGGTGATCAGCGCCGCCGGGCGAGACGTAGATCGCCACATCGCCCATGATCTGTACCCCCCGGTCAGCCGCATAGCGCCGCAGCGTTCCCCACTCGCGGTCAAAGCGCACCTGGTCGGCCACCGCGCCCCGCGCGGAGAAGCGTTCCCAGTCACCGATCCAGAAGCGCTGGCGCTCGCGGAAGTCCAGCCGCTCGGCGCCCGAGACCGGCGCGCGGCGGTCGGCGAGCAGCCCGGGCCAGGCGGCGAAGGCCGAGCTGGACTTGTAGGGCGAGTGGTAGCGGTCGGGGGGACCGAGGGGCAGCACCTGCCACCACGACTGCCCGGCGGCGGCCAGCCAGTCGACGAACCGGTACGCCTCGCGGCCGAGACGGCCCCCCGGAAGCGAGGTGAGGTGCAGCTGCACCCCGCTGGATCGGTTCAGGTCGTTGACGGGGGCGGACACCGGCTGGTGTTTACCTCATCGCCGGTCCCGGATACCTTCTGAAGCAGTGACCTCCAGCACCAGCGAGACGGACATCGCGCGGGCAGAACGGACGGGGCCGGTTGCACCTGGCCCCGGCACCCACCCCCCCCGCCGGATCGTGATCCAATACCCGACCCCTGCAGTCGACGGCGGTCGCTATCCGGTCAAGCGCTGCGTTGGCGACCGCGTCGAGGTCTCGGCCGCCGTGTTCCGCGACGGGCACGACCTGCTCCGCGTCGTCGTGCGCGCCTGCGACCCGGACGGCCGCGCGCTGGAGAGTGAGCTGCACCGCACCGACGCGCACCTCGGCGGCGTGCGCTGGGCGGGGGAATTCACGGTCGACCGTCCGGGCCGCTGGTCGTACACGATCGAGGCGTGGACCGACACGTTCGCGACCTGGCGCGACGAGCTGGCCCGCAAGGTCGCCGCCGGACAGGCGGAGCTCGCGGGTGAGCTGTCTGAGGGCGTCGTGCTACTGCAGGCCGCCGCCGAGCACGCCCGCTCGCGAGACACCAAGGCCCTGATCGAGCACGCCTGGGGCCAGCTCTCAGATCCCACCGTGCCCAACAACGCCAAGCACGACATCGCGCTCGGCGACGAGCTCCAGGCGGCGATCGAGCACGATCCCGAGCGCCACGGCCGGGTCAGCCTCGCCGAGCCGTTGACCGTGGAGGTCGATCGCCTGCGCGCGCGATTCAGCGCCTGGTATGAGATGTTCCCCCGCTCCTGGGGCGGCCTGCAGGGCGTGCAGGCTCAGCTGCCGCGGCTGGCCGAGCTCGGCTTCGACGTCGTCTACCTGCCCCCGATCCACCCGATCGGGCTCACCAACCGCAAGGGGCGTGACAACGCCCTCACCGCCGGCCCGACCGATCCCGGCTCGCCGTGGGCGATCGGCGACGCCACCGGCGGCCACGATGCCGTCGATTCAGCGATCGGGACGATCGACGACGTGCGGGCCCTCACCCGCGCGGCCAGCGAGCTCGAGATCGACATCGCCCTGGACTTCGCGATCCAGTGCTCGGCCGACCACCCGTGGCTGACCGAGCACCCCGAATGGTTCCATCGCCGCCCCGACGGCACGCTGAAGTACGCCGAGAACCCGCCCAAGCGCTATCAGGACATCTACAACGTCAACTGGGATTCGGCTGACTGGCGCGGCCTCTGGGACGCGTTGCTGGCCGTGGTCCTGCAGTGGGTCGACTGCGGCGTCCGGGTGTTTCGCGTCGACAATCCGCACACCAAGCCGTTCCGGTTCTGGGCGTGGCTGATCGACGAGGTCCACGCCCGCCACAGCGACGTGCTGTTCCTCGCCGAGGCCTTCACCAAGCGCTCGGTGATGCGCCACCTCGGCAAGCTGGGCTTCAGCCAGGGCTATACGTACTTCACGTGGAAGAACTCGCGCTGGGAGCTGACCGAGTACGTGTCCGAGCTGGCCTACTCGGGCGAGCAGGACTACTTTCGGCCCAACTTCTTCACCAACACGCCGGACATCCTGCACGAGTACCTGCAGCACGGCGGTCGGCCGGCGTTCGAGGCGCGGCTCGTGCTCGCCGCCACGCTCAGTCCCAGCTACGGAATTTACTCGGGCTATGAGAGCTTTGAGAACGTGGCGGTCAAGGAGGGCTCGGAGGAGTACCTGCACTCCGAGAAGTACGAGGCCAAACAGCGCACGCTGGACGGGCCGCTGCTGCCGATGGTGGCGCGGCTCAACCAGATCCGCCGGGCCAGCCCGTCGCTGCAGAGGCTGTCGAACATCACCTTCCTGGACACCGGCAACGACGGCCTGATCGCCTACGCCAAGCACACCAGGGGCGACACCACGATCTGCGTGGTCAGCATCGATCCCCATCAGCCCCAGCAGGCGCTGGTCAACGTTCCCGCCAGCCTCGGGCTGCCCCCCTCGTTCACCGTCCACGACCTGCTCTGCGACGAGCGCTATCAGTGGCGGATCGGCCACAACTTCGTCGCGCTGGCCCCGGGCTGGCGCCAGGCCCACGTGCTGAGGGTGGAGCGCTAGCGCGTGGCCGAGGCGCTCGCATTCCAACTGGACCCGGGGCCGATCGTCGTCTGGCTGGAGAATCAGCGCTGGTACGCCTCCAAGTCGCGCACGGTCACCCGCGTGGAGATCGAGCAATGCGTCGCGGTGGCCGACTCCCCGTCGCTGCTGCTGGCGCTGATCGGAGCGGACTTCGCCACCGGCGGCCGCGAGCTCTACCAGCTGCCGCTCGCGATCCTGTCTCCCGCGCAGGCCGGCGATCGCGCAGCGGTCACGACCACGGTCGCGGGGGTGGCGGTCGACGCGGTGGCCGACCCCGAGCTGGTGCGCGAGCTGCTGCGCCAGATCGACGGCCAGGCCTCGATTGACACCGACGACGGCCGGCTGCGCTTCCGGCGCCCCGCCCGTGGCGGCGAACTGGCGCTCGACGGAGCGGCCCGGCCGATGGGCGTGGAGCAGTCCAACTCATCGGTCGTGTTCGGTTCTGAGACGGTGCTGAAGGTGTTCCGTCGCCTCGAGCCGGGGATCAACCCGGAGCTGGAGGTGCTGCGCTTCCTCACCGGGCGGGGATTCGCCAACATCGCGCCGCTGCAGGGCTGGTACGAGTACGAGGGCCGTTCGTTCGCCGCCACCTTGGGCGTCGCCCAGCGTTTCTTCGCGGAGGCAGTGGGGGGATGGGAGCTGGCGCTGGACCAGATCCGCAGCGATCCGAAGGGGCTGCTGATCGAACTCGGCAGCCTTGGCACGGTGACCGCGCAGCTGCACAACGCGCTCGCCTCAGACCCCGACGATCCGGCGTTCAGCTCGCAGCCGTCAAGCCCCGAGGCGATGGCGCTGCTGACCCAGACGATCGACGCCGACGTCGAGCGGACGTTCGCCCGGCTGACCGACACCGACGAGCGCGTGGCTGCGATCGCGGGACGCGGCCGGGAACTGCGCGATCAGATCACGAGCGCGGCCGTCCGTGACGTCGGCGGCCGCAGCATCCGCACCCACGGCGACTATCACCTCGGTCAGACCCTGCATGGGGCGGGCGGGCATGGTTGGCTGATCATCGACTTCGAGGGCGAACCCGCGCGGTCACTGGACGAGCGCCGGGGCAAGACGTCGCCGTTGCGCGACGTCGCCGGGATGCTGCGCTCGTTCGCCTATGCGGCCTCGTCGGTCGGCGCCCTGGGCGATGGGTCGGCGTTCGAGGATCGCGCACGGGAGACGTTCCTGGAGCACTACTTCTCGGCGATCGAGCCGGTACTGCTACCCGCCGAGGAGACCGCGATCAGCAACCTGCTATCGATCTTCGAGCTCGAGAAGGCCGTCTATGAGCTCCGTTACGAGCTCGATAACCGCCCCGACTGGCTCCCGATCCCGGTGGCCGGTATCGCCCGACTGCTGGAGTCCTGATGACCGTTGCCAAATCGGAGCTCGACGCGCTCGCCAAGCGCGAGCACGCCGAGCCTCACTCGATCCTGGGCGCCCACCCGAACGACCACGGTGCAGTCGTGGTGCGCGCACTGCGACCGTCGGCGCAGTCGGTGTCGGTCAAGCCCAGCAAGGGCAAGACCGTGGCGCTGCAGCAGATCCACCCGGCCGGGATCTTCGAGGGCGAGATCGAGAACGCCCGGCTGCCGCTGCGCTACAAGCTCAAGGTCGACTACGGGCCGGGCGGCAAGTTCACGCTCGAGGACCCGTACTCGTTTGAGCCGACCCTGGGTGAGGTCGACCTGCACCTGATGGGCGAGGGCCGTCACGAGGAGCTCTACGACAAGCTCGGCGCCCACGTACGCGAGCATCAGGGCGTTCACGGCACGGCCTTTGCCGTCTGGGCCCCGGCCGCCAGGGCCGTCAGCGTGGTCGGCGACTTCAATTCCTGGGACGGCCGACTCCACGCCATGCGCTCGATGCAGACCGGCGGAATCTGGGAGCTGTTCCTGCCTGACGTCGGCGCCGGCGAGCGCTACAAGTACGAGATCCTGGCCGCCGATGGCGAGCTGCTGCTGAAGGCCGATCCCTACGCCCAGCAGACCGAGCTCCCGCCCAAGACCGCCTCGGTGATCTGCGACCCCCAGCACAAGTGGAGCCCGGAGGATTCCGCGTTCTTGACCAGGCGGGGGGAGTCTGAGCCGATCGGCGAGCCGATCTCGATCTACGAGGTCCATCTCGGCTCGTGGCGACTCAATTCACTTGAGGACAACCGCCTGCTGACCTACGCCGAGTTGGCCGACGAGCTGGCGGCGTACGCGACCGATATGGGCTTCACCCACATCGAGCTGCTGCCGGTGATGGCGCACCCGTTCTCCGGCTCGTGGGGTTACCAGGTGACCGGCTACTTCGCTCCCACCCCGCGCTACGGCTCACCCGACGAACTGCGGGCATTCGTCGATCGGCTGCACTCCCGCGGCGTCGGCGTGATCCTCGACTGGGTTCCGGCCCATTTCCCTCGCGATCAGTTCGCGCTGGCCCGCTTCGACGGCTCGGCGCTGTACGAGCACGCCGATCCACGCCGCGGTGCCCATCCCGACTGGGGCACGCTGGTGTTTAACTTCGGACGCCACGAGGTGCGCAACTTCCTGATCTCCAACGCCCTGTTCTGGCTGCGCGAGTACCACGTTGACGGCATCCGGGTCGATGCGGTGGCGTCGATGCTGTACCTGGACTACTCCCGGCGCGAGGGCGAGTGGGTTCCCAACCAGTTGGGTGGACGCGAGGACCTCGAGGCGGTCGCGTTCCTCAAGGAGCTCAACGAGGTGATCTACGCCGAGGCGCCGGGAATCATCTCCGCGGCCGAGGAGTCGACCGCGTGGCCGGGCGTCTCGCGGCCCACGTATCTCGGGGGTCTGGGGTTCGGCTTCAAGTGGAACATGGGCTGGATGCACGACACGCTGTCCTACTTCCAGCAGGACCCGCTCTACCGCCGCTACCACCACCACGAGCTGACGTTCAGCTTGATGTACGCGTTCTCAGAGAACTTCGTGCTGCCGCTGTCCCACGACGAGGTCGTGCACGGCAAGGGCTCGCTGTACACCAAGATGGCGGGCGTCGATCAGTGGCAGAAGCTCGCCAACCTGCGCGCGCTGTACGCCTACATGTGGGCCCACCCCGGCAAGAAGCTCATGTTCATGGGCCAGGAATTCGCCCAGGTGGCCGAGTGGTCAGAGGAGCGCTCGTTGGACTGGCACCTGCTGGAGGCGCCCGAGCATGCGGGCATTCAGTCGCTGATCCGGGACCTGAACCGCGCCTATCGCGACGAGCCCGCCCTGTGGGAGCGGGACACCGATCCGTCGGCCTTCTGGTGGCTGGAGGCCAACGACGCCGACCGCAACGTGATCGCGTTTGCGCGGCGCAACGCCGACGGCGACAGGGTCGTCGTGTTCGTCGCCAATCTCTCGCCGGCGCCGCTGCACGGCTATCGCCTCGGCCTGCCGCGGTCCAGCCGTTGGCGCGAGGCGGTCAACACCGACTCGGCCTACTACGGCGGCTCAGACGTGGGGAACCTGGGCGGCGTCGTCCCCGAGCCGATCCCCTGGCACGATCAGCCCTTCTCGGCGGAAGTGACGCTGCCGCCCCTGGCGGCGGTGTGGCTTGTGCCAGATGAGTAGTGGCGAACCGGTCGGCGACGTCTACCCCTGGGAACGCACGCTCGGCGCGCGTCAGCTGTACGACGGCCGCGCCGAGTTCCGCGTTTGGGCGCCGCGGGCGCAACGGCTGGTACTCGAGCTCGACGGCGAGCCCCGGGCGCTGAGCAGCGCCGGCTACGGCGTTCACGAGACCATCTGCGACACCCCCACCGGCGTCGATTACAGCTACCTGGTCGACGGCGAGCGCCACCCGGACCCATGCACACGCTGGCAGCCCGGCGGGCTGCGCGGGCCCTCGCGGCTGTTCGACACGCGGTCGCTGCCCGGCGCGATCGACGGCTTCACCGCCGTGCGCCCACACGAGCTCGTGATTTATGAGCTGCACGTGGGGACATTCAGCGACGCGGGGACGTTCGCCGGCGCCGCCGAGCATCTCGACGCGCTGGCCCGGCTCGGGGTGACGGCGATCGAGATCATGCCCGTGGCCGAGTTCCCCGGCGCCCGCGGCTGGGGGTATGACGGCGTCTACCTTTCATCAGCGCAGTCCTCCTACGGCGGCCCGGCGCAGCTGGCCGAGTTGGTGGCGGCCGCCCATGCCCACGGGCTGGCGGTGATCCTCGATGCCGTCTACAACCATCTCGGCGCCTCCGGGGTGACCGCGATGGAGGCGTTCGGCCCGTACTTCACGGGCAAGTACGAGACGCCGTGGGGCAAGGCGATCAACTACGACGACGCCGACTGTGACCCGGTGCGCGAGTGGATCTGCCAGAGCGCCGAGGGCTGGGTGCGCGACTTCGGCATCGACGGCCTGCGCCTGGACGCGATCCATGCGATCTTTGACTCAAGCTGCGAGCACATCGTGGCCGCGGTCGCGCGGCGCGTGCACACGATCGACCCGCATGCCTACGTGATCGCCGAGTCGGGGCTCAACGACCCGAAGGTGGTGCGCCCGCACGAGCGCGGCGGCTATGACTGCGACGCCGCCTGGGCCGACGATTTTCACCACTCGCTGCGGACGCTGATCACCGAGGAGCGCGACAGCTACTACTCAGACTTCGGCCGTGTCGCCCAGCTCGCCAAGGCGTTCCATCGCCCCCACGTTGACGACGGCGGCTACTCCGCGTTTCGCCGACGGCGGTTCGGCGCGCCGGCCGACGATGTGGCGCCGGAACGGTTCGTGGTCTTCTCCCAGGACCACGACCAGGTCGGCAACCGTGCCTACGGCGACCGGATGCCGGCGGTCGCACGGCCGCTGGCGGCGTTCTGCACACTGCTGGCCCCGTTTATCCCGATGCTGTTCATGGGCGAGGAGTACGGCGAGCTGGCGCCGTTCCAGTTCTTCTCAAACCACATCGATGAGGAGATCGCGATCGCCACGCGCGAGGGCCGGCGTGCCGAGTTCGCCTCGTTCGCCTCGTTCGGAGAGAACGTGCCCGACCCCGAAGACCCGGCGACGTTCCAGCGCTCGAAACTGACCCGGCGCGGCGACCCGGGCCTCGCGCGTCTGTACCGGGAGCTGCTGCAGGCCCGACGCCGGCTGCCTCGAGGCGACGTTGGGGAGGTGTCCTACAGTGAGCACGCGCGCTGGCTGAGCGTCCGCCGTGGTTCGTATCAATTGGCCTGTAACTTCGGCTCGGGAATGGTGCAGATACCCTGCCGGGGGGGCGCGATCGAGCTGGCCGCCGGAGATCAGACCCGGGCGGGGCAGCTACGCGACGGACTGCTCACACTGCCCGCGATGTCAGGAGCCTTGATTCGATGAACGAAGTCTGGCCGGGAGAACCGTTCCCGCTCGGGGCCACCTGGGACGGCCGCGGGACCAACTTCTCGATCTTTTCCGAGCATGCCGAGGGCGTCGAGCTGTGCCTGTTCGACGACGCCGGTGAGGAGACCCGGATCGACGTCACCGCCCGGCGGGCGATGAACTGGCATTGCTACCTGCCGGGCGTCGGGGCCGGGCAGCGCTACGGCTTCCGCGTGCGCGGCCCCTACGCGCCCGACGAGGGCCACCGCTTCAACCCCGGCAAGCTCCTGCTCGACCCCTACGCCAAGGCAATCGACGGCACCGTCGACTGGGAGCATGACGCCAACATCCTGCCCTACGTGCCCAACGGCGAGGAGGACGCCGACTTCGATCCCGACGACGAGGACGACTCCTATGCGGTCCCCAAGTCGGTGGTGATCGATCAGTCATTCGACTGGCAGGGCGACCGACCGCCGCGGGTCCCGTTTGCCGACACGATCATCTACGAGACCCACGTCAAGGGGTTCACGATGACCCATCCCGACGTGCGCGAGGAGTTGCGCGGCACCTACGCCGGCCTGGCCTCCGATCCGGCGCTTGAGTACCTCAAGGACCTGGGCGTGACCGCGGTGGAACTACTGCCTGTGCACCACATCTCCGACGAGTCATTCCTGTTCGAGCGGGAACTGACCAACTACTGGGGCTACTCGACGATCGGGTACTTCGCCCCTCACTCCGAGTACGCTGCCACCGGGCGTCGCGGCGAGCAGGTGCGGGAGTTCAAGGGCATGGTTAAGGCCCTTCACCAGGCGGGCATCGAGGTGATCCTCGACGTCGTCTACAACCACACCGCTGAAGGCAACCATCTCGGCCCGATGCTGTCGTTCAAGGGCGTTGACAACGCTGCCTATTACCGACTGGTGCCCGATGACCCCCGCCATTACATGGACTTCACCGGCACCGGGAACTCGCTGAACCCCGTGCACCCCAGCGTGCTGCGGTTGATCATGGACTCGCTGCGGTACTTCGCGATCGAATGCCACGTCGACGGGTTCCGCTTTGACCTCGCGTCCGCGCTGGCGCGCGAGCTGTACGACGTCGACCGCCTATCGGCGTTCTTCGACACCATCCACCAGGACCCGGTGCTCTCCCAGGTCAAGCTGATCGCGGAACCCTGGGACGTCGGACCGGGCGGGTACCAGGTCGGCAACTTCCCGATCCTGTGGTCGGAATGGAACGGCGTCTACCGCGACGAGATGCGCGACTTCTGGCGCGCGTCGGCGAGCGTCGGCTCGTTCGCCGGGCGCCTGGCCGGCTCCTCGGACCTGTACGAGTCCGACGGCCGCGAGCCGTTCGCCTCGATCAACTTCATCACCGCCCACGACGGCTTCACCCTGCGCGACCTCGTCTCCTACAACGAGAAGCACAACGAGGCCAACCACGAGGACAACCGCGACGGCACCAACGACAACCGCTCGTGGAACTGCGGCGCCGAGGGCGAGACCGACGACCCGGCGATCCAAGAGCTACGCCTGCGCCAGCAGCGCAACTTCCTCACCACGCTGTTCGTCTCTCAGGGCACGCCGATGCTGCTCGGCGGCGACGAGCGCAACCGCACCCAGGGCGGCAACAACAACGGCTGGTGCCAGGACTCTGAGCTCAGCTGGTATGACTGGAACCAGGACGACGAGCGCGATCGCATGCACGCGTTCACTCAGCGGCTGATCCGCCTGCGCTCGGAGCACCGCACGTTCCGGCGTGAGGAGTTCCTGCGGGGCGAGGACATCAACGACTCCGGGCTGCCCGATGTGTGGTGGTTCCGAGCCGACGGGCGCAGGATGACCAGCCGCGACTGGCAGCACGGCGAGGCGGTGCTGGGAATGTTCCTCAACGGCCAGGCCATCCTCACCCCCGGGCCGCACGGCGAGGAAGTGCAGGACGACTCCTTCGTGCTGCTGTTCAACGCCCACAACGAGGACCGGCAGTTCAAGTTGCCGCGCCGGCGCATGGACTCCCGCTGGGAGCTCGAGCTGTGCACCGCCGACCCCGGCGCGCTGCCGGGCAGCGTGGGCTACGACGCCCAGCAGCGGATCAACGTCACCGCGCACTCGATCACGATCCTCAAGCGTGTCGCCTGATCCGGCCCGCCCGCCCTCCTCGCCGCCGGACCGGCCGGCCGCTCGCGGAGTTCATTTCCGGGCGACCTACCGCCTGCAGCTGACCCCGGACTTCGGCTTCGCCGCGGCCCGCGGACGGATTCCATACCTGCGCGACCTGGGGATCTCGCACCTGTACCTGTCTCCGTCGCTGCAGGCCCGCCCGGGGTCGACGCACGGCTACGACGTCGTCGACCCGACGCGGATCTCGGATGGCCTGGGGGGCGAGCCAGAGTTTCGCGCGCTGGTCAGCGCCGCCCACGCGGCGGGAATGGGAATCGTTCTCGATCTCGTCCCCAACCACATGGCCACCGACGACGCCAATCGCTTCTGGACCGATCCCGACCTGCGGGCGAAGTTCTTTGACCTCGACCCGGTGAGCGGCCGCCATCGTCGGTTCTTTGACATCGACGACCTGGCCGGGGTCCGCCAGGAGGACCCGGAGGTGTTCGAGGCGACCCACGGCCTGGTGCTCGGGCTGGTCGGAGAGGGGCTGATCGACGCGCTGCGCATCGACCACCCCGACGGGCTCGCCGACCCGCTGGAGTACTTCCAGCGCCTCCGCAACGGCGGGGCGCAGACGGTGTGGATCGAGAAGATCCTCGAGTCCGCCGAGCACCTGCGCGACTGGCCGGTAGCGGGGACGGTCGGCTATGAGTTCCTCAACGACGTCTGCGCGCTGTTCATCGACGGCGACGCCGAGCCGGCGTTGACCGGGCTGTGGGAGGCGCTGGCGGGGGATCGGCGCGGCTTTGATGTCGTCGCTGCCGAGGCCAAGCTCGAGCAGGCCGAGGGTCCGTTCTGGCCAGAGATCGAGCGGCTGGCGCGGGTGCAGGAGACGACCGGCGGCGCGCCGGCGCTGGCTCGGGGCGTGGCCTCGTTTCCGATCTACCGCACCTACATCCGGCCGGACGAGAGCAGCCTCGCCGCCGAGGACCGCGCGGCCGTGGGCGAGGCCGGCGAACTGGCGCCCGACGCGGCCGAGATGCTGCTGCTGGAGCAACCCGCAGCGCCGGAGTTCGTGATCCGGTTTCAGCAGACGACTCCGCCGGTGGTCGCCAAGGGCGTCGAGGACACCGCGTTCTATCGCTACGGCCGGCTGCTGGCGCTCAATGACGTCGGCGGCGACCCGGGGCGGTTCGGGATCACCAGCGAGCGCTTCCACGCCGCCAACCTCGAACGGGCGCAGCGCTTCCCACTGGCGATGCTGACCACGATGACGCACGACACCAAGCGCTCCTCCGACGTGCGCGCGCGGATCGCGGCCCTGAGCTGGATGCCCGGCGACTGGGAGCGCCACGTACGCCGCTGGATGGAGCTCACCGAGCAGCTGTGCCGTGCCGGGGCTCCCGACGACCTGGAGCGCTACTTCCTGTTCCAGACGCTGGCGGGAGCGTGGCCGATCGAGCGCGAGCGGATCGAGGGCTACATGGAGAAGGCGCTGCGCGAGGCCAAGCGCAACACCAACTGGATCGAGCCGAACGCCGACTGGGAGTCGGCGGTGATGGACTTCTGCCGCGCGCTCTACGCCCACGATCAGTTCCTCGCCGATTTCACGCCGTTCGTGGCGGCGCTCACGCGCGCCGGGGCGATGATCGCGCTGCGCACGATCGCCCTGAAGCTGACGGCACCCGGGATACCCGACATCTACCAGGGCGACGAGCTGCCGCTGCGCGCGCTGGTCGATCCCGACAACCGACGCCCGGTCGACTGGGAGTGGCACGAGGCGATGCTCGCCCGCCTGAGCGGCGGCTCGATCGCGGACGCCAGGACGCGCAAGCTGTGGCTGACCAGCCGCCTGCTGTCGCTGCGGATCCGGCGCCCGGCGGCGTTCCGGGGCGACTACGAGCCGCTCGACGGCGCTGCGGGCGCGGCACAGGTGTCGGGCGCACTCGCCTACCTGCGCGGTGGCGAGGTGCTGGTGTCGGTGTCCACCCGTCTGCGCCCCCCGTCCGGCTCACTGCCCGCGCTCGACGGCCGCTGGCGTGACGTGCTTCGCGGCGGCCACGCCACCGGCATCGCCGCGGGGGCGCAGGTGGCGCAACTGCTGGACGAGCACGGGATCGCGGTCCTCGTCCGCGACTGAGCTGAGTAGTCCGGCCGCCCGCTGCCGTGCTTATTCGGCCCCGGCCGCTGGCCCAGCGCCGTCGGGCTGCGAATAAGCACGCACACCGTGCTTATTCGACCGAGTGCCGGGCCCGGTTACGACGCGGGGGTGAATAAGCACGCCCGGGTGTTAAGGGAATCGTTCTCCGTGCAGCGGTAGGTTGGCCGCATGGCACTCCCCGAACCGATCCAGACGTTCATCGACGCCCAGGCCGATGCCACGCCCACGCGCTTCGACGACCTCCGCGTCGTGATCTTCAACGGCACGCTCAAGCGCTCGCCGGAGCGCAGCCACAGCGACGGCTTGCTCGCCATTCCGCGGGCGATCTTCGAACGGACGGGGGCGCGCGTCGACGAGCTGCGGACCGTCGACCACGAGATTCCGCCCGGGGTGTGGCCGGACATGCGCGAGCACGGCTACGAACGCGATGCCTTCCCCGAGATCTATCGCGAGCTGGTGGTGCCGGCCGACATGATCCTGATCGCCGGCCCGATCTGGCTCGGGGACCAGAGCTCGCAGACGCGCAAGGTGATCGAGCGGCTGTACGCGTGCTCCGGCGAGGTCAACGCCGCCGGGCAGTGGTCCTATTACGGCAAGGTCGGCGGTGTCCTGACCACGGGCAACGAGGACGGCGGCAAGCACGTCAGCGCGCAGATCCTGTACGCGCTGCAGCACATCGGGCTCACCGTGCCGCCCCAGTCAGACGCGTATTGGACCGGCGAGGCCGGGCCGGGGCCCTCCTACCTCGATTCCGACGGCGGCGGGGAGAACAACGCGTGGACGACGCGCAACGCCGTCTTCATGGCGTGGAACATGCTGCACCTGGCGCGGATGCTCAAGGACGCAGGCGGCATCCCCGCCTACGGCAACTCCACGCACGACTGGGATCTGACCGTGCCCGGTCACCCCAACCCGGAATACCGCTGATCGGCGCCGGCGTCAGCCCCGCGGCGTGATCGCGGCTCCGGTGGCACCCGCGGCGCCGGCCGTGACCGCTGCGGTCAAGTGCCCGAGCACCTCCCGCAGCGACTCGAAGGACTCCCGATCCAGACCGGTGGCAGCCATCACCTGATCCGGGATGCAGACGGCTCGGGGGCGCAGCGCGCGCCCGCCGCCGGTCAGGCTGACCGTGACCGACCGCTCGTCCTCGGTCCGCCGCACGCGGCTGACCAGCCCCCCGGCCTCGAGACGCTTGAGCAGCGGCGAGAGCGTGCCGTAATCCAGCCGCAGACGCTCCCCCAGCGTCCCGACGGTGAGCCCGTCGCGCTCCCACAGCGCCAGCAGGACCAGATACTGGGGATAGGTGATACCCAGCGCGTCCAGCCGCGGTCGATAGAACCCGGTGAGCGCCCGCGAGGCGCTGTACAGGGCGAAGCAAAGCGCCTCGTCGAGGGTCAGAGCGGCCGGCAGCTCCTCGAGGGTCAGGGCCGCCGCCAGATCCTCGGTGCTCGGCGCCGCAGCACGGCTTGGGGGCACGGGTAGCGACATCAGGTTGATGTTACCGACTGCACCCGATCTCATCGTGCACGATGTAATTGCGTGCTAGGTTTGGCCGGAGAGACGCACGAACCCATCCCAGCAACCAAGGAGAACCAGATGCCATCCAAGGGCAACGCAGAGTGGAAGGGCGACCTGAAGAGCGGTAGCGGCACGTTCACCGCCGGAGACACGATCAACGGCGAGTTCTCGTTCAAATCACGGTTTGAGGACGGTCCCGGAGCCAACCCCGAGCAGCTGATCGCCGCCGCGCACGCCTCGTGCTTCTCGATGGCGCTGTCCAATGGCCTCGCCGAGGCCGGCACCCCCGTGGACTCGGTCAAGACCGACGCCACGGTGACGTTGAAGATCGTCGACGGCGCGCCGACGATCACCTCGATCGCGCTGACTACGGTCGGCAGCGTGCCCGGCCTGGACAACGAGGCGTTCGCCGCCGCCGCGCAGGACGCCAAACAGAACTTTCCGGTCTCCAAGGCGTCGTCCGGCGTCCCCGAGATCACGCTGCAGGCCTCGCTGGCCTGAGCCCAATCCTGGCGAGGACGCGGTCCCCGTGGGTGGCGACGCCCCGTGGCCACCACGCACATTGATGTAATCCGCGGGCCAATGCCGGACACCTAGCTGTCTGTGGGCCCGCAAACACGATTCGAGCAGCTGTACCGAGCGCACGCCGGCCGGGTCCGGGCGTACGCGCTGCGCCGGACCACGGGCGCCGCCGCCGACGACGTTGTCGCCGACGTGTTCCTCGTCGCCTGGCGGCGCCTGGACGACGTGCCCGAGGACGTGCTCCCCTGGCTGCTGGGCGTCGCCCGGCGGGTGCTGGCCAACCGGCGCCGGGGCGACAGCCGTGCGGCCGCGCTGCACGCGCGACTGGCCGGCTCTCACCGGCTGTCCGACGACGAACCGGGCGGCAGCGACAACGAGCGTGCGCTGCAGGCGCTCGCGTCGCTGGGCGAGAACGATCGCGAGCTGCTGATGCTGATCGCCTGGGACGGTCTGGAGGCAGCGGATGTCGCCCAGGTGCTCGGAGTCCGGCGGGGAACCGTCGCAGTCAGGCTGCACCGCGCTCGGCAGCGCTTCGCCGACGCGCTCGCAGCCCAGGACGCCCAAGTGTCGACCCAATTGGAGGTGCGGCGATGATCGACGATCCGCTCGGGCGGCTGCGACGCAGCAACCCGGTCCCGTCCGAGATGGCTCCGCCGCCGATCGAGGAGGTGCTACGGCGCATCACCGCGGAGACTTCATCGCGACCCAGGCGCCGCACCTGGCCGCGCTTCACCGAGGCGCTGGTGCCGACGCTGGGCGTGATCGCGGCGATCGCCGTGGCGGTCCTCGCGCTCGTGCTGGTCGGCGGTCGCGCGCACCGTGCCAGCACGTCGACTCCGGCGCCCGGGACCGCCGCCACGCGCGGAGCTTCGCCGACCACGAGCACCGCGCTGCCGACCGTACCCAGCACCGGGATGCTCGGCCAGCTGGCAACGATCAACGCCAACGCCAACGCCGCCGCCGGTGGCCACAGCGTGATCTCCCTGCAGCAATGCCAGCCTTGTCACCAGGCGGCCGTCGGCGCGCACGTGGTGGTCCGCGACTGGCTGGCGACGAGCGCCGACGGGCAGACCTGGCGCGTGCGGGGCCGCCCGTGGGCGCTCCAGGATCCCAGCTTCAGCGGGCCGCGCGACGGCTGGTCAGAGGGCAACGACGGTGTCGACCACGCCTACTTCACCCACGATGGAGGTCAGACCTGGAACCAGGCGGCCGGCCCCGGCTCCTCGTCGCTGGCCGGAGTCGTCTCGATCGCCGACGGCGAGGTGTGGCGGGTGAGCAACGGCTGCCCGCACGGCTCGTGTCCCGCCACGGTCGCACGGGGTCCGGCCGCGGGAAACACGCTGCGGGGCACGCCGACGACACCCGGGTCCGGTGACGCGGTCACGATCCGGGCGGGGAGCGCGGACACCGCATACGTCGAGCAGATCGGGCCCCGGGGAGATGTGCATGACTTCGCAACCCATGACGGCGGTCGCACCTGGGCGCGGATCACGACCGTCTGCCGGCCAGACGTCTCCACCGGCCTCGAGGTCGGCGGTTCCGGCTCGCTGTGGGAGATCTGCCCGACGACCCACTCCGAGGCAGATGTCCTGGGGCGCTCCAGCGATGGCGGGCAGCACTGGCGCACCTACCGCGAGCCGAGCGGGCTCGCGTCGCGACTCTGGCCGGTGTCGGCGCAGACCGCCTGGGCGACAACCCGCCACGGCCAGGTGATCCGCACCGCCGACGGCGGCACGAGCTGGCCGGCGGTGTGGTCGGCCGGATCTCAGCCGCCAGCGCTGCGCGGGCAGATCGTGGACTTCTCGGCGCAGAGCACACGTGCCGCCCAAGTGATCCTCGCCCTCGCTCGACGCGGACCGAGACGCGGCATCCGCTACTTCAACCTCGCCGTCTACCGCACCGTCGACGGCGGGCGCAGCTGGGCACCGAGCGTCGTCGCCCTCCCGGCTGGCTGACCAGCCAGCCGGCGGGAACGATCGGCCCTCGGGTAGGGTCTGGAGCGCCCCGATGCGCGTTCTGATCGTCTCCTGGGAGTACCCACCGATCATCGAGGGGGGTCTCGCGCGTCACGTCCGCAAGCTCTCGGAGGCGCTCGCCGCAGACGGCGTGCAAGTGCACGTGCTGACCCGCGGCAGCGGGCGGCCGGCCGCCTCAGAACAGCGCCATGGCGTCGTCGTGCACCGGGTGCGCCAGTCCGCGTTCCCGCACGACATCGAGGCCTTCCTGCGCTGGGTGGAGACGATGAATGCCGCCATGCGCGAGCGCGGCAACCAGCTCTGCGACGAGTTGCGCTTTGACCTCGTGCACTCACATGACTGGCTCGTGGCCGACGCCGCCCGGCAGCTCGCCCGCCGCGCGGGAACGCCGTGGCTGGTCACGGTGCACGCGACGGAGTACGGGCGCCACCAGGGCTGGGTCCAGAACCATCCGCAGTCCCATATCCACGCCGCCGAGCGCGAGATGGTGCACGCTGCCGACCACGTGATCACCTGTTCGCGGTACATGCGCAGCCACGTGGCCAACGTGTTCGAGCTGCCCCCGCGGCGGATCACGGCGATGCAGAACGGCATCGATGCCGGCGATCTGGAGCCGGTGGCCGGCGACCAGGCGCAGCTGCGCGCACGCTACGCCGGGCCCGACCAGCGACTCGTGCTGCTCGTCGGCCGACTGGTCTATGAGAATGGTTTTCACCTGGCGCTGGACGCGCTGGCGCCGCTGGTGCAGACGCTGGGCGACGTGCGCTTCGTGGTCGCGGGCACCGGGACCGCCGAGGCCGAGTTGCGCCGCCAGGCGTGGCGGCTGGGGCTGCATCGTCACGGCACGTTCCTCGGCTGGGTGGGCGACGACATGCTGCACTCGCTGTACCGAATCGCCGACCTGTGCATCGTGCCCTCGATCTATGAGCCGTTCGGGATCGTCGCCCTGGAGGCGATGGCGTCCGGGTGCCTGTGCGTGGTCGCCGACACCGGCGGACTGCGCGAGGTGGTCCCCGGCGACGGCACGGTCGGCCTGCGCTTCCCCTCGCGTGACTCCGCCGCCCTGCGCGAGATCCTTGAGCGGGTGCTGGGCGATGACGCCCTGCGCGCCCAGCTCGTGGCCGAGGCCCGCGAGCATGTGCTGCGCTTTGACTGGAATCGGGTGGCGCGCCAGACTCACCGCCTCTACGGCAGGCTGACGCGCGCGCCCGCCGCTCTGGGCGACGCCGTCATCTGATGCCCCACCGCCGCCCCAGCCTGCTGGCCGCGCCGCCGATGGCGGCGGGACGTCTGTGGCTGCACGGTGCGCGGCTACGTCGAGGCGACGGTCGAGCCCAGAGCGGCGGGCGCTGTCGCCGATCCGCGACCTGCGTCCCGAGCTCTATAGCGCCGCTGAACCGGTGCCGTTTTCCTGATGCCGGAGGTCGACGTCAGCGCGAAGGTGGCGCGCCTGCACCGAGTCGCGGAGCCTAGATCGCCTCGGCGGCCCGTGCGGCTGGCCAGCCACGTCGACGTCGCGGTGATCGGCGGCGGCCAGGCCGGGCTGGCGGCCAGCTGCACCTGCGCCGCCACGGGATCGAGCATCTCGTACTCGAGCGCGACCGGATCGCCAGCACCTGGCGCACCCAGCGCTGGGACTCGTTCTGTCTGGTGACACCCAACTGGCAATGCCGGCTGCCGGGGTTCCCCTACGCTGGCGACGACCCGGACGGATTCATGCTCAAGGACGAGATCATCGAGTACGTCGAGGGGTTCGCCGCTTCGTTTGGACCACCGTTGCACGAGGGCGTCACCGTGCACCGCGTCGCCCGTGACGGCCGCTCGGGCTTTTTGCTGGAAACCGACCGGGGCGAACTGCGCGCCGGTCAGGTCGTGCTCGCCGTCGGCGGCTACCACGTGCCGGCGCTGCCCAAGCTCGCCGCTACGCTGCCCGACCGCGTCACCCAACTTCACTCCTGCGGCTATGGCAACGCGTCCTCGCTGCCCGACGGCGCCGTGCTGGTCGTCGGAAGCGGACAGTCCGGTGCCCAGATCGCCGAGGACCTGCTGTGGGCTGGGCGCGAGGTCCACCTCAGCGTCGGCTCGGCGGCCGCCCGCCGCGAGCCCAACCACTACGTGACCGGCCACGGCGGCGGGCACGACATCGACCTGCGGGCTCATGCCCTGGACGGCATGCGGCTGCACGGCCGGCTCGCCGGCGTGGCCGGCGGCACGCTGCAGTTCGCCGGTGATCTGCGCGAGCGCCTGGACGCGGCCGACGCGACGATGGAGCGGATCAAGGACACGATCGACGAGTGGATCGACACCCAGGGCATCGACGCGCCCACCGAGGCTCGCTATCGACCGGTGTGGGAGCCGGCCGACGGCGACGGTGGCGGCGACCTGGATCTCGACGCGTCGGGCGTGCGATCAATCGTGTGGGCCACGGGCTTTCACAGCGACTGGTCGTGGGTCGAGGTCCCCCGCTTCACGCGCGACGGGTACCGCGATACACGCGCGGCGTCTGCGACGCCACCGGCCTGTATGTGCTCGGCCTGCCGTGGCTACACACCTGGGGATCGGGACGCTTTGCCGGCGTGGGCCGCGACGCCGAGCACGTTACGGCGAAGATTGCCGACCGCGCGCGCGTGCCGGCGATCAGCCCGCGCCGCCGAGGAACTCGGGGATGACCGGCCCGGCGCAGCCGCGTGGCGATGGACGATCCCGCGCGAGACGGCGTACGCGGCCGCGTACGCCGTCTACGCCGCCTGCTGCAGGACGGCCGCCCCGTCGTCGAGCTCGGTCTCCACGTCGGCCTCCTGCACCGCGGGCCGCTCTCGCAGCAGCACCGCAGCGAACACGATTCCGGCCACGACCAGTCCAGCGGCGACCATGAACGCCTCGTGATAGCCGCCGGTGAGCGCCGACGCGGTCGATTCGCCCTGTGCCCGCAGTGCTCCGGTGTGGGAGCTGGAGAGCGTCGCCAGCACAGCCAGGCCCAGCGCGCCGCCGACCTGTTGGGTGGTGTTGACCAGCCCCGAGACCAGGCCGGAGTCCTGCGGCGTCGCGGTGGACATTGCCAGGGTCATCAGCGACGGGAACGCCAGCCCCGCACCGATTCCGAGCGGAACCATCGCCGGCAGCAGGTCTGAGACATAGCTCGCGTGTGTCGATGCGCCGTGGAACACCAGCAGGCCGGCGGCGATCAGCACCAGCCCCGGGATCAAGGTAGCTCGCGCTCCGATGCGCTCGATCAGCCGGGCCGAGAAGCCGAGCGACATCACCGCGATGCCGAGCGCGACCGGCAGGAAGGCGAGCCCGACCTGGATCGGGTCATAGTGCAGCACCTGCTGTAGGAACAGCGCGCCGAGGAAGAACATCCCGAAGATGCCCGCGACCATCAGCATCTGAATCAGGTTGGCGCCGGTGACCGTCGGCGAGCGGAACACCCGCAGTGGCACGAGCGGATCCGCCGCGCTGGCCTGGCGGATGACGAAGGCGATCAGCAGCACGATGGCTAGCGCGCCGAAGCCGATCGTGTGGGTCGAGCCCCAGGCGTACGTGCTGGTCTCGACGATCGCGTAAACCGCGATCATCAGCGCCCCGACCAGCAGCACCGCACCCGGCACGTCGGCGCCATGGGACAGGCCGATCCCCTGGTCGGCCGGAAGGCGACGCCGCGCCAGCACGGCGGTGGCGATCCCGATCGGGAGGTTGACGAAGAAGATCCAGTGCCAGCCCAGGCTCTGGGTGAGCACGCCGCCGGCCAGCAGGCCCACGGCGCCCCCCGCGGAGGCGACGAAGCTGTAGACGCCGATCGCCTTGGCGCGATCCCCGGGCGCCGGGAACATGGTCACGATCATGCCCAGGATCACTGCGGAGGTCATCGCGCCGCCGACTCCCTGGACGAACCGCGCGCCCACCAGCAGCGCCTGGTTGTCGGCCACGCCGCACAGCAGCGAGGCGGAGGTGAAGACCGCGAGGCCGAGCAGGAAGATCCGCCGGCGCCCGATCAGGTCGCCGAGGCGCCCGACGAGCATCAGCAACCCGCCGAAGGCGATCAGGTAGGCGTTGATCACCCACGCCAGACCCGACTGTGAGAAGTGCAGGTCGTGCTGGATCGAGGGCAAGGCGACATTGACGATCGTCTGGTCCAGGATGATCATCAGGAACCCGGCGCAGAGCACGACCAATGAGATCCATCGCTGTTGGTCGGCGTGCCGGCTGCTCTGCGGCGAACTGCTGGGGCGGGGTGGCATTGGCATCTCCTGGTTCGTTCCCGTGCGAGAACGTAACGTAGCAGATGATCTTGTGAGAGATGATCTTGGCCGAGACCGTCTTACGGGCGCGTCGGCCGCCCCCCGCGCGGGGGCGCTGTCAAGGCGGGCTCGGGCGAGGAAGGGGCTACTCGGCGGCGGGGGCGTCCGCGGCGCAGGCGCACGCCGAGCCCACGCTCTCCGAGCAAGCGAGAGCGCCCAACGACTGCAGGAAGCCGTCTCGCTGCTCGGGCGGGAGCAACCCGAGCACCTGATCTCGCACGCGGTCCAGGATCGCCTCGGCGTCGCGCACGGTGCGCTCCCCGTCGGCGGTGACGCCAACCACACGGGCGCGACGGTCAGAGGCCAACGGTCGCCGCTGTGCGAGTCCGTCATGCTCGAGTTCGTCCAGGGTGACCATCATCGTCGTCTTGTCCAGGCCGACGATCTTGGCCAAATCGGTCTGGGTGTGCTCGCCGGTCATCGCAGTGGCCAGCACGGCGTGCTGGCGGGGGGAGATGCCGCTGGCCTGTAGGGCGGTGGTGAACTCCCCGTTGAGCAGCTGGCTGGCCCGGGTGAGCAACCAGCAGAGGTCTGAGGCGAGTACCGCCGGCGGGGTGGACTGCTCGATTCCGCGGATGGCACCCATGTAGCTGATGTTACCAACGTTAGGACCACGCCAAGATGATCTGCGCTGAGACGATCTCGCTCGCGGTGCGCGCACGCTGTAAATGCGATCTTGACACCGCATTGACGTAAACACTACCTTGACGACATGATGAGAACCCCCACCGTGCTCCTGGTGATCCTGTGCTGCTGCGTCGCCGGCTGCGGCAGCGCGACGACACACCGCACCGCCCACACCCCGCTGGCCTGGATCGACCAGCCGGTCAGCTTCGAGGCCGGTGGACTGAGGATCGACGCGACCTACCGTCACCCGATCCGCTCCGGCGGACTCGTACCGGCGGTGCTGCTGATCGCCGGCAGCGGCCCGACCGATCGCAACGGGAACGCCCCCGGCGGCCGCTTCGGCACGCTGCAGGCGCTCGCCGATTGGCTGTCGACCGACGGCGTGGCGACGCTGCGCTACGACAAGCTCGCCAGTGGGCAGACCGGTCTCGGGCGCTATGCGGCCGATCCCGCGAGGATCGGAATCGCGCCATTTGAGCAGGAGGCCGCTGCGGCGTTGCGCTTCCTCGCCGCCCGGCCGGGAGTCAAACGCGACCGTCTGGCCGTGATCGGCCACAGCGAGGGAGCGCTGTTCGCGCTGCTGCTGGCCGACGGCGACGCGGGCCAGGTTCCGCCGGTCCGCGGACTGGGCCTGTTGGCGCCGCTCAGCGAGCGCTACCTGGATGTGATCGCAACCCAGTTCCGCGACCAGATAGCGGCAGCGGTCCGCGCGGGCCGGCTCAGCTCCGCCAGGGCTCTAGCGCTCGTCGAAACGGTGAACCGCACCGTCGTCGGTCTGCGGCAGAGCGGGACCGTGTACCGGGGCTTGCCCGCGCCGTTGCGCACGAGCATCGCGGGCGCTCCGGTGTTCCTGCGCCAGGCCGACCGCCATGACCCGGCCACGCTGGCGTCCCAATTGCCGGCCGGCACGTCGGTGCTCGTCAGCTGCTCCGATGCCGACATCCAAGTGAGCTGTGGCGAGGTGGAACACCTCGTCGGCAGCATCCGCGCCGGTCGCGCGCGGCTGGACTTCGTCCGTCTGCGCGGCGTCGACCACATCCTCAAGCAGGACGGCAGTCGTACGTCGGCGAGCTACACCACACCGTTGCCCTATTCGCCACAGCTCCGCGCAGCGCTCCGGGCGTTCGTGCACAGCACGCTCTGACACTAGGCTCCACGACGTGAGCAAGCGCAGCGGCCGCGCCCGGAGCCCGTCGGCACGCAGCGATGAGCCATCAGGCTCGCATCCCGAGCGCGAGGTGATGGGCCTGATGCTCACCACCAACGCTGAGATGGTCGCGGCCGTGCTGTCCGGCGGCGAGGGCTCTGATTCCGACTCCCTGATGCGGGCGATCGCCGCCACCCGAAGTCTCGCGATGGTCGTCGACGACACGCTGCGCGCCCTCGTCAAGCAGGCGCGTGCCTCCGGCCGAACGTGGGCCGAGATCGGCGAGCTGCTGAGCGTCACCCGGCAGGCGGCGTTTCAGCGGTTCGGGTCAGTGGAACCGGCGACCCCCGAGGCCGGCACGGCCCCTCGTCGCACTCCGGGGGCCCGCAAACAGGCGCTGGCGGTGCTGAGGGCGTTCCTGGCCCGGCACTGGGAAGCGATGCGGGCGGACTTCGACGAGCGCATGCGCAGCGCCTGCTCGGTCGAGCTCCTGACCTCGGTGCGCATCGGGCTGGAGACCGAACTGGGCGAGCTGCAGAACCTCGGAGCGCCGCTGATCACGACGCGCTCCGGCTACACCGTGGTCGACGTGCCGATCTCGTTTCAGCGCGGCGACCGCACCGGCCGTGTGGTGCTGGACGCCGATGGCCGAGTGGCCGGCTTCTTCGTCCTGCCGGGCAACCCGATCGCCGCGGACTGATCCTCGAGGCTTTGCCCAGGCTCTGGTCTCCGCCGCGAGGAGTCATGCCGGGCTTAAAGCACGACGGCCCGGGGCGCACGCCCCGGGCCGTCGAATCCTTCGCGAATCTGCGTCGACTACATCATCCCTGACATGTCGGGCATTCCGCCGCCGCCGGGCATACCGCCGCCCGAATCCTTGTCCGGCACCTCGGCGACGATCGCCTCGGTGGTGAGGATGTTCTTGGCGATCGACGCCGCGTTTTGCAGCGCGGAGCGAGTGACCATCGCGGGGTCAATGACGCCCGCGGCGATCAGGTCGACGATCTCGCCGGTGGCCGCGTTGAGGCCGAAGCCCTTCTTGGCCTTGCGGACGTCGTTGACGACGACCGAGCCTTCGAGGCCGGCGTTCTCGCTGATCTGACGCAGCGGCTCCTCAAGCGCGCGGTATACGATTCTCGCGCCCGTCTGCTCGTCGGGGAGCTCGATGGCGTCGATGTTGAGCGCCTTCTGAGCGACCAGCAGTGCGACACCGCCGCCCGGCACGATGCCCTCCTTGGGGGCGGCGCGGGTGGCCGGCAGCGCGTCCTCGACGCGGTGCTTCTTCTCCTTCATCTCCGCCTCGGTGGCAGCGCCGACCTTGACGACCGCCACACCGCCCGACAGCTTGTCTATACACTCCTGGAGCTTCTCACGGTCGAAGTCGGAATCGGTGGTCTCGATCTCGGCCTTGATCTGGTTGATCCGGCCCTTGATCGCGTTGCTGTCGCCCGAGCCGTCCACGATCGTGGTCGTGTCCTTGGTG
>JBPCPC010000125.1:0-36848 GCA_050999585.1 Solirubrobacteraceae bacterium | reverse complement strand
GTCTTTTTGGGTGGTAGCCCCGTTGCGAGCCTTTCCGCGCTCCCCCCGAGCTCGTACGGCGATTTCTGCCGCTCGCCCGCAAGCTGGCCCGTCGGTACAACGGCGCCCGCGAGCCGTTCGACGATCTGCTCCAGGTGGCCAGCCTGGGCCTCGTCAAGGCGGTCGATCGCTACGACCTGGAACGCGGGACGGCGTTCTCCTCCTTCGCCGTGCCGACGATCCTGGGGGAGCTCAAGCGGTACTTCCGCGATCTCGGATGGGCGGTGCACGTGCCCCGCGGCGCCCAGGAGCTGGCGGTCAAGGTCGAGGACGCCCAGCAGAAGCTCAGCGCTCGCGCCGGACATGCGCCGACGGCGCACGAGCTTGCGCAGTACCTGGAGCTCGACCTCGCGGATGTGCTCGATGCGCTGGAGACCGCGCGCGCTCACCATGCCTCGTCGCTGGATGCCCCGCATGATGACGGTGAGGGCGAGAGCGGCAGCGTGGTGGACAGCTTCGGTCACGATGATCCGGACCTCCGGCTCGCCGACGAGCGCGTCACCGTCGGTGCCGCCGCCGCCCACCTGTCTCAGCGCGAGCGCAACGTGTTGCGGCTGCGGTTCGTCGAAGATCTCACCCAGACGGAGATCGCCGAGCAGATCGGCGTGTCTCAGATGCAGGTCTCGCGTATCCTGCGCCGGGCAATTACGCGTCTCAGCGAGTTGACCGCCGAGGACTCGCACGACAGCTGATCCCGGCCCCCGGCCCGTGACCGGTTTGACGGGGCGGCGGGGCGGGCATGGAAATGAGCGCAGGTGAACGGTCAAGGTCCCATCGTGGGCCTGCATCTCGAAAGCAGGCCTCAGACTCTCACGATCGTGCGAGGGATGCTGGGCGGCCTCGCCGAGGTGCTGGCGATTGACCCCGAGCTCCTCGACGACCTGAAGACCTCGATCAGCGAGGCCTGCAACAACGTCGTCCTGCACGCCTACGGTGGCGAGCCCGGACCGATGCGGGTGAGGTTGTTCGTCGACGGTGACGTTCTTCGGGTCACGGTGCAGGACGAGGGCGTCGGGCTCCCGGCAGCTGCGGGCGAGCTTGACCAGTCCCACGGGATCGGCGTGTCGGTGATCCGTGCGCTGACGCAGAGCGTGGAGTTCTGCCCGGGCCCGGAAGGCGGGACCGAGGTGACGATGGACTTCTCGAGGCGCCGCGACGGGCGGGTGCTGTTCCGGGCTCCGACCCCGATCGCCGCGGGCGAACCGCCCGCCTCGATCGAGGCCGGCGAGGTGGTCGTGACGTTGTCTCCGGTGGAGCTGCTCGCCCCCGTGCTCGGGCGGCTGGCCCGCACCCTGGCGGCGACCGCGCATTTCTCGCTGGACCGTTTCTCCGACGTGTATCTGGTCACGGACACGATCGCCGCGCACGCCGCAGGAGCCGTCGCCGGGGAGCGTGTCGGGGCCCGTCTGATGGCCTCCGAGCGACGCTTGGAGCTGGTCGTGGGTCCGTTCCGGCGCGGTACCGGCGCGCTGCTGGATGCGGGCGACTCCGATCGGCCGTCGCCGCTCGCGCTGCTCTCAGATCAGGTCTCGGTGCAGCGCGACGGGGACGGCGAGCTCGTGCACGTGGTCGTGATCGATCACCGCCGGTAGGCCGCCAATCGGTGGGACCCTCGGGCGCCCCGGTTCAGCGTTCGCGGACCGCCGCTGGGCGCAACGCCAGCGCGGCGACGTCGTCATTGCGCGGGCCGCCGCGGAAGCGCTCCAGTTCGGCGTCCAGCGCCGCCAGCAGCTCGTCCGGCGACCTACCGGCGTGCGCGGAGAGCAGCGTGCGCAATCGCCGGCTGCCGAAGCGGTCGTCGTCCCCCGTCGTCTCGGTGACGCCGTCGGTGTACAGCAGCACCAGATCACCGTCGGCCAGCGACAGCGACTCCTGTTCCCACTCCCCGTCCTGAAACGCGCCCAACAGTGGACCGGGCGACGGCGACTCGCGCACCTCGCCGCCCCGGCCGACGATCATCGCCGGCGGATGACCGGCCGAGCACAGCTCCAGACTGCGATCGTGCAGCGCCGCGCACAGGGCGGTGCAGAGGCTCGACCCTGTGCGCTCGCGCAGCTCCTCATCCAGACGCCGGATAATCGCTGCCGGCTCGGGCTCCAGGCGGCTGGCGAAGCGCGCCCCGTGACGCATCAGCGCGGTCAGCGTGGCGGCCGCCACTCCATGGCCGGTGACGTCGCCGATCAGCGCCAGGCGCGTCGAGCCGGTGTCGAACACCTCATAGAAATCGCCTCCGACCTCGATCCGCTGCTCGGCGTCCGCGGGCCGGTACAGCGCCGCGATCTCCCACCCGGGCACGTCGGGCAGCTCGCTGGGCTTCAGGCTCTGTTGCAGCGTCTCGGCCACCTCGGTGAGCCGCGTGTGCAGCCGGGCGTGCTCCACGGCCACGGCGGCGCGGTGCGCGAGCTGCTCGGCGAGCGACACGTCGTCATCGGTCAGCCGTCGTCGCGACTCCGAGGTGAAGAACGAGATCGCACCCATCGTTTGCGACGACACGCGCATCGGCACCACGAGCGCGGAGCGGATCGCCAGCGCGCGGAGGATCTCCAGTTGCTCGTCGTTCTGGGCCACGCGCACCAGGTGCTCGTCAGAGACATCGAAGAACAGCAGTGTCTCGCCGGTGGCGATCACGCGTCCCACCGCCTGGTGGGGCTGGGGCTCGGCCGGCTCGAGCTCGCGCATTCGGACCGCCAGCGCCCGCATCGCGGGATCCCGGTGCGCGATCGCGATCTGCTCCCGCACGCCGGCGTGGTCGACGAGCTCGACCATGCACCAGTCCGCGAGCGCCGGCACCGCCGCGTTGGCGACGTTGCGCAACGTCTGCTGATAGTCCAACGAGGCGGCCAGGATCCGACCGCTCTCAGCCAGCACCCGGGTATGGATCTCGGCGGTCTTGACCGCGGTGACGTTCTCGACCACGGTCACCGCCGCGATCGTCTGCCCGGCTGGGTCACGCAGCGGCGTGGCCTTGAGCAGCTCCCAGCGTGACTCGCCGGTGCTCTGGTTGACAGTGTGGATCAGCAGCGGTTCGGCCGGTTCGCCGCGCAGCACCCGCTCGGACGGGAAATCATCAAGCGTCACGAGCTTGCCGTGCTCGTCGTGCAGGAGGTACTGCTGGATCACCGTCTGCAGCGGTTGCCGGTGTAGGTCCTGGAGCGAGGCGAGCCCGAGCGCTTCACGGGCCGCGCGATTGGCGTACACGAGCCGCCCATCCAGGTCGCGAACGGTCACGGCTTCGCCGAGCGAATCCAGCAGCGCGGCAAATGCCGGCCCCTGCCCGTCGAGGATTCGTGCGCCCAGTGAGGTCCCCGACGACACGCCGGCGCCTCAGTGCCCGTTGAGCAACTCTTCCGGCCGGGTGACGAGCACGATGCGGTCTGCGACGCCCGTCAGATCGAGCAGCCGCTGCACCTGCGGCGACCCCCTGACGAGCCCCAGCTCGCAACCCTCCCCGGTGAGGCGCTGATGGGCGCGGACAATGATGCTGAGTCCCGTTGAGTCCATGAAGTCAAGTTCTCGCAGGTCGACGATCACCAGTTCGGTGTCCGACGGCGAGATCTCATGCAGCTGCGCCTCCAGCTCCGGGCCGGACGCGAGGTCCAGCTCGCCGGCGACGGCGATCACTGCAGCCCGGCCTTGCCGTTGCACCTGAACTCGAAACTGACTCTGCACGCTAGCCGCGAGCCTACTGATATGCGCTGCGGTATGCGATTGCTGCAGCTGACCGCAACCGGGGTTTGGAAGTCCAGCCGACCGGTAACGGTTATGAGGATCCAGGATCGAACCATGACAGGCGACCCGGCGACAGCTCCACCGAACGGCAGGACGTTCGTCCACGAGGCGCTCCTCTACCGCGGTCGCGGTGAGCTGGAGCGATCCGTCCGTGACTTCATGCGCGAGGCCGCTGACGCCGGCGAGCCGGTCCTGGCAGCGCTGCCGCGGACCAGCCTCGAGTGGCTGCGCGACGTGGTGGGGGGCGGCCCGACCGAGGTGCGCTTTGAGGACATGAGCGAGATCGGTCGCAACCCGAGCCGCCTGCTCCCCCTCTACCAGGACTGGATCACCGACCGTTCCGGACATGGGCACGTGATCAGCGAGCCGATGTGGCCGGGGCGCAGCTACGCCGAGACTGCTGAATGCCTGCGCCACGAAGCGTTGCTCAACGTCGCTCTAGCCTCGTCCGGTGCCAGGATTCTGTGCCCCTATGACGCGGCGAACCTGGAGCCCGAGGTGCTGGTCGGCGCCGAGCTGACCCATCCGCACGTGCGCGATGCCTCGGGCTCTCGGCCCAGCGAACGTTTCGCGGACCCGATCGAGCTCTCGCGCGGGGACAACTGGCCCCAGCAGCCGCCGGCGCACCCCGTGTCCGAGCATCGCTTCGGCGGCGATCTGCGGTCTCTGCGCCGGACGATCGTCAACGACCCCTGCCTCGGTGGCCTGAGTCGCGAGCGCCGCGATGATGTCGTGTTCGTCATCAACGAGGCGGCCACCAATGTGGTCAAGCACGCTGACGGGACGTGCACCACGCGACTCTGGAACGACGGTCTCACTGTCGTCGCGGAGGTCAGCTCGGGATCGGCGCTGCCCGACGTGCTGGCGGGCCGCCGCCGGCCCGCGCCCGAGGCCCCGGCTGGCCGGGGCCTGTGGCTGATCAATCAGGTCTGTGACCTGGTGGAGCTGCGCAGCGGCGACGCGGGGACCACGCTGCGCATGCATCTGCGCGACGCCGCGTGAGGCTAGAGTGCCGTGATTCATAACTTCGGTGGCAACCTCGCGGCGTCTGCTCGGGCTTGCGGCCCGCTCGGCATCCAGCCTCGCCGGTCTGGGCCGGGCGGGTGGGGTTGCCGGGCCCCCCGCGAGATCTACTCACGAATCTCCGAATCACGACACTAGTAGTGCTCTGGTAGGGGCTGTGACTGGCGTTTGGGTGGTCGGCGCGCTTGAGCGTCTAGAAGCCGTGGGCGGCTGTGACCAGCGTGTGGTGGGGTGAAATTCGAGGTGGCTGTGGCCTTGGTGCGCGTGCCCTGCACCGTGTGACAAATCCGACGAGCGGTCTGAGATTTGTCACCCACCGCACGCTCAGCCGGCAGCCGGTGACAAACCTCCGACGGTCGATCGGGTTTGTCACACCATGCACGCCACGGCTGTGGTGGCGCGGCCAATCGTCGCCGATCAAGCAACGAAGTTCGCTGATGCTTTCTCTGGCGACCAGATCATCGCCGGGTGTGTCGGCTGGGTCTGAAACAGCACCCGCGCCGCAGGCTCGGTCACCGCGCAGACACGCTCCGCGCCCGCCCGATCAACGGCCCCAGGACCGCACCAGCTACCGGCCGGAAAATGCACCTTTTCAGCACCTACCAGGGCACTACTGCCTGGGCTGGATTTGGCTACCGGACTGCCGGGTAGGCAAAAGCCATGACCGATCTCGCGTTCCTCGGTACTGGGGTGATGGGGCTGCCGATGGCCCGCAACCTGGGCGACGCCGGTTTTTCGGTGCACGCCTGGAACCGTTCGCCGGAGCGCGCTGCACCGCTGGCGCGGGACGGCGCGGAACTGTTTGACGACCCGCGTGCGGCCGCCGACGGCTGCCCGCTGCTGGTCACGATGCTGTCTGATGCCGACGGGGTGCTGGATGTGGCCGCCGCCGCGTTGGAGGCGCCGGACACTCCGGACGTGTGGCTCCAGATGAGCACGATCGGAATCGAGGGCACCGAGCGCTGTGCCGAACTGGCCGACGATCGCGAGGTCACGTTCGTGGACGCTCCGGTGCTGGGCACGCGCGTGCCCGCCGAGCAAGGCACGCTGGTGATCCTCGGCTCTGGGCCGGAGACGGCGCGGCCGGCTGCGGAGCCGGTGTTCGACGCCGTCGGTGCGCGCACGCTGTGGCTGGGCGAGGCCGGGATCGGCACCCGCGCCAAGGTGATGATCAACGCCTGGGTGGTCGGGATCGTCGGCGTGCTGGCCGAGACGATCAGGCTGTCGGAAGGGCTCGGAGTCGATCCCCAGGTGTTCTTCGACGCCGTCGCGGGTGGCCCGCTCGACCTCGGCTATGCCCGGCTCAAGGGCACGGCGATGATCGACCGCTCGTTTGATGACGTGTCCTTTCGTCTGGCCCTGGCGCGCAAGGACGCCGACCTGGTCCTGGCCGCCGCCGCCGGCGCCGGCCTGGAGCTGCCGATCATGCAGGGCGCGTTGGCCCGGTTGCAGGCCGCCGAGGCCGACGGTCACGGCGATCAGGACATGGCGGCGACATTTCTCGCCCACCCGTCCAACTCCACCAACGCGAGGTAGACGATGCCCGAGACCGATTCAGGAGCCGAGTTCGAGCATGAGCAGGAGGATCTGGCCGCGGCTGAGGCCGGAGGCATCGGCGGCCGGGTGAGTGACGATCCGCCGATGGAGGACGATCCCGCGGCCGACCCGGCGCAACGGCCCCTGGTGGAGGCCGGCCAAGGCGAGGCCGAGGGCTTTGAACTGGCCGAGCGCGAGCTGCAGGAGCACGCCACGCATGGCGATCAGCACAGCGCCGGCCGGATCCTCGAGGACGCCCCCGGTTACTCCGAGGACGACCGGGCGGCGGTCGGCGGCGACGCCGACGAGGAGCGCACCGAGCCGGACTGATCAGGCGGCGGCGTCTGAGCCGGGCGCTCGCGCGTGAGCTCCTGCAGGCGCCGGACCGACTTGCGCAGCAGCCGCGAGACCTGCATCTGCGATACGCCGACGCGCTCGGCGATCTCGGTTTGGGTCAGGTCCTCCCCGAAACGGAGGTACAGGATCTGACGCTCGCGCTCGGGCAGGTTCTGCGCGGCGGCGAACACCGTCGCCTGCTCGTCGACCATGCCCAGGCGATCGTCGTCGCCGCCCAGCGTGTCCAGTCGCTTCTCGGCTTCGCCCTCTCCGCCCCGCGGCGCGTCGAGTGACACCGTGTCGTAGGCCTCGGCGGTCTGCAGCCCGTCCAAGACCTCCTCCTCGCTGCACTCCAGGTACTGGGCGAGCTCGGGCACAGTCGGCGATCGGCCCTGGCGTGAGCTCACCTCGCGGCGGCCCTCGGCGATCTTCCGGGCGCGTTCCTGCGCGCTGCGGTCGACGTGCAATGCCCACGCGGTGTCGCGAAAGTAGCGCTTCAGCTCTCCAACGATCGTCGGCACCGCGAACGACGTGAACGCGAAGCCGCGTCCGGGATCAAACCGCTCGACCGCCTTCACGAGGCCCAGGCTGGCGACCTGCACCAGGTCCTCATAGGGCTCGTTGGACCCGGCGTAGCGGCGCGCCAGCTTTCGGGCAAGCGGCAGGAAGCGCTCGATCAGCGTGTCTCGCGCATGCACATCTCGCTGCTCGGCCCACCTGGAAAACAGAGCGTCGGAACCCGCAGCCGTACCGGATATGACCGTCATCGCTGACCTCCCATTGGTCGCAGACGGCGGGGTTGTATCACAGCCGGCGCGGCTCGCAAAGCCGCCCACGGACGGATTTCAGGCGGAGAGAAGCTGATGGTCGGCGTCGACCATTAGGCGAATCAGCTGCTCAAAGGTGGTCTCGGGGACCCAACCGAGAATCCGCTGGGCCTTGGAGGCGTCGCCGATCAGGTGGTCGACCTCGGCTGGGCGCTGCAGCGTGGGATCGATCTCGACGTGCTCGTCGACGGCCAGACCGGCCTGATCGAACGCGATCTCCAGGCAGCGCCTGACCGGATGCGAGATGCCGGTGGCGATCACGAAGTCCTGGGGCTCATCCTGTTGGAGCATCAGCCACATCGCCTCCACGTAATCCTTGGCATACCCCCAGTCACGCTGGGCATCGAGGTTGCCCAGCTTCAGCTTGTCGGCCAGCCCCAGCCGGATCGCGGCCGCGTGCCAGGTGATCTTGCGGGTCACGAACTCCAGACCTCGCCGCGGGCTCTCGTGATTGAAGAGGATTCCGCTGGTGGCGTGCAGGCCGTAGGACTCGCGGTAGTTGACGGTTATGAAATGACCGTAGACCTTCGCCACCCCATACGGCGATCGGGGATAGAACGCCGTTGACTCGGTCTGCGGGACCTCCTGGACCTTGCCGAACATCTCGCTCGAGGATGCCTGGTAGAAGCGCGCCTCGGGACAGACGTCGCGCACCGCCTCCAGCATCCGGGTCACGCCCAGGCCGGTGAACTCCGCGGTCAGCGTCGGCTGAATCCACGAGACGGCGACGAACGACATCGCCGCCAGGTTGTAGATCTCCGTCGCGTCAGCCGCCCGCAACGCGTCCACCAGCGAGCGATGATCGAGCAGATCGGCCTGATGCAGGGTGATCCGGTCGCGGAGATGCTCGATTCGATCAAACTTCTCAGTCGAGGAACGGCGCACCATCCCGTGCACCTCGTACCCCTTGTCGAGCAACAGTTCAGCCAGGTAGGAGCCGTCCTGGCCGGTGATCCCGGTGATGAAAGCTCTGCGCGATTGCGGCATGCGGCGGCTGACGATAGCGAGCAGCGGGGGCGCAGCGCTCACGCGGCGCGGGGGCATAGCGCTGCATCGCGGCCGACGCGTGGTCGTCGTCGAGCAGATCCAGCACCGCCTTCTCCAGGCGAGCTCGGCGTCGATCGTCGGGGCCACGCAGCGCGCCGACGCGGTCCAGTTCGCCGCCGATCGTCCACCCCGATAGGTAGCGGTCAAATACCCGCGGGTCGATATAGGAGCGGCGCGCGACCGCCGGGGTGTTGCCGAGCACCGCGGCGACACCCTTGACGGCGCCGTCGATGGCTCGCTTGCGCGCGCGCTTGCTGACGGCGTTGCGTCCGTCGGCGGCCAGCGACACTGCGGCCAGCACGGTCGCGTTCCAGGTGCGGAAGTCCTTGGCGCTGTACTGATCGCCGATCAGCTGCTTGAGGTGGTCGTTGATCTGTTCAGAGCGGACCGGGTGCCAGCGGCGGCGCTCACGGTAGGCCAGCAGCTGGTCGCCGCCCGATCGCCGTCGCCTCAGCGCGCGCACAGCCGCGCCCGCAAGCGGGTCCCGTACCGCCTGCACACGGTGCACGCCGCCCTTGGCCAGGTAGTCGAACACGACCTCGTCGTCGTGCACCGTGACGTTGCGCTTCTCTACGGTGGCCAGGCCGATTCCACCTTCGTCGTCGGCGTACTGCTCGGATCCGACCCGGAACAGCCCAACGTCCAGCAGCCGCAGCGAGCATGCGAGCACCCGGCGTTCGTCGAGCTCGTCGTCGCCGGCCAGGTCGGCGAGGACGCGCCGGCGCAGCTTGGGCAGCGCCTTAGCGAAGTCGGTCATGTGGTCGAACTTCTCGCGGTCGCGAAGCTCGCGCCAGCGATCGTGGTACCGGTACTGCTTGCGCCCGGCGCGATCCACGCCGGTGGCCTGGAGGTGCCCGAGCGGATCGCGGCAGATCCACACGTCGCGCCACGCGGGCGGTATCGCCAGCCGCTTGATCCGCAGGACATCCTCGGGGTCTCGATAGGGCCGGCCGTCGGCCTCGAAATAGCCGAACCCCTTGCCCCGGCCCACCCGGTGCAGGCCGTCGGCCGAGCAGTCTGACCGCCGCAGTCGCGCCCGCCGGTCCTTCGCCGCCGCGGGCATCACGCGCTAGTCCCGAAAGCGATCGGTCATTCGCCTGTCGGTGCCGTCGCCGGCATCGCCGTCGTCGTCGTCGTCTGCCGCCGCCGAGGCCTCGTCGTCATCGTCGCCCTGGGCGTGGTGGGCGTTGGCCTCTTGCACGGCCGCGTCGAGGGCGAAGCGCAGGCGCTTCTCGTCGCCCTCGTGCACGTCATCGACGGTCACCGTGCCGGTGTCGAATCCCACCGAGCCCCAGCTGCCGCCGCTGCTCAACAACACCAACGTGCGGGAGAACGTCGCCTCCCAGCCCCCGTCCGCATCTCCGGACAGCTTGACGGTCAGCGTGCCGTCGCTGACTTCAGCGGCACTCCAGTCGAGGCGCGGAAGCTCCATGAGCGATCACTACCCCGAGCCACCGCTGGGAAATCGGCTCAGCGAGGTTCCCGGGCGAGCTCGGCTGCGCTCGGGTCGCGGATCGCGTCGTCGCTGCGGCGGACGATGACCGGCCCGAAGCGGTGACCGACGGCGCGCAGCACGAACGCGCCGCGGTGCTCGGAATAGCGCATGAACGGCCGAACGATTGTGAGCAGTGGTGCGGGCGCCTGGTGCCGTGGACGAGCTGAGGTACGCATGTCAGGAGTCATAAAAACCTAGCGGTTCTGCCGCGGATGTCGATTGAGATTTCGCTAATTCTGCGATCAAACCGACGGTCGAGATCACGGTCTGACCGCGGTAGAGGTTTTACGGGGTTTCGGTAATACGGACACAGTGCTCCCGGCCGGCGCCCGACGGGTGCTCTCCCCCCGGCTCTCGAGCTGGGTGGGCGGCCTGCGCCCGCCCTACACTGAGCCGGTCATGCCAGGAATCGTGATCGTCGGCGCCCAATGGGGCGACGAGGGCAAGGGCAAGGTGACCGACATGCTCGCCGAGCGTGCCGACGCGGTCGTGCGCTTCCAGGGCGGCAACAACGCGGGCCACACGATCGTCCGCGGCGGTCAGACCTACAAGCTGCATCTGATGCCGTCCGGGATCCTGCATCCCGGCAAGCTGTGCGTGATCGGCAACGGGGTGGTGATCGACCCCAAGGTGCTGACCGACGAGCTGGACGAGCTGCGCCGCCGAGGTGTCGAGACCAACGCGCTGCGGATCTCGGCCAACGCCCATCTGATCATGCCCTACCACATGATGCTGGACCACGCCGGCGAGGCCAAGCTCGGCAAGCTGGAGATCGGGACCACCCGGCGCGGGATCGGCCCGTGCTATGCCGACAAGGCGGCGCGGCTCGGTATCCGGGTGCAGGATCTGCTCGACGAGAAGATCCTGAAGAAGAAGATCTTCGCCGCCCTGGAGCCCAAGCGTCTGTCGCTGCGCCCGTACGCCAAGGATCCGCGCCTGGACCTGCAGGCGATGACCGACGAGTACCTGACCTACGGCCACGTGCTCGAGCCCTACATCGCCGACACCTCGCGCCTGGTCCTGCAATACCTGGACAACCACAAGATGGTCGTGTTCGAGGGCGCGCAGGGCGCGCTGCTGGACATCGACCACGGGACCTATCCGTTCGTGACGTCATCCAACCCGGTGGCGGGCGCGGCCTGCATCGGCGCCGGCGTCGGCCCCATGGACATCGACGAGGTGTGGGGCGTGGCCAAGGCGTACGTCACTCGCGTGGGCGCGGGGCCGTTTCCCACCGAGCTCGAGGGTCCGCTGGCTGACGAGATGCGCGAGCGGGGCGGAGAGTACGGCACCACCACCGGCCGCCCGCGACGGGTGGGCTGGATCGATCTGGTGGCGTTGCGCTATGCCGCGCGCCTGAACTCGCTCACCTCGCTGGCGATCACCAAGCTCGACGTATTGGCCGGCTTTGATCCGATCCGTGCCTGCGTCCGCTATCGCGGCCCGGAGGGCGCGGAGTTCGACTACTTCCCGTATCACCAGACGGTGCTGCACCATGCCGCCGGCGAGTACGTGGAGATGCCGGGCTTCACCGAGGACCTGAGTGAGTGCCGCTCGGAGTCAGACCTTCCCCAGGCCGCCCGCGACTACCTGCGCTTCGTCGCCGAGTTCGTCGGGGTCAAGATCGCACTGATCGGCGTCGGACCAGGCCGCGACCAGGTGATCTGGACCGGTGACGGCGACGGCACCGCGATCCGCTTGGCGGCCTGAGCGCGCCTCGGGCTCAGGTCCAGCGCTCCAGCAGGTCCTCGTCGCTCACCCGCCGGATCACTCGCGCCGGCACTCCCATGACCACGTCGCGGGGCGCGACATCGCGGGTCACGAGCGCCCCGGCGGCCACGAACGCCTCCTCACCGATGACCACGCCGGGAGTCAGGGTGACCCCCCCGCCGACCCGGCAGGCGCGGCGCAGCACCGGCCCCCGCAGCGGCTCGCCGCGCGGATGACGACCCATCGCGTCGTCGTTGGTCGTCATCACGCCCGGGCCGATGAACACATCGTCCTCCACGACCGCGCCGCCGGTGACGTAGACCAGGGTCTGGATCAGGACGCGCGCACCGACCCGCGCCTCGAAGTCGATCGTCGAGCCGCGGCCGAGTACCGTTCCCTCGCCGACGACGGCCCGCTCGCGGACCTGTGACTGATCACCGATGATCACGCCCGCGCCGAGCCGCGCGCCGGCGTACAGGACCGCGCCGGCACAGATCGTCACGCCGTTACCCACCTGCAGCGCCCCGACCGCGCCGGCGGCGCTGGATCCGGGCCGCAGCCGCGGTCGCTTGCCCAGCACCGCGGTGTCCTCCACCAGGCAGCCGTCGCCGAGCTGCGTGCCGGCGTGCAGCACGGCGCCGGAGCCGATCGTGGCGCGGGCGCCGACGGTCACGCCGTCGTGGATCACAGCGCCGGGTGACAGCGTCACGTCGGGCGCCAGCGACGCGGTCGGCGAGACGTAGGCTCCGTCGGGCCGGCTCACCGGCGGCTCAGGCATCGGCTGCCCCCACCCGCGTACGAGCCTCGTCGAGCGAGCGCTGCAACTGTTCGAGCACCCGCACGACGCGCAGTCCGCTGGCGCCGTCCGAGCGCGGGGTCTGCCCGCTGCGCACGCACTCCACGAAGTGCTCGCACTCCGCGCGCAACGGCTCGATGTTGGCGATCTGCGGGGAGAACGAACCTCCGCTGCGGGTGATGTACTCCCCGTAGGTCCGGGAGTCCTCGTCAAAGCCCTTGTCGTACACGGTGAGCTTGCGCTCGAGCTCCATATCGTCAAACGTCGCCATGCGGCGCGACCCGACGACGGTGAAGCGCCGCTCCTTGTGCGGGTCAAGCCATGACAGGTGCAGATGGGCGACCAGCCCGGAGGGAAAGCGCAGGAAGCAGAAGACGACGTCCTGCACCCCAGCGCGCACGTATGACTCGCCGTGGGCCGACATCTCGATCGGCTCCTCGCCGGCGAGATGCAGGACGACCGACACATCGTGGGCGCCCAGGCTCCACAGTGCGTTCTCGTCGGCCCGCAGCTTGCCGAGGTTCAGACGGTTGCCGTAGATGTAGAAGACCTGCTCGCCGAGCTCGCCGGAGTCGGTCAGCTGCTTGAGCTTGAGCACGCCGGGGTGGTACTCGAGCAGGTGACCGACCATCAGTACGCGCGCGTTGGCCGCGGCCGCCGTGACCGCGCGCTCGGCGTCGACGACGGACTGCGCGAGCGGTTTCTCCACGAAGCAGTGCTTGCCGGCCTCCAGCACCCGTACGGCCAGCGCGGCATGGGTCGGCACCGGCGTGGCCAGGGCCACCGCGTCCAGCGTGTCATCGGCCAGCAGCTGCTCCAGCTCTGCGGCGGGCCGCGCCGTCGGGAACAACCGGGCGATGCGGTCGCGGCGCTGGGGATCGGCGTCGCAGCACCAGGCCAGCTCGCAGCCCGGGATCGCCGCGAAGTTGCGCGCCAGGTTCGGACCCCAATAGCCGAGCCCGGCCACGCCGATGCGCAGTCGCTCGCCTGCCTGTGCCGGCCCGTCGCTCATTGGCGCAGCAGTGTAAGCGCGTCGACGACGCGCTGACCCGAGTGGCCATCGCCATACAGCGGCGGGCGCAGCGCCGGCGGCGGCGTTTTCAACGCGGCCAGGACCGCCGCGGTGTCGAGGTCGACGAGCACGTTCCAGCCCAGCTGCACGGTCTCGGTCCACTCGGTGTTTGCGCGTAGCGTGATGCAGGGGACGCCGGCCAGGTAGGCCTCCTTCTGCAACCCGCCCGAATCGGTCAACGCCGCCCGCGCGTGGCAGAGCAGCGCGGTGAGCTCGAAGTAGCCCAGCGGCTCGGTGACCATCACTCGGGTCGCCCGGCGCAGCTCCGCATCCAGGCCTGCCGCTCGCAGGGCAGCCGCCGTCCGCGGGTGCAGGGGCAGCACGACCGGCAGCGGGACGGCGCTCAGCAGGTGCACGAGCCGATGCAGGCGCGCGGGGTCGTCGACGTTGCCCGCCCGGTGCGCGGTGGCCAGAACGTACTCACCGGGCTCGAGTCCATGCGCGCGCACGAGGTCATCGCGTTTGCGCGCATGCGGCTGGGTGGCCAGTGCGACATCGACCATCACATCGCCGACCAGCTCGGCGGCGCCGGCGACCGCCTCGCGGCGGAGGTTGGTCATCGCTACCTCGCTGCTGCACAGCAGCAGCGAGCTGGCGTGATCGACGAGCACCCGGTTGAGCTCCTCGGGCATCGAGCGATCGAACGAGCGCATGCCGGCCTCGACGTGCGCCACCGGGATCTGCGCCTGCGCCCCCGCCAGCGCCCCGGCCAGCGTCGAGTTGGTATCGCCGTAGACCAGCACGGCGTCGGGCTCCAGCTCGGCCAGCACCGGCGGCAGCGCGTCGAGCATGCGCGCCGTCTGCGAGCTTGCCGATCCCAGCGCGATCCCGAGCTCGCGGTCCGGGGCGGGCAGGCCGAGCTCGGAGAAGAAGATCGCTGATAGGCGGTCGTCGAAGTGCTGGCCGGTGTGGACCAGCACCTCGGTGTGCTCGCGCCGCAGCGGGCCCGACACCGCCGCCGCCTTAATGAACTGCGGGCGGTTGCCGATGACCGTGACGATCTTCAGGAGCGCAGCTCCGAGCGGATGCGCTCCGCGACCCCCGCGGCCGTCCGCTCAGCGACGGGGGTCGGACCCGTGAACTCGTGGTCGTCGAGCGCGGCAACGGGCTGGACCTCGCGCACGGTCGAGGCCAGGAAGACCTCATCGGCGGCGATCAGCTCTGGCAGCGTGCACACCTGCTCCTCGCCGCCGGCGACGTCGATCACCAGCGCGCGCGTGATCGAGGCGAGGATATGTTCGTCCAGGGGCGGTGTCAGCAACTGTCCGTCCTTGACCCAGAAGATCGAGCTCGTCGGGGCCTCCAGGACCCGCGCGTGCGGCGTGACCAGCAGCGCATCGTCAAAGCCCTGCTCGCGGGCCAGTCGGCTGGCCAGCATGTTCGCGGCGTAGGAAAGCGACTTGACGCCGTCCAGGATGCGGGTGGGGAAGTAGGTGATCGACTTCAGCCGCGCCCGGTCGGGCGTCGACGGCATCTGTTCGGTGAGCAGAATCTGCCGTCCACCGCGGGTGATCATCACGCGCAGCAGCTGATGGTCGGGTCCGGTGCCGGCGTGGGCGAGCAGGCGATGCGCGCTCGCTCTCACCGCCTCCAGATCGAGGTCGAGGCGGAGGTTGTGGGCCGAGCGCTGCAGCCGGGCCATGTGCTCCTCGATCGCGTAGGGATGCCCGTCGTAGACGCGGATCACCTCGAACGCGCCGTCGCCCCGGATCAGGCCCTCGTCGGTGACGGGGATCGTCGCCTCGGCGGCGGGCATAATTTCTCCGTCTAACGAAGCCAGCGAGCTGGGGCCGCTGGGACTCATCGAGCCGACCCAGTTTGGCTGAAACCAGCCACGCCCGGGCCCGGCGGGGCTGGATCGGACCGGGCCCAGACTTCGGCCAGGCGGATGATCGTGGCCGCTGCGGCGGCCATGTCGTGGACCGACGCCCACTCGCGGACCGAGTGATATTCGTGGCCGCCGGTGAAGATGTTGGGCGTCGGCAGTCCCATCTCGCTCAGCCGCGAGCCGTCGGTGCCGCCGCGGATCGGCTTGCGCACCGGCTCCAGACCCTCGGCACGGATGGCGGTCTCGGCGGCGAGCACCACGTGCGGCACCGGGTCGAGATACTGGCGCAGGTTGCGGTACTGGCGCCGGACGACGAGCTTTAGCTGGGCACCGGGGGCGGCTGCCACCACGTCCTGAGCCGTCCGCTCAAACAGGTCGCGATGCTGGCGCATCAGGTCCTCGTCGAAGTCGCGGATGATTGCGCGGATCTGCGCGGTGGCGGCCGATCCGGTCAGCTCATAGGGATGGATGAAGCCCTCACGGCCCGAGCTCGTCGTGGGCGTCAGTCGGTCTGACGGCAAGGCCGCCACGATCTGCGCGGCGAGGCGTAGGGCGCTGACGAGCTTGCCCGTGCCGTAGCCGGGGTGGACGTCGACGCCGTGAATCGTGGCGATCACCTCCTCGGCGGAGAACGTCTCGTCGTCGAGTCCCCCCAACCCTGAGCCATCCAGCGTGTAGGCGCACTGCGCCCCGAACCGCTCGATGTCAAACAGGGTTGCGCCCTCGCCGACCTCCTCGTCCGGGGTGAACGCGACACGCAGCGTGGGACGTGGCAGCTCGGGATGGGCGGCCAGGTGGGCGACGGCGGCGACGATCTCAGCCACGCCGGCCTTGTCGTCGGCTCCAAGCAGGGTGTCGCCGCTGGCGGTGACGATGTCGTGGCCGAGTTTGGTCGCCAGTGCCGGCATCGACGCGGGATCCAGCCGGGTGCCGGCGCGAGGCAGCGTCAGCGTGTCGCCGCCGTAGTCATCGTGCACGATCGGTTGCACGCCCCGGCCCGGAGCATCGGGGCTGGTGTCCATGTGCGCGATCAGGCCGATCACCGGTCCGGAGGCGGCCGTCCCCGCCAGCGTGGCGGTCACGTAGCCGTTCGCGTCCAGCGCGGTGTCCTGCAGGCCGGCGTCGCTCAGCTCGGCGGTCAGCAGCCGGCCGAGCTCCAGCTGGCCCGGGGTGCTCGGCGACGTCGTGCGGTCGCGCGTTGACTGTGTGTCGATCCGCACGTACGCTTGGAAACGGCTGAGCACGTCCGGCGCGAGCAGTTCGGCGAGTTCAGAGGTGTAGCGGGCTCCCATAAAGCGAGTATCTCAGGGCCGGGACCGCGTCCTCATACTGAGCCGGACAAGACCCGATCGCGCCCGGCGGCCTTGGCGGCATACAGGCCTCGGTCAGCGGCAGCCAACAGGCCGCGGGCGTCGAGCACTCCGTGGCTGCTGACCGCGACGCCGATCGACACGGTGACGCCCTCGGGAACGAGCTCCCGCATCCGTCGCGCGGTTTCGGCTCGCAGCCGCTCGGCGGTGGCGAGCGCCCCGGCGCGGCTGGTCTGAGGCAACAGCATGCAGAACTCCTCGCCACCGAGCCGCATCGGCACATCGGTGTCGCGCGCGAGCTCGCGCAGCAGCTCGCCGAAGCGCATCAGGACACGGTCGCCGACCTCGTGCCCGTAGGCGTCGTTGACCAGCTTGAACTTGTCCAGGTCGCAGATCAGCAGCGCCACGTCCTGCTCGGTCTCCAGCAGCTCGGTCAGGTTGCGACGGTTGCGCACGCCGGTCAGCGGGTCGTGGGTGGCGAGATAGTGCAGCCGTTCCCGGGTCTCGATGCCGCCCTGGACCGCTGATACGTGGTCGACGAGCACGCGCAGGATCCGCCGCTTGGGATTGCTGGGGAGCAGCCGGTCGGCCGGATCCTCGATCACGACCAGCCCGCTGAGTGCCCCATCGGGCGCTCGAGTCGGGACCGCCAGGCATTCGTCGTGCCAGGCCAGCGGCCCGCGGCCTCCGCGCTGCGAGCGCTCCTCACCCGGCGTTGTGACCGCGGGGAACAGCCGCGCGGACGGCAGCAACCAGCAGCCAAAGCGCTCGCCGGCCGGGCTCAGCAGCTCCTCCACGGCCGCGCTGGCCAGCGTCGGGGCCAATTGCCGACGGGACTCCCAGCCAGCGGTGGCGCACAGCTCCAGCGTTCCCGGTCGATCGCCGCGCCGATAGGCTGCCACGCGCTCGAACCCGAGCCCGGGGACGATCGTCTCGCAGACGGTCTGCAGCAGTGCCGGCGTGGTCACCGACGCCGTCAGGCTCGAGCTCGCCACCAGCAGCCGAGCCTGGAAGCCGGCCATCTCGGCGGCTCGCGCGGTGCGCCGGACATTGTCCAGCGCGTGCTCGGCGTGCGAACAGATCGCTCGCAGCAGCCGCAGGTCGCCGTCGGTGGGGCGGCGGCCGCTGACCGGGTCATCCACGCACAGGTTTCCGAGGATCGCGCCGCTGGAGTCACGGAGTTCGACGAACAATCCGTCGTAGAACTGCCAGGCCTCGGGATCTTCGCTCTGCGTCCACTCCGGGTTGTAGTAGACGTGCGCGATGCCCTCCCAGAAGCCGGCGTCGTGCGCGAAGTACACGCCCGGCAGGCGCTCATCCGCGTGGGTCGCGAGACGGTCAAACGTGTCGCGGGGATTGGTCGTGCCCTCCAGCGCGGCGCGCCCGTCGGGGGTGTCGATCGCCAGCGCCACCGCGTAGTCGTCCCAGGCGGGGCGAAACACGTTGACGACGACGGACTCAAATCCAGCGATCTGGTGCACGGTCTCGGCCACCGTGCTCAGCACCACGTCCAGCGGATCCTCTCGGGAACTGCGTGCCAGCTCGGCCAGCGCCTCCACGGGCGTGATCGTCTCTCCGATGGTGGCGCCGTTCATCGCACGATACTCATCGCCATCCAAACGCGCCTGGACAAACGTTGGACGCGAATCTCATACACGCGCCTACTCAGCCGGCTAGATCCATCCGGTGGTCGTGTCCGAGCAGCGGCAGTTCGTCGCACATCTCGGTCAGCCGCGACACCGTGCGCCCGCTGATCTGCTGGCACAGGGCCTCGCGGTCGAGGATGTTGGTGGTGATCACGATCGAGCGCTCATCCTCATAGCGCGCATTGACGATCGAGTAGAGCTCCTCGAGCACCCAGTCGGTGGTCCGCTCGGCGCCGACATCGTCGATGTGCAACAGATCGACCGCGGTCAGCCGGTCCAGCAGGTCCACGTGCGAGCGCTCAGCGCGGTGGGTGTCGCGGATCTCGTTCAGCAGTCGCGGCAGCGAGTAGATCGCCACCGAGCGTCCAGCATCGGAGGCCGCCTTGGAGACCAGCATCGCCAGCGTCGTCTTGCCGGTGCCGACCGGGCCCATGAACCACAGGCCGCGCCCGGCGTCGAGCTGATCCTCGATCGTGGCCGCATACCGCCGCGTTGCGGTCACGATCTGGGGATCGATGTCGGTCACCGGCGGGCGCTCGAACGCGACGTCACGGTAGCGCCGCGGGATCACCGCCGACAGGTTCCGAGCCTTCGCCCGGGCCACCCGCTGCGCTCGGCAGCGGCAGTCATAGGCCGTGTTGGTGTCCACGTCGATGACGAACCCCGAGCCGTCGCACAGGTCAAACGCGCATTGATCGCTCATGACCCGAACCGCTCGCCGGCGTAGTTGGCGAACTTCGGGTACTCCTTCTGAAACGTCAACACGACCTCGCCGACCGGCCCGTTGCGGTGCTTGGCGATGATGATGTCGGCTTCGCCCTGGCGCTCGGACTCCTTCTCGTAGTACTCATCGCGGTAGATGAACATCACGAGATCTGCATCCTGTTCAATCGCACCGGAATTGTGAGTAACAACGCCGTCGGCCAGCCACGACGCCGGGCCGGGAACCGTGAGGTCGAAGACTGCTTGCTCGCCCGCTGGCTCGATTGCGATCACGCGATCCCAGAAGACGTCGCTACTGGCGGTGTCGGCGAGAGCCGTTGATTTCAACAAGCTTGCGTAACTGGTCATCGTGTTCCGCGACGGAGCAAATTTGAAGTGGGCGCTGCTGACCGCGGTGCCGCGCATGGCTGCCATCGCGCGGGTCGAGATGCCCTGAGCTGCCTCCCAGGGCTGGAGCGACAGCGTGTCGACGTTCGCGTTGGTGCCCGGCAGGAGCATCGACAGCGCGCGAGCTCCGGGGACCCTGGGTCCGACTGCGCCGACGGTGAGCAGGAACTGCAGCTGGTTGGCCGCTCCGAAGACACCGACGCTGTACATCGTCCGCTCCCCGGTCCTGCTCCGGCCGGTTCGCGCCACGATGCCGAGTCTCAGCAGCAGGGCAGCCACGTCGGCGGCGAGGTCCTCGCTCGCGGTCGCGTAGTACACGCGGGTCGCGAACTTGCCGCGGCGGACCTTGCCCGCCCAGATGCAACCATCGGTCGCCCAGAGATGGCGCAGCAGCAGCGCGATCTGCTGGTTCTCGAGCCTGAACGCCGCCGCCGGGATCCGCTTCTCAACTGAACGCTGATCGAAGATGCCGAGCTCCTTGAACCATGCGCCCACCGCCGCGGGGTGCCAGCGATTTCCGTTACCGGAGATCAGCAGCTGGTGCCAGGACCGACGTCCGGCATATCGGGTGACGGTGGCTCCGAATTCCTGGCGCGCCGCCCGAGCCACGGTGCGGGAATCGTCCTCCGAGGCGGTCGTGTAGCGCATCGGCTGGTGCTTCAGATAGCTGCCATCGCCGATCATCTGGCCGAGCAGCTCCACCCGAGCGTTGGACCAGTGCTCGGCGTCGGCGGGCTCCGGGATCCGCCGGCCGAGCGCTACGCGGTCGCCGGCACTCAGCTGAGACATCCGTGTCCAGCCCTCGCCGGACAGCACACGATGCTTCCCGGTGGCCCGGAGGGTCCGGCCGGATGCCAGGCGCAGCTTCAGCACCGGACGACGGCCCACCGGCCACACGGCGTCGCTGCGCGCCTTGATCACCCGGTGGCGGTCATCGAGCGCCAGCACCTCGGGCGTGGAGCCGACGAGTTCCCGGATCGGCATCCGCCGACCGTCGCCGAGCAACACCAGGGTGTCTCCGGTCACGCACTCGCGAAGATCGGAGAGCACGGGCTTCTTCTCGCCCCCCCGCTGCTCGACCGCGCGGCTGAGCTGCGACAGGGCGATCACGGGCACGTTCAGCTCGCGCGCCAGGCCCTTGAGACCGCGGCTGATCTGCGACACCTGTTCCACGCGGCTCTCGATCCGGCCCTCGGAGCGCATCAGCTGCAGGTAGTCGACGATGATCAGCCCCAGGCCGCCCTCGATCTGGCTGTGCAGCCGCCGGCACTTAGCGCGGACCTCCAGGACGCCGGTGTCGCTGGAGTCGTCGACGAACATCGGCGCCGCTGAGAGGCGGTCACAGGCCTCGAGGATCTTCGGCCACTCCCGTTCGGCCACCTTGCCCCGGCGCAGATCCTCACCCTTGATTCGCGCCTGGGAGGCGACGAACCGCTGGGCGAGCTCGGACTCGGACATCTCCAACGAGAACAGGGCCACGCCATTGCCCGCCAGGCTCGCGTTCTCGGCGATGTTGGCCACCAGCGCCGACTTGCCCATCGACGGCCGGGCCGCGAGGACGATCAGGTTGCCGGGCTGGAAGCCGCCTGTCTTGTCATCGATGTCCTTGAAGCCCGACGGCGTCCCCGTCAGGGCCGTCTTGGACACCGACAGCCGGTGCAGCTTGTCGGTCTCCTCGTCGAGGATCTCCCGGATCGAGCGGATCTTCTTCTGGCGGTCGTCGGTCGCGACCTCCAGCACCGAGCGCTCCGCCTGCTCCACCAGCTCGCGCGCCGGCGCCTCCCGCGACAGCACGCTGGCCTGGATCTGATACGAGGCCGTCAGCAGCGAGCGCAGCTTGAAGTTGTCATGCACGATCCCCGCGTACTCGCGTGCGTGACCGGCCGCCGGCACCCAGCCGGCCAACTCGTCGATCGCCGCCGCGCCGCCGATCTCGTCGAGCTTGCCGTGCTGGCGCAGCGTTTCGGAGACCGTGAGATGGTCGATCTTGCGGTCCTTCTCATACAGCTCGAGCATCGCCGCGAACACGGCGCCGTGCTGCTCGCGATAGAAGTGCTGCGGGCGCAGCTGCTCCTCGACCAGCAGCGAGTGCAGGTGGCGTTCGTCCAGCAACACGGCGCCCAGCACCGATCGCTCGGCATCGAGATTGTGGGGCGGGACGGCGATGCTCTGCAGCGCGCTCACGGCTTGGACGAGTCTAGGTTTGCGATCAGAAGCGGGCCAACCATCATCCCGCTAGCAGCGGACGTTTCCGCGCGCAGCCGAGACGGGGCTCAGCGCAGGACCGAGCGGGTGATCGCCGGGTCATGCGCGCCGAGGAAATAGATTCCGGGCAGACCGGCCGTGTGAAACCGGTCGTTGAGGTTGTGCTGGAGCGTGCTGTCGGTGATCTCCATCGTTCCGGTGCGGTCGTCGCTGACGAAGAAGATCGCGCCGCCGCCCTCGGTCGCGTGGTTGTCGGTGAATAGGCTGCCGGCAATCGAGAGGGTCATCCGGCCCCCGTCGTTGTAGATCGCGCCACCGCTGCCGCCGCCAGGGGTGCCGGCCCGCGCGGGATTGGCGCCGCTGCCAATCGCGCGGTTGGCCTCAAAACGGCTGCCGAGCACCGTCCAGGAGACGCCGATGCTGCTCAGGGCGCCGCCGTTGCTGCATACGTTGGCGGTGAAGCGGCTGTGCACGACATACACCGGGAGGCCCTGGGACTGCGACAGCGCCCGGACCGCGCCGCCGCCGATGTCCGGCCCATTTCGCTCGCAGCGGTTACCGGCGAACGTGGAGTTGACGATCCGCAGTCGGCCGCCGCGAGCGAAGATCGCGCCGCCGCCGCCACCGTCAAAGCGCTGACCGGTCGAGTCCCCGTCGATGAGGCGAAGATTCTCGATAACCAGCTGCGGGGAGGCCTGGTCCTGGCAGTGAGGCGTCGTCCACGTCTGCGCTGGATCGCAGGTATCCATGTACAGGATCCGGTGACGGCGCTCACCGCTCAGCGCCACCAACCCGCCACCGTCAAGGACGACCCGCCGGCTGGCGTCCATGACCTTGGCCGTCGTGTCCATCCGGATCGTGACCGGCCGAGGCCCACAGGAGAACCGGATCATCCCGCCGGCGTGCACTGCCGCGACGACAGCGGCCGAGGTGCAACTGGCTGCCGTTCCCCGCCCCACCACGCGGCTGGAAGCAGCGCTCGACCGCGCGGCGGGTGCAGCCCCGGCGCCGACAAGCAGGCAACCGAGGCCGGCGATCAGGAGCAGCGGGCGGCGTGGCATACGGGAAGCCTAGGCTCAGGTCATCACATCCTCGTCGTCGGTCGCCGCCCGCGGTTTCAGCCGCAGCTATCCCAGGCGGAGCAGCAGACAGACGGCCTCGCCGCTGCGGGCGCGACCCACGCGCTGTCGGATGAGCTCGAAGCCGCCCTGCCCGAGCTCGCCCTCGAGCGCCTTCACCGCATTCGCGGTCGATCGGATCTCCAGTCGCTTTCGCAGGCCCGCGGCGTGGACGGCAATGCTTAGCGTTAAGCGAGGGCGCATCACCCGCCCCAGCTGCCAAAGAGCGGGCGAGTAGTCCCAGGACTGAATGTTGGTGACGCTGACGACGGCATCGAAGCTGTCGTCAGGCCAGGGAATCCGTTCAACGGGAGCGAGCCGCACGTCGACGCCGACACTCCGTTCTGCGACAGACGCCGTCGCGCCCGATCGAGCATCAGCGCCGACGGCTCGATGCCGGCTGCGCGTTCGCCACCGATCCGGCGGGCGACGTGGACCAGGCCGACCCCCGCGCCGAAGCCGACCGCCAGCACACGCTCGGTCCCGTCAAGCTCGAGCTGATCGACGGCTTGGCGCTCCATGTCGGCATTCACGAACGCCATCATCTGGCCGAGGACACGCCCGCCGAGCCCGCGCGGAAGTTCCGCCTGACTCATGATCGCCAGCGTAGCGAGGGGTATCTACTTACGATTCCGACCGCGACCCTCTAGGTGAAGGCTGAGATGCCGGTCAGGTCACGCCCGACGATCAGCGACTGGATCGTGTCGGTGCCCTCGTAGGTGTCGACGATCTCCATATCGGTGAGATGACGCGAGACGTGATACTCCAGTAGCAGTCCGTTGCCCCCGAGGATGTCGCGCGCCTCGGAGCAGACGAGCTTGGCCCGGCGCACGTTGTGCAGCTTGGCCAGTGAGGCCATCTCGCTGGTCATTGCGCCGCTCTCCTGCAACTGGGCGAGGCGGAAGCAGTAGAGCTGCATCGCCGTCATCTCGGCGGCCATCGTCGCGAGCTTGCCCTGGACGATCTGAAAACCGGCGATCGGCTGGCCGAATTGCGTCCGCTCGGCGGCGTAGGCGAGCGCGGCCTCCAGGCAGGCCGTGGCATGACCGACGCATTCCCAGGCGGCGCCGCCGCGGGTCTGGCTGAGCACCCGGTTGGCGTCCTTGAACGTGTGCGCGTGCTCGAGTTTGGCGTCCAGCGGGACGCGGACGCCCTGGAGCGCGATCCCGGCCTGCCAGACGGCGCGCTTGCCGATCTTGCCCCCGATTACGCTCGAAGGGTCAAAACCGGGCGTTCCCTTCTCGACGAGGTAGGCGCCGACGTCACCGGCCTCGTCGCGCGCCCAGATGATGATCACGTCGGCGAACGACGCATTCCCGATCCAGCGCTTGGTCCCGTCCAGGACGTACTCGTCGCCGCGGCGCTGCGCCGTGGTCTCCAGCGCCACCGAGTCCGAGCCGTGCTGGGGCTCGGTCAGGCCGAAGGCTCCGAGCTGCTCGAGCTTGGCCATCGCCGGCAGCCAGCGTTGCTTCTGCGCCTCGGAGCCGAGCAGATCGATCGCTCCCATGGCGAGGCCCGAGTGCACGCCGAAGAAGGTGTTGATGCTGCCGTCGGCGCGGGCCAGCTCGCGAGCGACGACCCCGGCGGCGAGGCGCGACATGCCGGGGCAGCCATAGCCCTCGATCGTGGTCCCCGCGATCTGCAGCGCGGCCAGCTTGGGCACCAGCTCGAACGGGAACTCGGCGCGCTCCCAGTACCCGTTGATGATCGGCAGCACCTCGCCATCGCCGAACTCGCGCACCCGGTCGCGAATCGCGCGTTCGTCCTCGGAGAGCAGCTGATCGAGCAGGAAGTAGTCGCCGAGTGCTCTGGTGTCGGTGGTGGTCTCGGTGGCCATGCTGCCAGGAAGCTACCCGGAGCCCGCCCGTGCCTCACAGCGAAAGCAACGCTGTTGTGCTGTGATCGCGAGATGCCAGACGACCGCTTCGAGCTGCGTCCGGTCGGGCACGTCCAGTCCTCGCTCGTCTCCCGTGCAATCGCACCCTTGCAGGGCCGCGAGGGTGCGCCCGAGGCGTGGCTCGTGTTCAACGACGAGACCGCGACTTGCATCACGGATCTGCACCCCGGCGATGAGGTCCTGGTCCTGACCTGGCTGCATTTCGCTGACCGTGACGTCCGGCGCGTGCATCCGCGCGGCAGCCTTCACCACGCCGAGGAGGGCGTGTTCAGCACCCGCTCGCCCGACCGGCCCAATCCGATCGGGCTGCACCGCGTACGGATCGTCGCCGTCGAGTCCAGCCGGATCCGGGTGCGCGACCTCGAGGCGATCGACGGTACCCCAATCATCGACGTCAAGCCCGTCCTGAGCCCCCGCGAGCGCTGAAAGCGGCGCCAACCACGCCAAGCTCAGATCAGGCGGTCGGAGCCATGAGGTACCGCCAGGTATCCCCGAGGGCATCCGGGGCTCCGGGGTTCGAACTGCCGCAGTGCGGCGTGAGTCCCGGGTAGTGCGGCGTGAGTCCCGGGTGTCGGACCGGCCGCAGGCGCGGTTAGGCCGCGACGACCATGGTCTTGACCGCCGCCGTAACCTCGTCGGCGATCTCGACCACGACCATGTACGTCCCGACGTTGCGGATCGGGTCGTCGAGGTGGATCTTGCGGCGGTCGAGCTTGATGCCTCGGGCATCACGGATCGCGTCAGCGATGTCCTGAGTCGTGACCGAGCCGAACAGCCGGCCGTCGTCGCCCGCCTGCTGGCTGATCGTCAGCACCGTGCGGCCGAGCACCGAGGCGCTCTCACGGGCTCGGTCCTCCGCCTCGCGCACCGCGCGCTCGGCATCGGCCTGGCGGCGCCGAGCCACCTTGATCGAGCTCTCAGTCGCGGCCTCGGCCAGCTTGCGGGGGACCAGGTAGTTGCGCAGATAGCCCGCGGACACGTCAATCACCGTTCCGCGCTCGCCGAGCGTCTCCACGTCCTCGAGCAGGATCGCCTGCGGCATCGTCGTGCCCTCGTCTACCGGTCGCGGTCGCGGTCGCCGCGGTCACCGCGATCGCCACGCCCACGGGGATGATCGCTGCCCTCGGCTACATATGGCAGCAGCGCCAGCTCGCGGGCTCGCTTGACCGCGCGAGCGACCTGGCTCTGGTGGCGACGGCACGCACCCGTGATGCGACGCGAGCGGATCTTGCCGCGATCGGAGATGAACCGACGCAGCATCGTCACGTCCTTGAAGTCCGCTTGCTCGATCTTGTCGCGGCAGTACGGACACGACTTGCGCCGGGTGGAGGTTGTTCCACCCTTGCGGTCGCGCCGGCGCACCGGTCGTCTACGTTGCTTTGCCACTGAAACCAGCCTAACTCGTCTTTTGCCTGCGTGAGTCTAGACCACGAGAACGGAATGCCCTCGTCGGCTCCTGACCACCACCCTGAGCTAGAACGGAATGTCCTCGTCGGCTCCCGCGCCCACCGGGGTGCGCTCGAAGTCACCGGTGTCGATCGGGACGTCGCTCTCGGTCGCGCGTGTGCTGCTCGAGAACCCGTTGCCGCCGTTGCCGCCGTTGCCAGCGTCGTCACGTCCGCCGAGGAACTGCACGGAATCGGCCACGATGTCGACCGATTGGCGCTTCTGCCCCTCCTTGTCGGTCCACTCACGCCACTGCAGGCGCCCGTCGACCGCCACGGGGCGTCCCTTGCTCAGGAACCGCGAGCAGTTCTCACCCTGCGCGCCCCACACGGTGACGTCGAAGTAGTTGGGCTGATCCTCCCACTCGTTCGTGCTGGCGTTGCGTCGCCGCCCGTTGCATGCGACCCGCAGCGAGCACAGTGACGTGCCGCTCGGCAGGGTGCGGGACTCGGGATCACGGGTGAGGTTGCCGGTGATGACCACTCGATTGATGTTGCTGCCAGCCATGGGGTGGCTCCTTCCTCCTGGGATGTTTTCAAGCTTGTGATCGAGTTTATGGGCGTGCCAGACGGCAACCGGCGCGCTACGCGGAAAATGGGCGGAAACGTTTCACCTCTGGCACGGCGGCATCGCACGCCGTCACAGTTGCGCCACATATCGACGGCGACAGCCTGCTCAGCAGGCCCGAGCCCGTCGTCAGCGGCCCGGCCGCCGGGCGGGCCGGGTCTCAGGACTCGGGGGCGGCCGGAGCTGAGCCGGCGCCGGCAAGCACCGGCGGCGCCTGGTCGGGCGGCGGCGGGGTACCGGGGAGCACCTTGATGACGCGGAAGCGCAGCACCGCGTCATCGATGCGCAGGTTATGCGAGAGCCCCTCCAGCACCGATGTCGGGCCGGTAAACTGCAGCAGGTGGTACTCGCCCTCCGCCTGGTGGCGGATCTCGAACGCCAGCGGACGGGTGTGCCAGTCATCCTTGCGCTCCACGTTCCCGCCGGCGCCGGTTATCTGAGCCTCGACGTCGGCGACGATCTTGGCGCGGCGCTCTTCCTCGACGGTGGTCGAGAGCACGAGCATCAGGTCATATACGCGGGGGGGTGGGGCCATGAGAAACGCCCGCAGGACGGGCGGCGGCCGACTATAGCGCGTGCGTCGTGACGGCCCGTGGGCGTATCGCGGGCACGAGGCGCAGGCGCTCTGGCCACCAAACGGACGGTTTCCGGCGCCTCGCTCTCGACCGTCCGGTGCGGCGCGACAGGCCGCGAACCCTCAGCCGAGCCGAGCTTCGGCACGGGTGGGCTCAAACAGTTCCACCGGGTTACCGGACGGATCCTCGACGAGGATCTGCCGGCCGCCGACCCCGGTGACGATCTCGTTGCGAAACCGTGTACCGCCCTCGCGCAGCCCGGCGACGGTCTCGTCGAGGTCGTCGACCTCGAGCTGGAAGCGGTTCCAGCCGCCCGGCGTGGGGAGCGTGCCGTCGGGCATCGCCTGGCCGCCGCCGGGACCGCCGCTGGGAGCGCTTAACACGAGCCGCAGGTCTCCGTGCGAGAGCATCGCGAACGCCGGGGCGGGGTGCATGTCCTCGTGGAACCCGAGCTGCCGGCAGTAGAAGTCGATCGCGGCGTCGACGTCGTCGACGATGTAGCGCACACTCACGGTGGGCATCGGTCCCCTCCTCGGGATAGCCTGGTTCTATAGAACGTAAGCGTTTCGCAGCGCTACGTCAACGTTTCATAGATGCCGACCCCTAACACGACCGATCCCCGCGTAGAACGCTCTCGCCTCCTGATCCTCGAGGCGGCGGTCCGGGAGCTGGCGGACCGCGGCTACGGCGGCGTCACGATGGAAGGCGTGGCTGGCCGCGCGGGGGTGGCCAAATCAACGATCTACCGACATTGGTCCGACAAGCTGTCGCTGATCGCGGACGCGTTTGAGACTTTCCACGAGCGGCTGGTTCCCGACCTCGGCGCAGCTCCGGTCCGCGACTCGGTGGTGATGCTGCTGGGCCACGTCGCCGACGTCGTCGCCGACTCCCTGTTCAGTCGCTGCATCCCGGCGATGATCGAGGGCGCCGAGCGCGACCCCCGGGTGCGCGAGTCCTTTCACCGCTATTGCGCTGACCGCCGTCGGGCGCTCGTCGATCTGATCGCTCGCGGGGTTCGCGAGGGCGAGCTGGCGCCGGCGGTGGATCCCGGGCAGGCGACGATTGCGCTGCTGGGCGTGATCTTCTACCGGCGGCTGATGACCGGTCGCCCGTTCGCGGCAGCGGAGGCTCCCGGCCTCGTGCGCTCGATCCTCGGGCCGGGCTGACCGCGTGCGACTGACGGAGTTCCCGCGCCGGTCGCAGAAAACAGGCAATTCGTCCCAATCAAAGGCGGTTCGGCGAGGGTGTGGGAGCCGGGTGGTCGTTTCCACGATCGGAGACCCACATCCCCTAGCGGATCGCCTCGAGTGGCGGATTTTGTGCGATTTCAGCTCGGGTCGGGGCGCCAGCAGCCCAAACACTGCCACGCTCGCTCGCCACCAACGCCGCGTCCGATCGCGACCACGCCCGCACCCGACTAACCGAAACCCAAGCTCAATCAGTTGTCCGGCTGGCCGCCATCGACCTCTCCCTGGCGCGGATGTCGGCCAGCTGGTCATCGATCCAGTCCCCGGGGTTGCGGGCGGTCACGATCGAGATCAGGCCCTCGTGGCGGCGCTGGCGCTCCTCGTAGGACATCGTCAGGGCGGCGTGGATCGAGTCGGCCAGCTCCTGGATGTCGAACGGGTTCACCGACAGCGAATACTCGCCGAGCTCCTCGTGGGCGCCCGTGTTCTCCGACAGGATCGAGACCCCGGCGCGCTGGTTGACCAGCGGGCCCTCCTTGGCGACCAGGTTCATCCCGTCGAACATCGCGTTGACCATCAGCAGGTCGTAGTGCTTGTAGGCGGCCACCGCCTCCTCCAGGTCATCTCGGAGCTTGAGCTGGATCGGCATCCAATCGGGGGAGCCGTGGCGGTGGTTGACCACGGCCACCACGGCCTCGATCCGCTCTAGATACTCGGCGTACTCCGCGACGTCGGTCCGGGAAGGCATCAGCTGGGCGATGAACGTGACCTTCTCGCGGAACTCCGGATGCTGCTCGAGGAAGGTGTCGAACGCGCCGAAGCCGCGCAGGACGTTCTTGCTCAGGTCGGCGCGGTCGACGCGCAGGATCAGGTGGTCGCGCCGGCGGCGCAGCAGTTCGCCCTCGAACTCGCGCACCCGCGCCCGCTGGGCGACGGCCTGAACTGCGCCGGAGTCGATCGGCAGTGGATAAGCCCTGACCCAGACCTCGCGGTCCTCGATCCGGACCACCCCGGCCTCGTGGTCGACCTCGAGCCCCATCAGATCCTCGCAGCACTGCAGGAAGTTGCGCCGATAGGAGCGGGTGTGAAAGCCGACGATGTCGTTGGAGAGGATCCCCTCGTAGATCTCGCGGCGAATCGTGGACGGCAGCACGCGCCATGAATCCGACTGGCTCCACGGGATGTGGACGAAGTGATGCAGGAAGATGTCGGGGCGCTCGCGGCGGATCAGGCCGGGCAGCGTGTACAGGTGGTAGTCGTGGACCATCACCACCGGCTTCTCGATCTCCTGCACCTCGTCGAGCACCGCCCGCGCCAGGTCCTCGTTGACGGCGTTGTAGCCGAACTCGAATGCCTCGGTCTCATTGCGGCGGATGTCCGGGGCGTTGCTCAGATCCCACAGGTAGTGCTGGATGAACCACAGCAGCGGGTTGGCGATGATGCTGTAGAAGCCCTCGTAGGCGGCCGGGTCAGAGGCCACCAGCTTGACGCGGTACTCGTTGCCGTCGTCGGTGTGCACCGGGAACGGGCGGCCGTCGGCGCGTTCGGCTGCCTCCACATCGGCATCGGTCATCGCCGAGGCCACCCAGGTCACCGGGCGGTGCGAGGCCAATCCAATCAGCGCGGTGACCAGGCCGCCCGTGCCGCGCTTGATCTCGCCACCCTCCTGGAAGGTGACCGGGCCGCGGTTGGAAACCAGGACGAGGGGGGTGTCAGTCGACATTGTCGCCCTCCTGACCATATCCGCCGCCTGCGGCCAGCCGGTCGATCCCGGCATCGACCGCTGCCACCAGAACCCGGTGCAGCTCCGGGTTGGCCGCCGAGATCGACGACATCTGGAAGGCGTGCCCCGAGCCGAGCAGTGGCCGGTCGTCCAGCGGCCGGCCCCAGCCGTCGGTCACGATCCCGCCGGCCTCGCGCAGGCACAGCCACGGAGCGGCCAGGTCATAAGGCGAGTTGTTGAGCACCCGGCCGCCCCCGACGCGCTCAAACGACCGTCGCAGCCCCGGTACGTCGTCGATCATCCGCGAGCCGACCTCGATCACGGCATCCAGCTGACCGGTGACGATGCGCGTCATCACGAACGCCTGAGACCCCAGCTCGAACGTCCCCCCGCCGACCGACGAGGCGTCGATCAGCTCGGCCAAGAGCTCGGCGGTGGCCCGCGCCGGACGGCCGCGGAAGCCGTAGCCCCAGAACATCCGTCGCACGTCGCGGTTCGTGCTCAGCGCCACCGGGACGGTTGACTGCACCACGCCGGCGCCGGACCTGGCCAGGAACAGGTGTCCCGACTTGATCTCGACCACGCAGGCCTCGCTGACGTCGGCCATCGTCGGATTGCCGTCACCCAGCGGGGCCAGCGCGACGGCCACGCATGCCGACTCCAGTCCCGCCATCGCGGGGCGGGTGCCGTCGATCGGGTCGACGACGAGCACGTCGGTGGCGTCCGGCGGCGCGACCAGACCACGATCCTCGGAGTAGAACGCCACCCGCGGCGCCCGTTCGGCCAGGAACTCGGCCAGCGCCGACTCGGCGAGCCGCGCGGGCGCAGATGTGATGACATCGGGCACGGCGCTCACGCTAGCCGCGCCGAGCGCCGTTGTCGTGAACAACCGGCAATCCCGACAAGATCAGTTAAGATGCTAGGTTGGGGCGTTCCCGCCAACGCGCCGAAGGAGAGACGACGTGAGCACGACCGACGATCTGCTGGCCAACAACAAGTCCTATTCCGCATCGTTTGATCAGGCCGATCTGCCCATGCCCCCCGGCAGCAAGGTCGCAGTGGTGGCCTGCATGGACGCGCGGCTGAACGTCTATGGCGCGCTCGGCCTGAAGGAGGGCGACGCGCATGTGATCCGCAACGCTGGCGGCATCGTCACCGATGACGCGATCCGCTCGCTGGCGATCTCGCAGCGGCTGCTCGGGACCGAGGAGGTCATCCTCATCCACCACACCGACTGCGGCATGTTGACCTTCACCGACGACGACTTCAAGGCGTCAATCGAAAAGGAGACGGGCATCAAGCCCGAATGGGCCGCGGAGTCGTTCCCGGATCTCGACCGTGACGTGCGCCAGTCGATCGCGCGGATCGCGGCCTCCCCGTTCATCCCGCACAAGGAGTCGGTGCGCGGCTTCGTCTACGAGGTCGAGACGGGCAAGCTCCGCGAGGTTTCCTAGCGCGCAATACGCTGGGGGCGGATGTCCGAACACGACGTGATCGTCATCGGTGCCGGCCCCGCCGGGGAGGTGAGCGCCGGTCGCCTGGCCGACGAGGGTCTGGATGTATGTCTGGTCGAGCGGGAGCTCGTCGGGGGCGAGTGCGCATTCTGGGCCTGCATGCCATCCAAGGCGCTGCTGCGCCCGGGTGAGCTGCTGGCCGAGGTCGCGCGTGTTCCGGGGGCGGCAGAGGCCGTCACCGGCGATCTGGACCCCCAAGCGGTCCTGGATCGCCGCGACCAGGTGATCCACGATCTCGACGACGCGGTCCAGATGCCGTGGCTGGAGGACCGCTCGATCACGCTCGTGCGCGGACAGGCTCGCCTTGACGGCGAGCGACGGGTGGTGGTCGGAGACGAACTGCTGCAGGCGCGTCGCGCCGTGGTGATCGCCACCGGCAGCGGCGCCGCGATCCCGCCGATTCCCGGACTGGCCGAGATCTCGCCCTGGACCAACCGGCTGGGCACCACCAGCAAGCAGGTGCCCGAGCGCCTGACCGTGCTCGGCGGGGGAGCGGTCGGCTGCGAACTGGCGCAGGCATGGTCCTCGCTGGGGGCGAAGGTCACGTTGGTCGAAGCACTAACCGCGCTGCTGCCCACCGAGGAGCCATTCGCGTCCGAGCTGCTGGAGGGTGCGCTGCGCGCCTTCGGCGTCGACGTGCGCACGGGCGCCAAGGCGGTCCAGGCGGCCCGTCGGGACGGCAAGCTGGAGTTGACCCTGGAGCACGGCGAGACACTGATCAGCGACGAGTTGCTGGTGGCCGTCGGGCGCACGCCGCACACCGGCGACCTCGGCCTGGAGACGGTCGACCTGGCGCCCGGCAAGACGATCGGAGTCGACGACCGGATGAGGGTCCCGACCCACCAGGACTGGCTGTATGCCGTCGGCGACGTCAACGGGCGGGCGCTGCTCACCCAGGCCGGCAAGTACCAGGCGGCGATCGCTTGCGCGACGATCATGAATCGCGAGGCGCATGCTCTCTGGGACGAAGGACTGACGCCGCGAGTGGCCTTCACCGAGCCGCAGGTGGCCAGCGTCGGCTACACCCTGGCCGAGGCACTCGAGCAGGGGCTGGCGGCGCGCGCGGTCGACGCCGACCCGGGCGCGACGCCGGGGGCGAGCTTCCTCGGCAAGGGCGCGCCGTCGGGCGCCCGGATTGTCGTCGACGAGCGGCGCAGCGTGATCGTGGGGGCAACGCTGGTCGGGCCTGACGTCGCCGAGAGCCTCCAGGCCGCCACGTTCGCGATCGTCGGTGAGGTTCCGCTGCCACGGCTGGCCCACGCGATGCCCGCGTTTCCGACCCGCAGCGAGGTGTGGCTGAAGCTGCTGGCCGACTGGGCGCCGTAGCCTGGGCGACCTAGGCGGTCGCGAACCGTCCGAGCGTCTGCTCGGCGCGCACGCCGCTCAGCCGCTCACGCCAGATCCGGTAATACACAAGCTCCTCGCGCGTGCGCAACGGCGGGTCGACGCAATCGGCCTCGGCGGCGAACTCGGCTTCTGAGATCTGGCTCTCGATCGCGCCGGTCAGCACCGAGGAGGCGCCGCTGCCGTCGCCGAACTGCGCCTTTTCTCGCCACAGCAAGTCGTCGGGGAGCCAGCCGGTGAACGCCCGGCGCAGTAGGGCTTTCTCGGGAAGCTCGTCGGTGGCCGCCTTCCACGCGGCCGGTTGGTGCAGCGCGAGCGCGATCACCTGCCGGTCCAGGAACGGCACCCGCGCCTCGAGGCTGTGCGCCATCGTTACGCGGTCACAGCGCTGGAGGTTGAGGTTGTGCAGCCCGTTGACGTTCTGCACCAGCTCGTCGTGCAGCTGATCGGGGTCAGTGAAGTCGCGGAAGTAGACATAGCCCGCGAACAGCTCGTCGGCGCCCTCGCCGGTCAGCACCACCTTGACGTGGCGTGCCGCCATCTCGGCCAGCAGGTAATTCGGGACAGCGCTACGGACCAGCGAGACGTCGAAGTGCTCGATCGCGCCGACGACCAGCGGCACGGCGTCGATCGCCTCCTGCGCCGTGTACAGGCGCTCGTGGTGGTCGGTGTCCAGGTACTCCGCCGCCTGGCGCGCGGCCAGCACATCGGGGCTGCCCGGCAGGCCGACGGCGAACGTCATCAATCGCTCGCCCTGCTCGGCGCAGCGCCGGGCGGCGATCGCCGCCACCAGCGTCGAGTCCAGGCCGCCGGAGAGAAACACGCCCACCGGGACGTCGCCCATCATCTGTCGGTGCACGGAGGCGACGAGCACGTCACGCGTCTCGTCGAGATCGTCCTGCGTGGGCTGTGACCCTGCGCCGGGCGCGGCGGAGCCGTTGGCGGGGACCGCGCTGGCAAAGCGCCGCAGCCCGGTCTCGGGCGTCCAGTAGTGCCCGGGTGGGAACACCTCGACGGCCGGTCGCCAGTCGCGATCAAAGGCGGCGATCTCCGAGGCGAACCGCACCTCGTCGGCCGGGCCCGGCACGCCGGGTGGGGTCCAGTACAGAGGCTTGATCCCGACGGGGTCGCGGGCGGCGACGAACGAGCGGGGAGCGTGGGGGCCGGAGGTGGCCGATAGCAGCGCGTACATGCCCTCCAGCGCACCGAGCGCGTCCGGGCCCTGTTGCTCGAGCAGCCGCAGCGCGACCTCGTTGTCAGACCGCGTGCGATAGGGCTCGTCGCCCAGCTGGCGGCGGACCGCGTCGTGGTTGTAGATCTCGCCGTTGCCGACCAGCCAGCGCTCGCCGTCGGCGCCGAGCGGTTGGTGGCCTCCGTCGACATCGACGATCGACAGCCGGCGGTGTCCGAGCCAGCCGCCGCTGAAGCCGACGTCGCCCTGGTCGTCGGGCCCGCGGTGCTCCATCCGCGCAAGCATGCGCTGATCCTCGCCCGGGGCTCGGGGCCCCAGGCGGGCGGCGATACCGCACATCAGGCGGCGTTCGCGGCGGGGCCGGCGCCGTAGGCCACGGGGACGCGATCCCCGAGGTGCGACAGCTCGTCGCGTACCGCCCGCACCGCGGTGCGGGGGTCGATCCGAGCCAGCGCCAACCCGGCGTGGGCTCCGGTGGCGGCCAGCACGCGGCCGTCGGGATCGACGACCTTGGCCTGGCCGGGGAAGCGCAGGCGTCCCCGGGCACCAAATTGGTTGGCGGCCACCCAGACCACCTGGTTCTCCACCGCGCGGGCGACGTCCAGAGCATTGAAGTGCAGCACCTGACGATCATTGCGCATCCGGCGCGCCGGTCGCGCTCTGCACACCCGCCACGCCGCCATGCAGGCGATGATCTCGGCGCCGTCGAGCGCCAGCGCCCGGGCCGCCTCGGGGAAGGTCTTGTCGTAACAGATCAGCATTCCGATCCGGCCCAGCGGGGTGTCAAACGCGGCAAAGCCGGCGCCGGCGGCGAACACCCCGAGCTCGCCGGGCGGGATGTGAACCTTGCGGTGGTGTCCGAGGACGCCGTCCCCGCTCACGCAGACCGCGCTGGAGAACGGCCCGTTCGCGTCAGGCTCGGTGTAGCCCACGCAGATGACCGTCGGCCCCGCGATCCGGGCCAGGCGAGCGAGCACCGCATCGCGATCCTCCGGCACCGCGGGCGGGGAGCGCCGGAGCGCGCCACCGACCAGGTGCTCCTCCAGATACCCCCCGAGTGCGGCCTCGGGAAACACGACCAGGTCCGCCCCGCGCCCGCGCGCGTCGTGCACGATTCGCTGCACCGACCGCAGGCCCGCCTCGACGTCGCGTCCGAACGGCGCCGAGACCGCGGCGACCGCCGGAGCGCGGGCCAACCTCCGCACGCGACTTCGAACCATCATCATCGCCGCAGTTTCTCCTGCATAACGCCGCTTGCCATCGGCCACGTGGCCAACGATCGGTCGGCGCTGCCGGCCACGCATCACCGCCCGGCCGCGGCTCCCATCAGCCTCAGCCGCTGAGGCTGATGGGAGCAGTCTTCAACGGTCTCGGGGAGCGGACAAGGCGACCAAGGTGGCACCGGCGGCCACCCTGTCCGGGTTTCTGATTGCCCAACCGGCTCAGGCGGGGATCTCGAGCGTGAACGTGGTCTCGCCCGACGCCGAGTCGACCGACAGGTCCCCGGCCATCCGGTCGGCCAGCTCGGACGCGATCGCCAGCCCCAGGCCGGAGCCCTGGGCGTCGTCGGCGGTGTAGAACGGCTCGAAGATTCGCGGCAGGGCCTGGCGGTCGATGCCCTCGCCGTTGTCGCGGACGGCGAGGCGTACGCGGCCGTCGTCGCGTCCGGCGGTGACAACGATCTGGGTCCCGGGTGGGGTGTGGGTGAGGGCGTTGTCGATCAGGATCCGCACGATCTGCGCCACGCGCACCGGATCGCACTGCGCCTCGATCCGCGCCGGCAAGCGCAGCTCCAGGCGCGAGTCGTGCTGGGCGAGGGTCGGCTCGAACTCCCCAGAGACCGAGCGGGTCAACTCGCCCAGGTCGACCTCCTCGGGGCGCAGCTCCAGCGAGCCGGCCTCCAACCGGCTGAGATCGAGCAGGTTGACCGAGAGCTTGCCCAGACGCTGGACCTGGTCGCGCACCTGGTCCAGAAACCGCCGCCGGGTTTCGGCATCGAGGTCGTCGTCCTCGAGCAGCTCGACGAAACCGCCGAGCGAGAACACGGGTGTACGCAGCTCGTGCGACGCGGTGGCGATGAACTTCTTACGGGCACGGTCGAGCTGCAACAGCTGCTGCTGCATGTCGTTGAAGGCGGCTGCCAGCTGACCCAGCTCGTCGTTGGAGTCGACCGGGATCGGTGTGGTGAACTCGCCGGCTGCGACCTGCTTGGCGGCCAGCTCGAGCCGCTTGACGCGCTGGGCAAGCGCCCGCGCCACCAGGTAGCCGACGACGAGCGCGACCAGCAGCGCCAGCGCGCCGGCGACGAGGATCTCGTGCCGGACCGTGCTCACCGTGCGCAGCACGTCAGACACGGGCGCCGAGAAGACGATCACCGCCGCGACCCGTCGGCCGTAGCGGACGGGGTCGGCGACCTCGGCCGTCCGCCCCGCCGGCGTGGACTCGGTCCCGGTCGCGGTCCGCCTGGTCTGCACCGCCCGCTCGGCGATGCTGAGGAGAATCGAATTGCCGCCCACGCCGCCCACGCCGCCCACGCCGCCCACGCCGCCCACGCCGCCCACGCCGCCGATCCCGCC
>JBPCPC010000115.1:0-7545 GCA_050999585.1 Solirubrobacteraceae bacterium | reverse complement strand
GTTGTAGGGGCTGATCACCGCCACCACGCCGACCGGACGATGGGTCAGCACCAGGCGCTTGTTGTTGGAGCGCTCCTGAGTCGAGGGCAGCGACATCCCGCGGTGGCGTAGGACCTCTTCGGCAGCCTTCTGATACGCCGGTCCGCTGTACTCGGCCAGCTCCTCACGGGTCTCGTTGATGGTCTTGCCGGTTTCTAGGGTGATCATCTGTGCGATCTCTTCGGCGTGCTCGATGATCACGCGGTGCAGGTCGCGCAGGATCTCGACTCGCTCCACCAGCGCCAGACCCGCCCAGGTCGGCTGCGCGGTCTTGGCGGCCGCCACCGCCTCGGCGACGTCATCGGCCGTGCACGTGGCGATCTCGGCGATCTCGCGTCCCGACCACATCGATCGCACGCGCATCATCTCCCCGCGTCCATCGGTCCAGCGCCCGCCAATCAATGAGCGCGGGGCAGTCTCTTGGGTCGTGGCCATGGCTCCTCCTTGGTGTCAGTGTGAGATGTCGGCCGGCTCGCCATCCGCACGGCCGACGAATTCGCTGCCGGTGGCGGCGCGGCCGTCCCCCTTGTCGGCACCGTTCACCGCGCCGGCGACGGTATCTCCGGTCAGAGTGCGTGCGTGTCCGCGGCCGCCCGGCCCCGGAGTGCTCGCAGGCGTACTATCGCCCCGGTCGACGAAGCTAGTCGGGTCAAGCGACGCCAGGAAGGCTGTCACGCGGTCCACCCGGCCGCCGACGTCCTCACGCGCCTCCTTTCGTGCCAGGGCGCCCCGCACGAAGCGCGCCCCGACGTACCGGACGGGCTCCGGGGGCATCCGCGGCGCGGGCGCACGCGTGAGCGCGAGCGGCAGCCCGGCATCGCCGCCGTCGACCGCCATCTCGGCCAACACCTCACCGGCGAGCTTGGCCGGTCCGACGCCGTTGCCTGAGAAACCGGCTGCGACGATCACGTTGGGCGCGTCGTCGAGCCGGCAGAAGAACGGCAGCCCCGTGACCGAGTAATCGATGGGACCGCGCCACGCGTGGTCGATCGGCACCTGCCACAGCATCGGATAGACGAATCGCATCTGGGCGGCCACCTCGTCGCGGCGCGGGGACGGGACGTGGAACTCCGGGCCGAGCCGGCCGCTGACAGCGACCCCTCCTCCACCCTTGCCGAACACCAGCCGTCCGTCCTCGGACGTCCGGTAGTAATTGACAAGCCGGCGTGAGTCGGACACCGCCGGGCCATGCCGCCAGCCGATCGCCTCCAGTTCGCCGGGGATCGGTGCCGTGGCCACGACGTCGCTGGACACGACGACCAGACCGCGGCCGACCTGCGGGATCCGCGAGGCCCACGCGTTCATCGCCAACACCACCACCGACGCGCGTACCTCTCCCTGGTCGGTCACCAACTGCGCCGGCTCCCCCGCACGAAGCTCGGTGACCGCGGTGCGCTCGAAGATCTTGATGCCTTCCGCCTGCGCCGCGTGCGTCAGGCCGCGGGCAAGTTTGGCTGGCTGGACCGTCGCCACCGTCGGCTCAAACACGCCGCCTAGATGCACCGGGGAGCCCGTGCGCTCCGCCACCTCGCGCCGGTTGAGCCGCTCATACGGCGTCACTTCGGCCGCAGCGAGCGCGTCGAGGGTCGTCATCCAGGCATCCGCCTGCTCGATGTTGGTCGCTGCCCAAACCCAGCCGCAGGCACGGTACTCGGCATCGATATCGTGATCAGCGCAGAAGGCGCCAATCTCGCGTACGGCCTGCTCGGCGCGGCGGGCGAGTGCCAGCGCCTCGGCGATCCCGCACATTTTGACCAACGAGCCGAACTTCGACCACCAGGTCATGGCGAACCCGCCGTTGCGCCCACTCGCACCGCCGCCGCACACATCGGCTTCGACCACCACGACGTCTGCCCCCGGCCGGCGGCGTTTGATTTCCAGGGCTGTCCACAGCCCGACGAACCCGCCACCGACGATGCACACATCCGCGGCGATCGATCCGGAAAGCCGGTGGCAGGCGCTGCCAGCCGGCTCGCTGGCCATCGCGTCGTCGAACCAGAGCCCGCGCACCGCATTCGTCGGCGTGAGCGATCGCCGCGGGAACGTCGCGATCGCCTTGGACGGATGATTCCTCACAGCCTCGTCGACCCGAGCGAGGGCTGCACGGCCGCCGGCGCCGCGGATTCGTCACTCACCACCGCGCCCCCGCGGCGATGCTCCTGCAGGATTCCGGACCGCCGGCGAGCAACGGCAAAGTAGTAAGCGCTGCCGCCGAGGAGCAGGATCGCGATCGCCAGGAGGGGACCGAACCGCAGGTACCAGTGAAACGGCGGCGTAGCATTATAGATCGACTGCCGCGGCCACAGAAGGTTGACGGTTAGGAGGATCCCCCAGATGACGGCCGCGATGTTGATCGGCAGGCCGAGTCGGCCGAGCGTGAACCGGCGAGGGCTCCCGGCGGGCCGCGGCGGCGGCCAGGCGCCGCGACGGCGCGCGAGCAGCATCGGGATCGTGACGCAGAGGTACGCGACGGCATTAGTAATGATCGCGATCGAGGTCACGATGTAGATGATCTGCTGGGACTTAATGTTGATCAGCAGCAGCGCCAAGGCGATCACGCCGGTGATGACCGTGGGGACGACGATTGCCTTGGAGGTCTCGCGGACGTGCGCCAGGCGATGACTGAACGGCAGCTGACCGTCACGCGCCATCCCGAACATGATCCGGCCCGCAGCGGCCTGAATGGCGAGAGCGCAACCGAACACCGCGATCATGACTCCCACCAGCAGGACGTCCCCAAGCGTGGTGCCGAGGGTCTGGTTGACGATATAGGCGATTCCGCCGGTGCCGATCTGCGACGAGGTGACATTGGACACCGCGACGTAAGCGGCGACGATGAGCAAGAAGCCGAGGACGAACGTGGCGCCGAGCGCCTGGAGGATGCTGCGCGGGGCTCGCGCGTGCGGGTCGGTCGCCTCCTCGGCCAGCGACGCCGCAGTGTCGAAGCCATACCACTGATAGGCGCCGAACAGGCTGGCGGCGAGGAAGGCTCCGAAGTAGCCCGCCGCATACCCCTTGCCGGCGCCGAGGCTGTGGAAGATCACCGCAGGGCTCCGATGCGTGTGCGCGAACAGCAGGACGATGAGCAGGACGCAGACGCCGAGTTCGACGAGCACCGTGAGGTTGTTGACGAAGCCGATGACCCGGACGCGCAGGCTGTTGATGATCGTCGTCACCACGATCATGATCCCGCCGAGCAGAACCGCGTTCTCGGCATAGTCGACGGGATTTGAGCTCTTGCCGACGATCTGGAAGGCCGAAGAGATCTGCGGCAGCACGATCTGCGCGGCGAGCGCGACAGCGGCGACCGTCGTTATAGCGGTGAACAGGACCATCCAGCCCGCCATCCACGCCGACCACCCATGGCCCAGGCGCTTGGACCAGTTGTAGACCGAGCCTGCGACCGGCCATTCGGACGCCAACTCGCAGAACAGCAGCGCAACAAGCATCTGCCCGCCAAAGATCGCCGTCCAAGCCCAGATTGATGACGGCCCGGCGAACGCCCAGCCGAACCCGAAAAGCTCGAAAATCCCGGTGAGAACCGACAGATAGCTGTACTGCAGAGCGAATAAGGCAAACCGGCCCAGCGACCTGTCCAGCCGCTGGGTATAGCCCATCTCGATGAGCGCAGCGTCGTCGCCGCTCTCCTGCGCTTGACTCATATGACTCTCCTCGGTGCCGTTACGAGTTCACGCCGAGCGACTCCGCCGCTGCCAACGCAGCGGAGACGGTGCCGAATCGTGATCCTCCGGTGATGGCGGTGAGTATCCGCCCGGCCCCGCACCTCGGCCTATTGGCCGATCGGTTGAAATTCGCGCAGGAGCTCATACGGAAGTACGAGGCCCAGTCGCGATCGCGATCGTCCGAAGCCCCAACCCACGCAAAGCAGACGCCGTGCTCAGCTTTGGGCGGCGGCACCACCTGCTTTTCGTCGCAGCGGGTACGTCCGCCTGACTTGCTCCGGTAGTCGAACTGCCTGCCGGCTACCGTGTTGACGCGCTCGAGCCGTTCCTCGCTCGTGCCGGCGATGCCTGCGCAGCCTGGCTGCGGCCCTACGCCACCAACGTGCTGAAGATCGTCGAAGCGGTCAATCTGCAGAAGGCCGAATGGCCACAGCACGAGTGCATGGCCGGCAAGGTCTGGGAGAACGCCCGGGCGCTGGCCGTCGACAAGCGCCGGCCACAACAGTGGTTCGTCGCACGGCCCGGCTGCGCGAACAAGACCTATGTGTGCGTGCCGCTTGGTGGGCCGAGCGCGCCCGAAGGCCTGCTCACTATCGGCTCCGACGAGGGGTTCGGCGTCCGCTCGGGTGATCTCGCTTTGCTGAGCTCTACGCCCGATTGCTCGGCTTCGCGATGCCGAGATAGCACGGCCGCTGACGGTAGACCACGAGCCCTCACTGCGAAACCTGGAGCGCCGCTTCCGTGATGTCTTATGCAACCGTGCGTCCGATCGGCGCAGCACTGCGGGGCGGCACTGAGCAGAAGGACCCTTGAGACTCTGGATCATCCCTTCGCTCGTGACGGCGACAACCGCGATCCAGCAGACGATCGCATTCGTCGCGTCGTCGACGTCCGAGCGGACGATCGCATCGGCGACGTTGCGCTCGCCCGGATCGGGCATCCGGTGACGGCCGGGCCGGTCACGGCGCCGATGAGCTGGAACCGATTCTGCATATGCAATCCCAACGTCTCCGCGTCCTCGCGCTGAGCCCTGCTACCAGCGAGCTGTGAGACTCGGCGTCGAAGGACGGTTAGCCGCTCGGACCGAGCCGCCGGCGACCCGCGGCGTCTCACTTTCCGCGCGATTCAGGGGCCCGAACACCTGCGGGCGCGCCGGCTACTCTCGGGCCAGATCCCCGACGATGCGATCGAGGGAGAGCGCGATGGTGACATCGCTCCTGGCAGCGGCGATCGGATCGGCTACGCGCGCGTCGCCACCCGCGGCCAGCACCTCGCACTGCAGCTCGACGCGCTCAATAGGGAGAAAGTGCGCGCGGATCTTCTGCGCCGTCGGCTCCGGCACCCTGCGCAAGCGCCTGCAGCTCGAGGCCTGCTTGGACTACCTGCGCCCTAGCGTGGTCTGGCGCCTCGATCGCCTGGGCCGCAGCATCCGCCATCTCCTCGATTACGACTCATCACACACTCTCCTTACGCCTCGATGAAGCAGATGCTTAGTTGGCCTGCCCGTCTTGGAGCTGGTAGCTCAGCGCGACGTTGCCGCGCCGCCGATCAGCGGTTATCGCAAGTCGCTCGCCCGGCAGATACGCACGATCAAATACGACCGCCCGTTCCTCAGCGACGTACGTCACGCGCTCGCTGACGATCGTTGGGGCGCCGGGCTCGACGGCCAGCAGCCGCGCCTCACGGGCGCCCAGAAGCGTGGGTGTGAGCCGCTCGGTCGCGCGCTGGACGTCATAGCCGAAACGCTCTGTCAAGACCTCATAAAGGGAGCGCGCGGTCAGGTCCGCGTCAAGCACACCGCGGCCGACCCACAGCGGCAAGTAAGACCACTGCAGCACGATCGGCTGCCCATCAACCAGCCGCAACCGTTGCAGCTCGAGGACCACGTCCGTCGCATCCAAACCGAGCCGCTCAGCAACCGCGCCGGCCGCTTGCTCCCGTACCCGCAGCACCCGTGTTGCGACCGTTACGCCCTGCGCCGCCATCTCCAGCGCGAGACTCCGCAGGGGCCCAATCGAATACGACACCCGTTGGGGCGCGACGCGTGTGCGGCCTCCCTGGCGCGTCACCAACAAGCCCTCCTGCTTAAGCAATCCGACCGCTTGGCGTAGCGTCATCAAAGTCACATCAAACTCGCGGCTGAGCTCGCGCTGCGCCGGCAACGCGCTGTCGGCGATGAGCTCGCCCGACTGGATGCGACGCTTCAGTTCGCGATAGATCCGCAAGTAATGCGGGCCGGCCTCCGAGAGGCTTTGAGCATCGTGTGCCCTCATGCTCACGCCAGCGCGCGGGTCGGTCGTCGATTCAGAAGGCAACGCTAGTAATCTATAAGACTAGTGGAGTTCGTGTCAAGTCGCTCGCGCTAGGACGGGTCTGCTTTTGCTCCACTGCGTTAGGACGCTTCGCGGCGCGCCCTGGCTGCGGCGCTTGCAAAGATGGACGAGTGCGTAGCCTGCCGGAATCGGTTCGCGGCCGGTCTCGATGTAGCCGATGTGGCGCATACAGGCGCAGGTTGGGTTGCCTCGCTGCGCTCCTCAGTGAATAGCGAAGCTCGGTCACGGTGGCTGGAAGCGGATCCTCGATGGCGGCGAGCAGCCGGGAACCGAGCCCTCGATCTTGCCGGCCTGGGGCCACCGGGAGCCGCCCGACTTCCGCCCGCTCGCGGATGCCCGCCGGACGCGGACCGCAGCGACGAGCCGGTCTGCCTCGCGCTAGCCTGCGGTGAGCACCTGCGCATCGGCGAGCTCTGCAGTCAACTCGGCGAGCGACTGCCCGCGCGCCGGGAGATCGGGGTCGGCGTCCGCCTCCGCCACGTAGGCGAACCGTTGCAGCGTGAGCACCTCTCCGGCGTCCTTGACGCCAGGGCTGACCAGCCGTTCCCCGCCGATCACCGAGCCAGAGGCGGCGGATCCTCAAGCCCTCTGCATTGCCGGGGCCCGCGCCTTGACCTCCACATGCGCCTTGCGCTCGAGCAGGCGCTCCGTGACCATCCGGTACGCGCCCGGGTCGATCGGCAAAAGCCACTGCGTGAGCCTCGTCGCGCGGCCGACTTCGACCCCGATGTCCTCGAGCATCTCGTCGACGTTGTGCATCGAGAACGGGATGACGTTGGTGCCTCGGGCGTGGTGGCCACGGGTGCGCTCCTCCATCCAGCGGAGGCGGGCATCAACATGGGCGCGCTGCTCGGCGACTGGCGGTAGCGTCATCCCGCCCATGAGCAGGTTGGCGATCCACAACGCGGCGATCTCCGCGCTCAGTGGGCTGAAGAACGACGAGTTGTAGCCCGAGAACGACAGGCGCGGGACGTCGAGCGGTTCGATCTGGCGGTAGAGCACGAAGTTGCCGCGCTCGTCGGTGAGCCGGCGCTGCAACTCCGGATCGAGGAATGGCACGCGCTGGTCAAAGCCCGTTCCGCAGGCAACGACATCCGCGCGCACCGTGAAGCCATCGGAGAGACGGGCGACCGGCCGGCCGTCCTGCGCGCCGAGCGCCGTGATGACGGCGTCACGGTGCACGGCGATCGTCTTCGCGCGGACCTTGGCGAAGAAGCCATCGGTGGTCAGGCTAACGCTGCTGCGGGCGATGTCCTCGAAGCGCCCACGCGGTTGGAGGCCGAGCTCGCCAAGCCGGTCCTGGCGTGTGGCGACCGCCTGCACACCGGCGAGCATCGCGTCACGCATCGGCCGCCCCGCGCCGTGGAGGAAGCGCTCGAAGCCCCGCGGTTGGATGTAGCGGAATAGGCCCTCGCCCATCCGCGTAAGCATCAGCCACTTGTAGTTGAGCGCTCCGCCGAGCCGCTTGGGCATCTTCCAGATGAGCTCGC
>JBPCPC010000093.1:0-5017 GCA_050999585.1 Solirubrobacteraceae bacterium | reverse complement strand
AGGCGGGGCCCCCGGCGCTGCGCCGCCTACGCCTGCGCCCGGGGATCTGACGTGCCTGCTCAACCGGAGCCGGGTCCCGCTCGATCGAGCGGGCGACGCCGGCGAGGCGTTCGACCAGCGGCCGGTTGCCCGGCGCGGACTCTCCGCGACGCAGCATCAGTGTGTCCTCCATGCCAGTGCGGGCGTTCCCTCCCAGGGCGAGGCCGATCGCGGTCATCACGAGGTTGTCAGGACCGATACCGATCACCTGCCAGATCGCGTCGCTGGGGAGACGGCGCACCATCGAGATCAGATTTTCCGGCGTTACGGCGGCCCCGGCCGCGCACGCCGAGGACGATCGCGAATTGGAGCGGATCGGCAAGCAGGCCCTCCTGGCGTAGCGTCAGGGCGACGTCGAGATGACCGGTGTCATACACCTCGAGCTCCGGCTTGATGCCGAGGTCCCCCATCCGACTGGCCAGACGGCGCACGCAGTCCGGGGGGGTTGCGGAATTCACCAGGACCGAAGCTCATCGAGCACACGTTGAGCGTCGCCATCGCCGGTCGCGCCTCGACGAGCTGCTCGCGCTCCTCAAACGCCACCGAGAGTCCAACACCGGTGGACAGCTGCACCAGGGCTGGGCAGGACTCCGCGATCAGCCCGGCGGTTCGTCGGGCGATGCCCAGGTCCGCGGTTGGACGGCCCGGTGAGCGCCGCGGTGAGGATCGCGGGGCTGCCCATCAGGCGTCCGCCCGGCTGGTGACGCGGACGAGGTAGGCACGCAGCGCTGACCGGACCGCCTCGGCCCGTTCCGGCGTCCACTCGAGCCAACCCGCTCCGGTCTTCATTCCATCCCGGCCCTCGCTCACCCGACGGCGCAGTTCAGGCGACGGCTCTGACGGGGGGTCCGGGCGCGGCAGGACGTAGTCGTGGATGTCAAGCGTCAGTCCGAGGCCGATCAGGTCCGCGTTCTCCATCGGACCCAGGATCGGCAGGCGCAGCCCGAACCCGGACTTCACTACTGTGTCCACCGTGGCCATGGTCGCACACTCCCTGATCGACGAGATTGAAGGCCTCCAGCCACAGCGCGTGCTGCAGCCGGTTGCCGACGAACCCCGGGACATCGCGCTTGACATGCACCGGCGTCTTCCCCAGAGCGGTCAGGAAGGCGAGGGTCCGCGCCACCACTCCTGGATCGGTGTCGGGCGCTTGCACCACTCCACCAACGGGATCAGGAAGGGCGGATTCCACCAATGGGTTCCAATGATCCGGTGCCGACCGCGCGCCCGGGCAGCGATCTCCGCCACCGACATGACCGACGTGTTGTTCGCCAGCACCACCTCCGCCGGCGACGCGTCGTGACCCTCGCGCACTCGCCGGAGATGGCCAACGCCTACGCCGACTACTGGGACATCACCCATCGCGGCGGTCAGGTGGAGCACACCACCAAGGAACTGATGCGAATCGCCATCGCGCAGCTACTCGGCTGCGAGTTCTGCGCCGATCAGCGATCGGTCAAGGCACTGGAGGAGGGACTCGACGAGGCGCAGGCGCAGGCGTGCGCCCTGCCGAATTTCAATCATCCCGACCCTCGAGTCCGCGCCGCCCTGCGCTATGCGCGGGCGCTGACGCTGGACTCCCCGACCGACGACGGCAGCGCTTTCGATCCGGTCTATGAGGAGCTGCGCTCGGTCTTCACCGATGCCGAGATCGTCGAACTCGGTTGCTTCGCCGCGATTGCCATCGGAGGAGTCAAGCTGTCGCGCAGCCTCCGGATCGAGCCGTGAGGTGGTCCGCGTGACCGGACCGCGCGTGCGCCGCCGCGAGGATCCCCGCCTTCTCACCGGCACCGGCTGCTTCGTCGACGATCTTCGTCTGCCGGAGGCGCTCCCATCGACTGACTGAATCGCTGGCCGGCTGTCGACTATGGTGCCCCGCTTGCTGCTCCCGATCCCGGCCGATCGTCGACTCCGCCGCTGCCTTCAACTGGCGCTCGGTCTGGTGCTGTACGGGACGACGGCAGCGATGCTGGTGCTGGCCCGACTGGGACTTGATCCGTGGGACGTTCTCCACCAGGGCCTCTCGCGAACCTTCGGACTGGCAATCGGTACCTGGGCGATCCTGATCAGCCTCGTCGTCCTGCTCGGTTGGTGGCCGCTGCGAGCGCGTCCTGGCGTCGGAACGGTCGCCAACACCATCGTCGTGGGCGCCGTGATCGATTTGGTGCTGTCTCTGGTCGGCCCTCCGCACGCACTGGGCGCGCGGTACGCGTTGATGATCACGGGCGTACTCGGAAACGGCGTAGCCACGGGCTTGTACATCGGCGCCCAACTCGGTCCCGGCCCACGCGACGGGCTCAGCGTGGCGATCGCCGCCCGCGGCCATTCAATGCGAGTCGTGCGCACCACCGTCGAGGCGACGGTGCTGGTGGTGGGCTACCTGCTGGGCGGCGCCGTGGGGATCGGAACCGTGCTCTATGCGCTGACGATCGGTCCGATCAGCCACCGGACGATCCCCGCGCTGGCCGTCCCCCCCAGCCGCGAGGTGCGCCAGCGGCCAGGGCCGCGACGACGGGACCTCAAGCGCCGATCCGGTTGAATTCCTGCCAAGGGCGACACGCTCTCGTGCGACCAACGGGCACTCACCGGGGGCGTCCAGATTGTTGAAGGCCCGATGCGTGGCCGGCCTATTTCGCCCTAGGCATCCATATCGATAATCGATATGATCTCTATCGACGCGAGCCTGGTGCCCCAAACGGAGGCAGGTCGATCGAATGACGAGATCCAGAGACTGGGCAGGCGGATTGTCGCTTGCCGTGAGCGTGGTCTGGTGGCTGTCGGTCGCCGCGACGGTGATCGTGGCGGTGCTGCTGATCGTGCTGGCCGCCCACGCAGCGAGTGGCGGGGCCGTGAGCCTCGACTTCTATTTCCGGCTGCCGACCTCCGCCTACCACATCTCCTCCAGCCAGCTGAGCAGGTCAGCGGCGCACGTTGCCCTCAGCAGCGGACAGCTCAGCTTCGCCCACCCACGGGCATCGTTCGTACTCGTCGGGGCGTTGATCCTCGGGGTGTCCGCGGCCGGGTGGCTGTTCGTCGTGCACCAGCTGCGCGGGATGCTGGCCAGCCTGCGTGACGGCCGCACGTTCGCCGAGCAGAACGCGGGGCGTCTGCGCCGCATCGGGTTCGCCGTGATCGTCTTCGAGCTGGCGCGTTCGGTGGCCGTGTGGGTTGGAGCGCTCTATCTCAAGCACGTGCTGATCGTCCGCGGCCTGAGGCTCGCGACCCACTTCAGCGTGAATCTGCCCGTGGTGTTGCTCGGTCTGCTGCTGCTGGTGATCGCGGTCGCCTTCCGGGTCGGGTCCGAGCTCGCCGCCGAGCAGGCGCTGACGATTTGAGAGGGAGACAGACATGCCGATCGTCGTGCATCTGGACCGCCTGCTCCGTGACCGAGAGATGACTCTGACCGAGCTGGCCAACCGGATCGGTCTGACGGTGGCGAACCTGTCGATCCTCAAGACCGGCAAAGCAAAGGCAGTCCGGTTCTCCACCCTGGAGGCGATCTGCGCGGAGCTGCACTGTCAGCCCGGCGAGCTGCTCGAGCACGTCGATGGCACCGGCGGCGGCGGGCCGGACGAGCCCGGTCAGACGCGCGCGCGTGCCGCGAGCGGCGGCGGCCAGGCAGCTCCCGGCCGGAGGGGCGGTTGAGATGGGCTCAGCCATCTTCGAGCTCGTGCTGCTCAGCCTTCCGTCGCTGGTCTACGTACGGCGACTGCGGCGCGCTGGAGTCCCTCGACGGCCGGCCCTGTCCCGCGTCGGACTGCAGCCGGCCGGGCTGGGCGACTACACACGAGCGCTCGCACTGCTGATCCCGGTGACCGCGTTGGGCACCATCCTGCTGCAGCTGATCCCCACCAGCCTCCTGAACGGCAGCTCCAAGAACATCTCGGGGGTCCCGAGCACCGCCGGGGGTTACGCGGCGATCGTGATCCTCGCGCTCGCCGAGGAGATGTTCTTTCGCGGCCTCGTCGCGGGGTTGCTGATCAAGCGCTTCGGCTTTCGCAAGGGCAACGCGCTGCAAGCCATGGTGTTTCTCGCGCCGCATCTGCTCCTGCTCCTGGTGAGTCTGCGACTGTGGCCGCTGCTCCCCCTCCAGTTGGTCGCCGGGTGGACGCTCGGCTGGCTGCGCGAGCGCTCGCAGAGCATCGGTCCGCCCTGGCTTGCACACGCAATCACCAACCTGCTTCCAGCGCTGCTGTTCGGCTTGTGAGGCGGCGTCCCCGGTTGCAGATCCCGCTGAGATGTCCCCGACGGCGGCCAGCACCGGGCTGGGACCCGAGACGTTGTAGGGCCAGGCGTTGTCGTTGTTGCCAGCCGCGCGAGCCTCTGAGCCGTGAACCGATTAGACGTGTCCATCGCGTAGCCCAGGTTGTGAACGCCGTTCTGGCGAGCCGTCGCGCATGGCGGGGTAAGCTCCCTCTCACCCCGGCCTTAGCGAGTACTTCGACGGCCCTGGGACCGTCTGTTCGGGGCGACGGGCCACGGAGGCCGCGCCCGCTCATCGATGAACTCACGCGCCGACCAACGAAGCCTCGAAGCCGACGCGCGACGGCTGGGCTGGGCGCTGTTCCCGGTCCGCCTGTTCCTGGGCATCACGTTTATCTACGGGGGCATCCAGAAGCTCAGCGATCCCGGCTTCCTTCACGCCGGCGCCCCGACCTACATCGGCACGCAGCTGCGCGGGTTCGCTAACGGGACCCCCGGCGGCTTCCTGCTGCGTGCGTTCGCGATTCCGCACCCCGCTCTGGCCGGGGTCGGGGTCGCGCTGTTGGAGATCGCCGTCGGGCTGCTGGTCACCGCCGGACTGCTCACGCGAGCCGCGGCGACGGTCGGTCTGCTCCTCAACCTGCTGCTGTTCCTGACCAACAGCTGGCACACCTATCCCTACTTCCTGTGCTCGGACATCGTGTTCGTGGTCGCCTGGCTGCCCCTCGCTCTGGTCGGCGCGACCCGGCAACCCACGCTCGAATCGATCGTGCAC
>JBPCPC010000085.1:0-15510 GCA_050999585.1 Solirubrobacteraceae bacterium | reverse complement strand
CGCTGCTGGCGCAGGCGGCGTGGGCGATCCTCGCCGGGCGCAGCCTCCCGGCCCAGCGGGCTGCGATAGAGAAGCTGGTCAGAGAGGCGACCGGCGCCGGTCGCGTGCGGATCGTTTCCGAGCCGGTGCCCTCGCCGCAGGGAGATGAGCTCACCGTTCGCCTGCGGGCGACGCAACGGATCTGGCTGTATGTGAGTGCCGACGGCGACTGGGGGCTGCCGCAGCTGGAGCGGATCGCTGAGCCGCTGGGGAGGCTGATCGATGTCGCCTCCGAGCGCGAGCGGGTGGCCGAGCAGGCGGCTGAGACCGAGGCCGCGCGCCGGACCGAAACGGCCCGCACCGCGGTGCTGCACGCGATCTCCCATGACCTGCGCTCGCCGCTGACGGCGATCACCACCGCGGTCTCGGCGCTGCGCTCCCCGCTGGTCTCCGAGGCCGAGCAGGTGGAACTGGTCGAACTGATCGACTCCGAGGCGGTGCGGTTGGCCAAGCTCGTCGACGACCTGCTCGACCTGTCCAAGATCCAGGCTGGTGCGGTCTCGCCGCGCCCGGACTGGTGTGACCTGCAGGATGTCGTGGCCTCGGCGCTGGCGCACCTGTCCGCCACCCACCCGATCGAGCTCGAGCTGCCATTCGACCTGCCGCTGGTGCAGGCCGATGCGGCGCAACTGGAACGCGTGTTCTCCAACCTGCTGGAGAACGCGGTCAAGTTCTCGCCCTCGGGCACCCCCGTGCGGGTGAGCGGCGCGGCTGCGGCGGGGCGGGTGACCGTGCGGGTCACCGACCTGGGGCGCGGGATTCCGACCCAGCAGCGCGCGCGGGTGTTTGAGCCGTTCTTCCGTGGGCGCACCGACCGCGTGCCGGGGTCGGCCGGCGGCTCCGGGCTGGGCTTGGCGATCTGCCGTGGGTTCGTCGAGGCCAACGGCGGGCAGATCCTGCTGCAGACGGGCGGGCAGGCGGGCGGGCAGGCGGAAACCTCGTTCGCGGTCAGCTTCCCGGTGGCGCGTCAGCCGGAGCCGTCCGGGCGATGAGCGCCGGGATTCAGATTCCCGCTCACCACCCCCAACCACCGCGGATCCTCGTCGTCGACGACGAGCCGCAGATCGTGCGCGGGCTGAAGATCATCCTGCGGACTGCCGGCTACGCGGTGGAGGCGGCCGAGACCAGGGCGCAGGCGCTGGCGGTGCTGGGCTCCCGTCCCCCGGACGCGCTGGTCCTCGACCTCGTCCTGCCCGACGGGGACGGCGTGGAAGTCTGCCGGGAGGTCCGGCGCTTCAGCCGGCTGCCGATCCTGGTGCTCACGGCGGTCGGGGACGAGCGCGAGAAGGTGCGCGCGCTGGACGCCGGGGCCGATGACTACGTCACCAAGCCGTTCGGGACCGATGAGCTGCTCGCGCGGTTGCGCGCCGTGCTGCGCCGCTCGGCCGACGCCGACGGCGGCTCACAGGTCGTCATCGGCGAGCTGACGATCGACGTGCTCGACCGCCGGGTCCAGATCGGGCCCGCCCACCACGAGATCCACCTGACCCCGATCGAGTTCGACATCGTGCGTGTGCTCGCCCAGCACCGTGGCCGGCTGGTCACGCAGCGTCAGCTGCTCGGCGACGTCTGGGGTCCCGAGTACGGGCAGGAGACCCACTACCTGCGCGTGCACATCGCCCACATCCGCGCCAAGCTCGAGCCCGACCCGTCGCGCCCCCGGTATCTGATCACCGAGCCCGGGGTGGGTTACCGGTTGCGCGATCCAGCTGACTGAGTTCACGCGTCGGCCGGCGCGGGTGGGGTGACGACCGCTGCGGGTGATAGCTCAGCGATGCTGGCTTTGAGCGTGTCGGCGACCGCAGCGCGTTGCCGGGGGCTCATGCGTTGGGTGGGGGCGGTGATGCCGACCGCAGCGGTCATCTTGTGTTGGTGGTCGCGCAGGGGAACGCTGATCCCGGTCAGCCCGTCCTCGAGTTCGTCGACCATCTGCGCCCAGCCCTGTCGGCGGACGTGCTCCAGCTCTGCTCGCAGGTCGGTCGCGTTGACGATCGTCGCGGCGGTGAGGCGCGTGAGCCCCCCGCGAAGCGCGTCGTGTAACTCGGTGGGGGTGAGCTCTGTGAGGACGAGCTTTCCGGTCGAGGTGGCGTGCAGGGGCTGGGGGTCGATCGACCAGTCATGGGCACGGATCGCGCGCGGCGCGTCGATCTGGCAGACGACGTTGTAGCCGGGGCCGGGCGTCGGCACCGCGAGGGTCACGGTCTCGCGGAACTCCGCGGCGAGGCGCTCGAGCGTGGGGCGGGTGGCGAGCACCAGCGCGCGGTCGGGGTTCACGGCGCGGGCGAGGCGCACGAGCTCGTAGCCCAGCGTGTAACGGTCGTTGTCGGCCAGGCGCTGCACCAGCCCCTGGCTGTCCAGGGTCGCGAGCAGCCGCGAAGCCGTCGCGCGAGGGAGGCCCGCGTGGGCGGCCAGCGTCGTCACGCTGGCGCCGTCGGGCGCACGCGCGGCGCCGCGGAGCAGCGCGACGGCCTTCGCGATCGAGTGGTTGGTCTTCATCCCCTTGCCGGGACGGTTCGAGTCGCTCATGCGGCGGTTGCGGAGCCCGTCCGTTGCCTGTAATCTGCGCCCATCTAGTGAGCATAGCGCTCACTGAGTGAGCGAAGGAGCGGCTGCGTGATCGATTGCGACGTGCACCAGAACTTCAATCGGCTGTCAGATCTCGGGCCGTGGCTTGACCCGCAGTACCGCGACTTCCTCGAGCACGGCGGCTTTGGCGGACTCAGCCTCCCCAATTACTTCTGGGTACACCCGGCCGGGTTCACGATGAACGAGGCCGCCCCGGCCGGCGGCGGCGTGCCGGGCTCTGACTACGCCACGATCCGCGAGCAGCTGCTCGACGGCCACGACGTCGAGTACGCGATCCTCACCGGCGAGGAGATACTCAGCGTCTCATGCCTACCGCACCCGCAACTCGCTTCCGCGCTGGCCACCGCGTATAACCGCTGGCTGACAGAGCAGTGGCTATCGCTTGACGAGCGGCTGCGGGGATCGCTGGTGGTCGCCTCCCAGGACGCGCCGCAGGCCGCGCGAGAGATCCGTTTGTTCGGCGAGCACCCGCAGCTCGTGCAGGTGATTCTGTCCGGTGGCGCGCTGACGGGCTATGGCGACGCGCGCTACGCACCGATCTTCGATGCCGCCGTTGAGTCCGGGCTGCCGGTCGCGATCCACGTCGGCGCCGAGGGGCTGGGGATGAACCCGCCGCCGACCGCGACCGGTTATCCGGCCTACTATGTCGAGTGGCACACGTTGCTCTCGGGCGCGGTGCAGTCGCACCTGGTCAGCTTGCTGTGCCGCGGCACGTTCGCGCGTCACCCCGAGCTGCGGATTGTGCTCATCGAGGCCGGCGTGAACTGGCTGCCAAGCCTGCTCTGGCGCCTTGACGCCAACTGGAAGGCACTGCGCTCCGAGATCCCGTGGGTACGGGAGCCGCCGAGTGAGACCGTACGCCGGCAAGTGAGCTTCACCACCCAGCCGTTCGAGCAGCCCTCCGACAGGCGTCATCTCCTGCAGACGCTGCAGATGATCGACGGAGTCGAGCAGATGCTGATGTACGCCAGCGACTACCCGCATTGGGACTTCGACCCCGCCAAGCTGACCGCGGCCGGGTTGCCCCGCGAGTGGCGCGAGGCGGTGATGAGCGAGAACGCCCGCGCGCTCTACCGCCTCCCGGCCGCTAAGCCGGTCCCAGTGCCCGCGCCGGCATGACCGTGACCTCCGAAGCCTGGCGGCCGCAGCGGGTTGTCGTCTGCCCGGAGGTCGAGCTGCCGCCTGGAGCGCGCACCTTGCTCCAGCACGGCCGTCATCAGATCGCGGTGTTCAACGTCGACGGTCGCCTTTACGCGGTCAGAAACCGCTGCCCCCACCGCGGCGGCCCGCTCTGCCACGGGCGGATCGGCGGCACCCGCCTTCCCAGCGACTCACTCCAATACGAGTGGGGAATGGCCGGCCAGGTGCTTACCTGCCCCTGGCACGGCTGGCAGTACGAGCTGGGCAGCGGTCAGACGCTGTTTGACCCCACCGTGCGTGTGCCGGTGTACCGCGTCGCGGTCGAGGAAGACCAGATCGCGGTCTATCTGCCCGCCTGACGGGCGCTCGCGACCGGCGCAGGTTGCACACTGTGACGGTGGCCGGCCCGCCGCCGGCCGGCGCTCAGACGGTGCAGCGGTCGGCGCCGCTCTGTGCGTCGCCCTCGATGGCTCTGGCCGCGTGGTCGTCGGGCAGCTCGCGAGTGCTGGTGCGCCACCACCCGTCCCCGGCTCCGGTCAGGCGGCGAAGCGGTAGCCGACCCCGGGGTCGGTGCGAATGTAGGACGGTCCGCCGGTCCGGCCGGCGGGCTCGATCTTGCGTCTCAGGTTGGCGATGTGCGCGCGCAGCACCTGGGTGTCGTGGCCATACCCGGGACCCCAGACGGCCACCAGCAGGTCACGGTGGGTCATCAGCCGTCCGCGGTTGCGGGCCAGTTGGGCGAGCAGCCCGAACTCGATCGGCGTCAGGTGCACCTCCTCACCGCTCACGCTGACCGTGCGGGCGCTGAGGTCGATCGCCAGCTCGCCGGTCTCGATCAGCGGCGTCTGCTCGTCGGGCTCGGTGCGGCGCAGGTTGGCCTGCAGGCGCGCGATCAGCTCCCGGGGGCCGAACGGCTTGGTCACATAGTCATCGGCGCCGGCGGCCAGGGCGCGCACCTTGGCGTCTTCGTCGCCGACTGCGGAGAGCACGATCAGCGGCATCGCGGTCCACTCGCGCAGCCGGCGGCAGAGCTCGATCCCGTCGATGTCGGGAAGCACCAGATCGATGATCGCGGCCTCCGGGGGTGAGACCGCGGCCAGATCCAGCGCCTCCTCGCCGGTCGAGGCGGGCAACGCCTCAAACCCGGCATCGCGCAGGATCACGCGCAGCGCGCGCAGGATCTGGGCCTCGTCGTCGCAGACGAGCACGCGGGGGCGCGCGGCGCTCACGTCGCCGCCTCGGGCTCGACGCGCTCCGCGGAGCCCAGCGGCTCTGGCTCGCGCTCGGTCAAGCCCAGCGGCTCCGGCTCGCGCTCGGCGACCGGCAGTGTGACCTGGAAGCTCGTTCCCTGACCCGGCAGCGACTCGACCGTGATCGTGCCGCCGTTGGCCTCGACGAAGCCGCGCACGATCGCCAGCCCCAGCCCCGAGCCCGTGTGGACGGGTCGCGACGGCGCCCCGCTGGCCCCGACGCGGCCCCGCCCCCCGGGTCGCGGGGACGGTGGGATCCGGTAGAACGGCTCGAAGATCCGCTCCTGCTCACCGGGATCGATCCCAGGCCCCTGGTCGACGACGTGCACGACGACCCTCGCCCGGCCGGGCGGGCCGTCTCGGCGGGCATGGACCGAGACCGGGAGCCCGCCCCCGTAGCGGCGCGCGTTCTCCAGCAGGTTGGCGAACGCCCGCTCCAGCTGGGCCGCGTCGGCCCGCACCTCGGGCACGTCGGGATCAACCGTCAGCCGCACGTCGATGCGATCGCCCGGCGAGCCGTCGCCCTCAGCCGCCGCCGCCACCAGGTCCTCGATCGACACCCAGTCGGCGCGCGGCGTCGCCGCCCCGGCCTGCAGGCGGCTGAGATCGAGCAGGTTGTCGACCAGCCCGGCGAGCCGCGTCCCCTCCGAGACCACGGCCGCGCTGAGCTCGGCCCGCTCCTCGTCAGACAGGGAGACCGCCCCCAAGGCGTGCCCGGCGGCGACCACGGCGGTCAGCGGCGAGCGCAGGTCGTGGGAGACGGCGCGCAGCAGCGCGGTCTTGATGTCATCCGAGCGCCGCAGCGCCTCGGTCTCGACGCGCTGAGCTTGCATCGCGTCACGGCGCTGGGCGATCGCGACCAGCGTCTCCAGCGCCGGCACGACCTGCGCGCGCAGTCGCTCCTCGGTGTCGGCCGGCAGTCGCCGCGGCACCAGCAGCATGGCCAACGTCTGCCCGTCGTCGCCGCGCAGCGCCAGCGCCGCCCGCCGCTCGTCGGGATCGGCCGGCCCCGCCACAATCGCCGCCGAGCTCAGGCCGAGCGCCTCGGCCACCCGGCGGGCGGTCGAGGCCAATGCGTCGCCCGTGTCCTGGCCGAGCAGCAGCTCGCGCGCCAGCGCGGCCGCCAGGTCGGCCTCGCGGCGGCGGCGGTCGGCCTCCGGCGCGCGCGCCCGGGCGAGCTCGGCGATCGTCGAGGCGACCAGTGCCACGACCACGAACGCCGCCAGGGCGACCCAGTTGCGGCTGTCGGCAATCGTGAACTCGCCCGTCGGCGGGAGGTGAAAGAAGTTGAAGGCCGCGGCTGAGAGCAGCGAGCTGAACAGGCCCAGCGCGACCCCCCAGGAGGTGGCGACGAGCAGGACCGCCGGCAGGTAGACGACGCTCAGCGCGACAACCGGTGCCACGTGCTGCAGCGGGTAGATCGCCAGCGTGGCCAGCGCGACCGCCGCGGCGGCGACCAGCAGACCACCACCGGCGCGCGGGCGGGTATCGCCGAGCACCCGGGCAGCGGCGCCCGGCCAGCCGCGCGTCCGGGCGGCTACGGGCGTCAGGTCCCCCCGTAGGAGCTCGGCGGCACCGCGGCCGCGCGCGTGGAGTCGATCTGCGCGAGCAACGCCGACGGGCTGGTGCCGCCGACGATCCGCAGCCGGGGCAGACGGTAGGGGTCGCTGGCCCGGCTGGCCCAACCCGGGATCACGGTCGTCGAGCCGACGTAACCGGCGGCCTTGACGGCTGCGATCACGGTCGCGTTGTAGTGGCCCGAGGGGTAGCAGAACCAGTTCACGGGCACGTGGTACGCGCGCTGGATCGTCTTGCGCGCGGTGGCGATCTGGTCGTGCAGCTGGCCGGTATCCAGGGTGATCAGGTCGGCGTGGCTGATGCCCTGGGTGTCCAGCTCCCAGCCGGCGTCGACCAGGCCGTGCACCTCAGCGCTCGACAGGCCGCCCTGCGAGGGCGGCAACCCGCTCAGCTGCATGTTCTCGTCGGCGACCCAGTGCAGGTGGCGCAGCACCGGCAGCGCCGCGGTGTATTGCGAGTGATAGCCGTTGTCGAACGTGATCACGATCGGCTTGCCGGGCGGCAGCTTGGCCCCGGTGGTCCAGTTCGCGCGCAGCTGATCGAGCGTCACCGGATGCCAGCCGTCCTGCTTGAGCGCTTGCATCTGGGCGGCGAACTCGCTCGGCTGCACGTACAGGAGCGGGAACGGAGCGCCGGCCGGCGGCGCCGCGATCACGTGATACATGAGCACCGGCACGGCGGCGTGGCCCGGATGGCCGCCTCCGGGACCCAGTGTCGAGGCGGTCGAGCCTCCGCTCGCTCCGTCCCGGGAGGACCGGGCGCCGCGCCGGCCGGGGTGCGTGGCCGCCGCGTCGCGCGCCGTGGGCGAACGAGCGGGGTGAGACGACGAACCGCCGGAGATGACGCTCGCCAACACCACCACGACGACGACCAGCACCGCGACCAGCGCGCCGCCGGCGAACAGGCGCCGACGCAGTGCGCGGCGTTGGCGATCACGGGCGCGCTGAGCCCGGCGGCGCTGGAGGAGCTCTTCATCCATTGGCGATCGAGCGTATAGATTGCCACGGCGATCTTGCAGGACTCCGCGGTGGTGGCTCGAATCGTCAGAACCATGCTGCTCAAGCATCGAGCGCCGGAGATCGATTCCTCGCCGGTTCAGCTGCACCCGGGCCTGGGCCATCTCGATCAGGGCTGCGTCGCCGTGCTGCGCTGGCTGCACGCGGTCAAGCTTGACTTCGTGATCGTCGGGCCGGTCGCCCACGCGATCCGCGGTGACGTCAGTGCCCGCGGTCCGGTGGGGGTCGTGCCGGCGCCCTACGGGCGCAACTTCGACCGCCTGGCCAACGCGCTGATCGCCCAGCACGCCGGGCTGCGCAGCGATCGCGGCCGCGGTGGTGGGGTCGGCGCCGCGGACCGCTCGGCGACCGTCCCGGTCAAGTTGACCGCCGACAAGCTCGCCCGCGGCCGCCGTTGGATGCTGAGCTTCGGTGGCTACGACCTCGATGTGGAGGGCGCGGGCAAGCGCGCGGGCGGACGGGCGGGATCGCGCGAGACCGCCGACGGCTCAGCCCATGCCCCCCGCTATCAGGAACTGCTCTACGAGGCCGGCCGGTTTGAGCTTGCGCCGGGCCTGAGCGTCGAGGTTGCTTCGCCCGAGGACCTCGAGCACTTCTCGCACGTACGCCGCACCGGTACCGCGCCCGAGTTCCGCATCACGCGGACCGTGCCGATTGGCGCCGAGGCCGCCGCGGAGGCCGAGAGCCCGGATGACCAGGAGTCGCGCGCGCACCACACCGATTCCTCCGCTGACGCTTAGATTTCGCTAGGCGCGCTGGGGTACTCTCGGCCGATGGCCGGAGCCCTGCCCCGACGCGCTCGGATCTCGCTGATCGGCGCTACCGTCAGCATCCTGGCGTTGGTCGTCACCTGGTACGTGGCGCATTACGTCGGCTTCGTCAAGCGCGCCGATGTCTCGATCCTGAACGGGTTCGCGGAGCTGCACCGCGCTCGGCTGGACCGCGTGACGGGCTTCATCGCCCGGCTGTGTGACCCGCAGCGCTACGTGTTTCTGGCCGCGATCCCGGTGCTGGTGGCACTGCTGCGCCGCCGGCCTCGGGTGGCGGTGACGGTGGGCGTGATCCTGCTCGCGGCCAACGAGACCACACAGCTGCTCAAGCCGCTGCTGGCCGGCCCGCGTGACCCGGTCACCTGGAGCTCGATCGGCTCGGCCAGCTGGCCCAGCGGGCACGCCACCGCCGCGATGTCACTGGCGCTGTGCTGCGTGATCGCCTGCCCGGCCCGGCGGCGCCCCGCGATCGCCGCGGCGATGGCGGCGTTCGCGATCGCGGTCTGCTACTCGTTCCTCGAGCTCGGGTGGCACTACCCGTCTGATGTGTTCGGGGGGTTCCTGGTCGCGGCGACCTGGGCGTTCCTTGGCGCTGCCGGGTTGTCGCTCTACGAGGCTCGGCGCCGGAGCCAGGTCGGCCAGCCCCCGGGTCAGCGTCCGGCGTTCTCACTGCGCGAGGCGCTGGCACCGCCGATTCTGTTGCTGGCGGGCGCGGCCGTCCTGGCCGGTCTGATCGTGCTTGCTCGGCCCCACGAGGTGATCGACTACGTCCGTGTGCACGAAACGTTCGTGCTCGGCGCGGTTGTGATCGCGGCACTCGGCCTCAGCCTCGCCTCCGGGTTGATGCTGATGCTGCGTCGCTCGTAGCCGTTGGTCGCGCGGTCGCGCTGGCGCCCCGAGCCGTTACATAAGCACCACATCGGTGCCGATGGATTGGGTTCGGTGGGGGGTGTGGGTGTGAGGCGGTGGTTGCCTTCACCGACAGCCCACACCCCTTCCCGGATCTCATCGAGTGGTGGATTTGTGGGTTCTTGCCGAGTCGGGGCGTCAGCCCCGACGGGTGGGTGGGACCGAGTCATCGCGCGGCGCGGGCGGGGCTGTCAAGCATCGCCCCCACGATCAGGGTGCCTCAGCGAAACTTCGATGCTTGATCAGCGATGGCCGGCCGCGCCACCCACCCCCGCTCGCCGCCCCAGCGTGCATGGTGTGACAAATCCGATCGACCGTCCGGGATTTGTTACCGGCTGCGGGCTGAGCGGGCGAACGGTGACAAAGCTCGGAGCGCTGGTTGGATTTGTCGCATGGTGCACGTGACGGCCACCGGAGCTTCGCCACGCGCGCAGCGAGCCTGCTGCGCCACCGCACCCACGCCCGCTCGCCACCTACATCACGTCCGATAACCGGCGACGCCCGCGCCCGGGCCACCGAAACAAAACCCAATCAGCGGTAGCGCCCGGGCTCCCACAGCGGCTCGTCGTCGCCGTTGGCGCCGCGACTGAGGATGAACAGCAGATCCGAGAGGCGGTTCAGATAGCGCACCACCTCGGGGCTGCAGTGCTCGCCGCACGCGATCGCGGCGCGCTCGGCCCGCCGGCAGACCGTCCGGCAGATATGCAGATGCGCCGCGGCCGCCGTCCCGCCGGGCAGCACGAACGACTTCAGCGGCTTCAGCGTCTCGTTTACCTCGTCGCAGCGCTGCTCCAGCCACACGGTCTGCTCGGGGATCACGCGCAACCGCTCGCGCCCCGGGTCAGCCGGCGCGGCGATGTCGGCGCCCACGTCGAACAGGTCGTTCTGCACGCGCGCCAGCCACTGTCGGTAGCTCTCGGGCAGACCGTCGACGGTGATCGTCAGCCCGAGCTGGGCGTTGAGCTCATCGACGGTCCCATAGGCCCAGATCCGGGGATCGGTCTTGGGCACGCGGCTCATGTCGCCGAGGTGGGTCTCGCCGTCGTCGCCGAGACGGGTGTAGATGCGGGTCAGGTTGACGGTCATCGCGTTGGCGAGAAGTGTAGGTACCCCGCGTATGGATGCTCTACGATCACGGCGTTCAAGGTCGGTGGTGATGGGAAGTCCGGTGAGACTCCGGCGCGGACCCGCCACTGTGTTCGGGGACGTCAGCCGCAATGACAGGCCACTGGCCGGCGCCGAGCCGACCGGGAAGGCGCGGCGGATAGGCCCGAAAGCCAGGAGACCAGCCTCCGACCACCAAGCCGAAAGCCCTCGTGGAAAGGGGTGGCCCTCGATGACATTTCGACGTATCTTTGCCCTCGCCGGCGCGATCGCCGCGCTTGGTCTGATCGCCAGCGCCTCGGCGCTCGGCGCCGGGACCAGTGTCTCGGTCCGGATCGAAGGACTGAAGCGCACACTGCTGCCGGCCACGGTCACTCAGACCAACGCGGGCTCGATCACCAAGGGCGGCGCACCCGCCGGGAGCTGCAGCGCGACCACTGCCGCCGGCGCGCTGGACGTCGCGACCGGTCACCGGTGGGATGGTAAATACAGCAGCGGCCTGGGGATCGAGATCAGCCAGATCTTCGACGAGACCCATACCTACAGCCCCCACGGCTACTACTGGAGCATCTTCGTTGATGATCACTATGCGACCGCGGGGATCTGTGCGTTGAAGTTGCACCGCGGCGAACAGTTGCTGTTCGCGCCCTATCCAGCCAAGGGCACCGTGTTCCCGATCGTCCTGAAGGCGCCCCGCACCGCGACGGCCGGCAAGCCGTTCCGGGTCAAGGCGTTCTACTACCGCGGTAAGGGCAACGCGTCCAAGCCGATCGCCGGCGTCACGTTCACCGGGGTCGCCGGTGCCACCAACCGGCAGGGGATCGCGACGCTGACCGCCAGGAAGTCCGGGAAGCTGACACTGGTCGGCTCTGATCAGGGTTACGTCCGCTCGGCGGTGACCACGGTCAAGGTCGGCGGCTAGCTCCCCGCGTCCGTGCCGCGCCGGGTGGATGGGATCCGAGTCATCGTCGCCGCGCTCGCCGTCATCGCGGCGTGCGCCGGCTGCGGTCTCGGCCCCGGCGCGGGGACCAGCGGGGTCAGCCTGCGGGTCACGCAGGCGTTCGGCACGCGGCAGGTCCGCACCGTCACCGCCGCCCACGTCGCGGGCTCAGAGACGGTGATGCGGATGCTCCAGCGCTCGTTCCGGGTCGCGACGCGGTACGGCGGTGGGTTCGTGCAGTCGATCGGCGGCCGCTCGGCCTCCGGCGACCACAGCGACTGGTTCTATTACGTCAACGGTGTGCAGGCCAAGCAGGGAGCGGCGACGACCGCCGTCAACCAGGGCGACTCGATCTGGTGGGATCTGCACGATTGGCAGGCGACGAACTCGGTGCCGGCGGTGGTGGGCGCCTATCCTGAGCCGTTCGAGCACGGCCTCGGCGGCAAGCGCTACCCGACCACGCTGGAATGCGCCCCCGATGTCGCCGCCGCCTGCAAGCAGGTGACGACGGCGCTGAACGCCGCCCACGTGCCGGTGGCCAGCCAGCTGCTCGGGACTGGTTCGGGGCCGGACACGCTCGGTCTTGTCGTCGGTACCTGGACCGAGCTGAAGGGCGAGGTCGCGGCGGAGCTGATCGACCACGGCCCGAGCGCGAGCGGCGTGTATGCCCGCTTCACCGGCCCCGACGCCAGTTCGCTGGCGTTGCTGAACCCCGCCGGGCGGGTGGCCAAGACGCTCGGAAGCGGATCGGGACTGATCGCCGCCACCGCCGACAGCTCCTCGGTACCCACGTGGTTGATCACCGGCACCGACCCGGCGGGCGTGGCCGCGGCCGCGCGGGCGCTCACCCCGCAGGCGCTGCACGATCACTTCGCGCTGGCCGTCAACGGCACCTCCCGCCTGCCGGTCCCCCTGCAGGCGTTGCCGTGATCTACCGCCGGCGGGCCACGCCACTGCACAGCGCGCGTGCGGGCGTCGGCTGTGCGTACTGCCTGGCGCTGGCGGCGGCGGCGCTGATCGTTGCCAATCCGGTCGTGCTGGGGGCGGTGCTCGTCGCTACCCTGGCCGCTGGTTGGGCCGCCGGCGTCGGTCGCGAGCTGGGGCGCGCGACAGCGTGGGCGCTGCCGGTAGCGCTGACGATCACGCTGATCAACGCGCTCGTCACCCGCGACGGGCTGACGGTGATCGTGCGGCTGGGCAACCTGCCGCTGCTCGGCCACACCGACATCACGCTCGAGGCCACCGCGTACGGCGGCGTCCTCGGCCTGCGGTGCGTCGCGCTGATCGCGTGCGGCGTGCTCTACACCACCGCCGTGGATCCCGACGAGGTGCTGCGTCTGTTCCGACGGGTGTCGTTTCGCTCGGCGCTCAGCGCGACGCTGGCCACGCGGTTGGTCCCGATCCTGATCCGCGACTCGCGCCGCCTGGCCGACGCCCAGCGGTGCCGCCCGGGCGCATCCCCGTCGCGGCTGGCGCTGATGCGCGCGACGTCCACCGGGGTGCTCGACCGCGCGCTGGACGTCGCCGCCGCGCTCGAGGTGCGCGGCTACGGCGCCGCGCGCCAGGCGGGGTCTGATCGGGCTCGTCGGGCGCCGCTGTCACGCCACGATCTGGGATTCGCGGCCGCCGCCCTCGGGATCGTGGCGATCGCGGCGGTCGCCCGCTGGGGTGGCCTGGCCCCGTTCAGCGCCTATCCCGCACTGCACGCGCCCGCCGGCCCGGAGGTTCTCGCCGTTGCGGTGACGCTCGTGGCGTGTGCGCTGGCTCCGTTCCTGCAGCGGCGGGGAGTGCGGCGATGAGCGCGGTCGCGTTTGATCGCGTGACCTATACCTACCCTGGGAGCGGGCAACCGGCACTGCGCGACGTCAGCCTGCGGATCGCGCCCGGCGAGCTCGTGGTGGTGGCGGGCGGGTCAGGCTCGGGTAAGTCGACGTTGCTGCGTGCGATCAGCGGCCTCGTGCCCCACTTTCACGGCGGTAGCTTCGCGGGCAGTATCGCGGTCGCCGGCTTGGACACGCGCGAGCACGGACCTGGCGAGCTGGCGGCGGCCGTCGGCACCGTGTTTTAGGACCCCGAGACCCAGATCGTGATGGGCACGGTACGCGCCGAGCTGGGGTTCGGACCCGAGAACCGTGGCCAGGCGGTCGAGCGAGTGGCCCGCAGCGTCGAGGAGGCCGCGCTGGCGCTGGGCATCGCCCACCTGCTCGATCGCAGCACCGCCGAGCTCTCGGGCGGGGAGCTGCAGCGGACCGCGCTGGGTGCCGCGCTGGCCGGCCGGCCGTCGGTTCTGGTGCTCGACGAGCCGACCTCGCAGCTGGACCCGGTCGCCGGCGACGAGCTGATCGGGCTGCTGCGCCGGGCCAACGACGACGGCGACACGACGATCGTGCTCGCCGAGCACCGGCTCGAGCGCTGCCTGCACGCCGCCGACCGGGTGATCGCGATCGATCGCGGTCAGATCGTCTGCGACGGTGCGCCGGCGGAGTTTCTGCAGTGGGCGGGACGGGCCGCACCGCGCCTGCAGACCCCTGGCGCGCAGCTTCTGCAGGCCCTGGAGCTGGCGCCCGTGGCGGGTGTCAAGCGGGCTCGGGCCGCGCTGCGCGCGGGCGGGCTGCTGCCGGACGCGGGCGCCGATCACCCTGGACCTGCTTACGAGCGGTCAGCCGGCGACGGTCGCGCCCGCCCGCGGCGGCGGGGGCGCAGCGGGGCCGGGCGGGCGGGATCGGTTTCCGCACTGTCATTTGACGGCGTCTGGCACGAGCTGCGCTCCGGCCCGGCGCTGCTGCGCGGCGTTTCGCTGGCGATCGCGCCCGGCGCCCGGGTCGCGCTGATGGGCCACAACGGCGCGGGCAAGTCGACGCTGCTGCGCCACGCCGCCGGGCTGATGAAGCCCACTCGCGGGCGCGTGAGCAGCTCCGGCCGGGTTGCGCTGCTGCTCCAGAACCCGGTCGACTATCTCGTCCACGAGCGCGTTGCCGACGAGGCACCGCCGTCCGCGCTGGCCATGGTCGGGCTCGCCGGCCCCGAGTTCGCCGACCGTCATCCGCGGGAGCTGTCGGGTGGCGAGAAGCAGCGCCTGGCGCTGGCCGTCGTGCTCGGGGACGAGAGCCATCGACCGGCGGTCCTGTGCCTGGACGAGCCGACCCGGGGGATGGACCGCGGGCACAAGGCGCGGCTGGCGCGGCTGCTGATTGAGATCGATGCGGCGGTTCTGGTCGCCACCCACGATGCCGAGTTCGCGGCCGCGTTCGCCGATCGTGTCGTGCTGCTCGCCGAGGGTGCGTCGATCGCCGACGGGACGGCCGCCAACGTGCTGACCGGCGGGACCTACTTCGCGACCGAGACGGCGCGGATCCTCGGGGGCGCCGGCGGGGCGCTGACCCCGGCCGACGGCGCGGCACTGCTTCAGCGGACGGCCGGGCGCGTGGGCGCCCTGTCGGCGGGCTATGAGGCGGCCCTATGAGCTGGCAGGGGGGAGCCTTCGCGATCCTCGCGGTCGCGCTGGCCGCCGGCTTTGCCTGGTATGAGCGCGACCGCCCCGACGCGCGGATCATCGCTCTGGTGGGCACGCTCGCGGCGTTCGCGGCGCTCGGCCGGATCGCGTTCGCCGCGGTGCCCAACGTCAAGCCGACGACCGATATCGTGCTGATCGCGGGGTTCGCGCTCGGCGCCGGCCCGGGCTTCGCGGTCGGGGCGATCGCCGGGCTGACGTCGAACTTCTTCTTCGGGCAGGGGCCGTGGACGCCCTGGCAGATGGCCGCCTGGGGCGCGACCGGGCTGATCGGCGCGGGCCTGGCCGGACTGGCGTCCTGGCGCGGTGGCGCGCGCCGAGAGCCCACGATCGGCCGTTGGCCGCTGGCGCTGGCGTGCTGCGCGGTCGGCTTGTGCTTTACGGCGATCCAGGACCTCGGCGACTGGGTGACGTTCTCAGACCACAGCTCGGGGCAGCTCGCCGCCTATATCGGGCAGGGTCTGGGCTTCGATGCCGTCCACGCCGCCGGCTGCCTGGTGTTCGCGCTCGTCTTCGGCCCCGCACTGACGCGCTCGATCCAGCGCTTCTCGCGGCGCCTGGAGGTCACGTGGCTGACGCCGCGGGCTCCGGAGTCGTCGCCGGCGGTCGGGCCGCCTGTGGTGGGGCCGCCTGTGGTGGGCCCGCTGCTGGCGGTCGCGCTGGCGGT
>JBPCPC010000013.1:0-11104 GCA_050999585.1 Solirubrobacteraceae bacterium | reverse complement strand
AGTGGATCACGGCCGACATCCGCGATCACGCGTTCGACCGTCGATTTGACCTCTGGCACGACCGAGCCGTGTTCCACTTCATGGTCAGCGACGCCGACCGCGCCAGCTACGTCCAAACGCTGGAGCGGTCGCTAGAACCTCGCGGCCACGTGATCATCGCGACCTTCGGACCGGACGGGCCAACCCGGTGCAGCGGCCTGCCCGTCCACCGCTACGGGGCCGACGAGCTGGTCCGCGCGCTGCCCGCCGACCTCGAGCTCGCCGACGCGGCGCTCGCCGAGCACCGCACCCCGTCTGGCAACTCCCAGCAGTTCCTCCATGCACACCTGGTCCGACGGCCAGCCTAAGCGCTCACTGGATAGAAAACGGCCGCTGACGAACCTCGCTTCTACTTCGTCTCGTGCGACGTGAGGTCGCATGCATTAGTCAACACGCAAGATTGGAGGCTGGGTCGATGTGACGTAGAGCGTGTTGCAGGCTCGTGCTCGATGGCCTGTCCCCACCCCGACGTGCGCTGCCTGTGAGGGCGGGGTGCGAAGCTCGAGGTTCAAGCCCAAGGCTCTGTCGTTCCATCCGACGGGGTCAGACGAGGGGAAGATCGGACGGGCTTGCGACGCGAGGTCGCACGCATATGAGTGAACGCGTTGATTGGAGGTTCGTGCAAGATCGAAGGCGTAGTTCCGGGCCCGTGCTCGTGGCCCGGCCTCGGCCTGACGTGCGTCGCTGGCGTTCCCGGCGGGGTTCGAAGCATCAGGCAAAAGCCCAAGGGCGTCCGCTGCATCCGGGGCCACAGACGAGAGGCAGATCGGACGGGTGAAGAACTTGAACCTCTGGCTGATGTCTCGTTACGATTGGCCCCGCCGATGCGATGTAGTACCGGGGTATAAGGACTGGTCGCTGGGAAGCGGCAGGCGCTGGCTGGGACGCCCGCTCAGCCGGGAAGAGCACCGCCGTCCTCGGGCAGGAGGCACCCACCCCGGTCGTAGCTCGTGCGTGCGAAACGCGGTAACCCCCGTCGAGGTCCGGTGCTGTTCGGCCGGGCAGCCGACCGTGAGGAAGGCCCAATCCCTCGGCGGGAATCTGATGGCCGAGAAGCGAATGCCGGTAGTCGAACGACGACAAAAAACCGGGACATGATGGCTGGCTCCTCCAAGCCGGTCGTCGCGCATAACTGGCCGGATACGGGCCTGGTACCCGGACGCGAAAGCGTGCTGCTGACACGGTCAGGTGGGCCTGTGAGGAGGAAGATGACCCAAGCGCTCGAACCGACGGACAAGTTAGACGCCACGGCAGGCGTGGACGGCGAGGTGGTGCTCACCCCGGAGGCCAAGGCAAGACTGGCCGACAGGATCCAGCACCTAGCCGAGCCGTTCGCGGCGATGCCGGTCAGGCGGGTGTACATCCCGAAGCAGGGCAGCAGCACCAAGCGCCGTCCGCTCGGAATTCCTGTCGTCGTTGACCGCGTGCATCAAGCACGGGTCCTCAACGCGCTGGAGCCTGAGTGGGAGGCGCGGTTTGAGCCGAGGTCCTACGGGTTTCGGCTCTTCCCCGTCGATGATCAGCCACAAACCCCGCGCGAGTGCGAACACTGGCTGCTCACCGCCCGCGCGACGATCACCCAGATCGCCGCGCCGGCGGACGGCACCTCGGACGAGACCCAGACCCGTCTCATCCACGCTCGCTGCCACGGTCGACGCAACGCCAACCGCGGCAAGCCACCGGCACTTCTGCCCGCCCGCGAGCCGTCAGGGCTTGCTTGAGCCGGATGCGGTGAAAGTCGCCAGTCCGGTTCTTAGGGGGGCCCGGCCCAGCAATGGGCCGGGCCTACCCGGTCAACCGTGACGTCCCGTCGACCATCGCCCCGGCGAGCGAGCGGCTGCCCGCGGGCTCGCACAGCGTCCGGTTACCCCGACGGCAGGCGTCGCACTGGCCGCAGGGCCCGACCATCGCTAGTACGACGTGGTCACCCGCGGCGACGTGCTTCACGCCCTCGCCGACCGCGTCGACGATGCCGGCCCCCTCGTGCCCGAGCACGATCGGGCAGCGGCCGCCGCCGAGCTTGCCCTCCGCCAGGTGCATGTCGGAATGGCAGACGCCCGCGGCCGCGAGCTGGACTCGGACCTCCCCGGTCCTCGGCGCGCCCAGCCGCACGGTCTCGGTCGCGATCGCGCCCGGCTCGCGCAGGACGCACGCGCGCATCTCGATGTGATCGTCGGTCGACATCTTCCTCCTCACGCGCCGAACCGTGCGCGAATCGCGTCCATCAGGGTCAGGGCGTAAGCGCAAGCGCCCGGGTCCCGGTGCCGGGGATCGCACAGTGCACCATCTGCTCGATGAAGGATCCACCAGGAGCGGGATCACGCGCACGATCAGGACTTGATGTAGGCGTCTTTGAGGAAGATCTGCGACAGCGGCGTCGGGTTCAGGCCCCCGACCTTTGGCGTCGATGCGGTCGGGATGTCGAGGAAGTAGGGAATGACCATCGGCGTCTGCTCGAGCAGCAGGGTCTCGATCTTGCCGGCGATCTGCTTCTGGGTCTGCAGATCGCCGGCCGCGACGTACTGCTTGACGAGGTTGTCGTAGGTCTTGTTGGAGAAGTGTGCCGCGTTCCACACGCCGCCGGTGACCAGCGTCGACTCCAGGTACATATTTGGCACGCCGCGTCCGCCGTAGTCGACCAGCGACATCGGTGCGTCGAGCCAGTCTGAGTTGCCGAACGTCGCCTTGCCGTAGTAGCTGGCCTGCGTCTCGACGTTGAGTTTGATGTTGACGCCGATCTTCCTGGCCGACGCCTGGATCACCTGCGCCAGCTGCGGCATCTCCTCGTATTGCTCGGTGTCGAGCTGCGTGGTGAAGCTCGTGTGGCCCGCGGCCTGCAGCAGCTGTTTGGCCTTCGCGATGTCTTGCGTTCGCTGTGGGATGTTGAGATCTGAGGACGTGAAGATGGGCGCAAATGGGTTGTCGTTAGCGACCTCGCCGTAGCGCTCAAGCAGCGCCTGCACCATCGCCGGGCGGTCGAGCGAGGAGGCGATCGCCTGCCGGACCCGCGGGTCGGTGAACGGCTCCTGATCGCAGCGCATCGACAGCTCGCGGTGGCCGGGGGCCCTTCAGTCTCATGATCGAGTACTGCCCGGGATTAGACAGGATCGATTGCTCGCCGGGCGGGATGAATTGCACGATCACTTCGACTGTGCCGCCCTGCAGCGCCAGGAGCTGCGGCGGCTGAGAGGCGGAGAGCGTGAACGCGGTCGAGTCCAGGTTCGGCGCGCCGCCCCAGTAGCTCTGGTTGGCGGCGAACGTGGCGCCCTGGTTGGTTGTGTAGCTCTGCAGCTTCAACGGGGTGGTGCCGACCATCGTCTTGCCCCACTTGGCGAAATCCGTGCCCTTGGGAACGATGATCGCGTTGTAGTTGTCGGACGAGACGAAATATGGAAGTTGCCGTTCGCTGTCTCCAGGTGGAACACGACCGTCCCGGAGCCGACCTTGACGACGCCCTCGGGCTTAAGCACGCCCGCGAACGTCGACAGCGCGTTCGACGCGTTCTTGGGGTCGGCGAGCTGCTGGAACGTGTAGACGACGTCGTCGGCGGTCAGCGGCTGCCCGTTGTGGAACTTGACGCCTGAGCGCAGCCTAAACGTCGACACGGCACCGGCCTTAGACGGCTTCCAGCTGGTCGCGAGCATCGGCTGTAGCTGGAGCGTGAGGCTGTTGTGGAGCGCCAGGAACTCGCCGGTCTGCGAGAGCATGCAGATGCCGCCGCCGTCATCGACAATCAACGGGTTCATCGACGTGGCGGGGGTCTCGGATGCGAGCTTCAGCGTCCCGCCCTTCGGCGCCGAGCCGCTGCCGCCCGAGCCGGCTGCCGCCCGAGCCGGCTGCCGCGGTGTTGCTCTTGCTGCCCGAGCTCCCGGTGTGGTTGGCGCCGCCGCACGCGGCAAGGACCGCGCCCATCGCCGACGCCGACATGCCGATCACCGCGCAGCGGCGAAGGAACGTCCGGCGGTCCAACCGGCCCGCGACCAGCTCCTCGATGTAGTGGTTCTCCCAACTCGGAGGATCCGTCGCGCAGATTGTCGAGCCGGCGATTGTCAGCTGCCCATGTTCCGTCACCCTTTGGTCGTGGGTAACCGGCTGATCACCCGGGTTTGTCGATTGCTTGCTGGGCCCCGGGCGGCACGTTCGCGCGCGGCAGTTCCTCAGGCGAGCTCGATCAGCGCGTCGACCGCGATGGCCTTGTCCTCGCCGAGGATCACGGGGTTGACGTCAACTGCCTTCACGCGGGGGTGGTCGACTGCCAGTCGGGCTACCGCCACGACGATCGTGGCCAGCTGCTCCAGGGCGCGCGGAGTGGCGAGTGTGGCGAGGCCGGGAGCGTCAGACACCAGCTCCTGGGCGTGCTCGAGGTCCAGCGGCGCGAGGGCGACGGCGGTGAGTCCCAGCGCCTCGACCGCGCGCCCGCCGAGCCCGACCGTCACGATCGGGCCGAAGTCCGGATCGCGGACCAAACCGCAGAACGTCTCGACCCCCGCGGGCATCTGCCTGGCCACCAGCACCGGCCCACCAAGGCGCTGCGCCGCGTTCGCCACGGCCGCGGGGTCGTCAACGCCGAGCACGACGCCGTCCTCGACCGCCTTGTGCGCGGGCCCGTCGCGCTTGACGACCACGGGGAAGCCGAGCTGCGCGGCCGCCCACGCCGCCTCGTCGGGGGTCGCGGCCCGTCGCCGCGGTGCGATCGGAACCCCGTGGCGCTCGAGCACGGCGCCTGACTCGAATTCGGGCAGCACGCCGCTGCGATCGAGCTCGGGCGCCTCGATCGCGGCATGGTCGTCGGACGTGCGCGGAGTGCGCGGATGCCAGGCGGCGACCGCTGCGAGCGCGCGCATCGCGGCACCCAGTCCGCGCAGCAACGGGACGCCGAGGTCCCGGGCCAATGCCGCAATGTGGTCGGGCGGATCGCTAGTGTGAACCGTGGTGACGACCGGCAGGACGCCCGTGTCGCGGGCGACCTCACCCAGCGCGCGGACGACCATCGCGCACCAGCGCTGCTCGGCTTTGCCGCGATGTGCGCCGAGATCGATCTGCGCTACCAGGATGTCGACCTCCCCGGAGCGGGCCAGGAGCTCCAGCGTGCGCGGGAACACCCGGTCCGGCTCATCGATCGCCCAGGCGTCGACGGGATTTTCCACAGCCACGAAGTTGGGGAACTCGTCCCGCAGCCGATCCTTGACCGCGTCGGACAGCGACGCCACCGGGATGCCGGCAGCCTCCGCCTGGTCGGCGAGCAGCGCCGCTTCGCCACCGGACTCCGAGACACCGGCCAGGCGCCGCCCACGCGGACGCCGCGAGGATCCCAGCAGCTCCAGCGTCTCGCACAGATCCGGAACATCGTCGACCTCGATGACGCCGTAGGCATCCAGCAGCGCGGATAGCGCGCGGTCAGACCCGACCAGCGCACCACTATGCGCGATCGCGGCCCGCGCGGCCGCCTGCGAGCGTCCCACCTTCAGGCACACGATCGGCTTGCCCGCCCGAGCTGCCAGCCCGAGTGCGCAAGCAAAGGCGGCGGGGCGGCGCACCGCCTCCAAGAACAGTCCGATGGCGTTCGTGGCTGGATCGTCCGCCAGCCACGCCAGCACGTCGGCCGCGTCGCGCACCGCCTCGCCGCCGGTCGAGACGACGTGGCGAAATCCGATCCGCGGGCCCAGCGTGACCAGTGCCTCAGCGACCGAGCCCGACTGCGCGACCACCGAGATCCGCCCCGTGAGAAACGACGACGGCAACGAGCCCAGCCAGAACGACGGACCATCTGGCCGCGCGGTCCCCATGCAGTTCGGCCCGACGAGCGCCACGCCGAGCGCGGCTGCGCGGGCCGCTAGCCGGGCGACCACCGGCGGCCCATCCGAACCGGCCTCGGCCCCGAGCCCGGGTACCAGCACCGCGCGCACTCCGACGGAGACGACCTCCTCAAAGACCGTCTCCGCGTGTCGGTGCCCGACGAGCAACACCGCGAGCTCAGGACACGCAGGCAGATCCGCAACGCTCGGTACGAGCGTCAAGGCGCCGACGTTACGGTGGCGGGGGTGAACCCCCCATACCGGGACGTTCCCCCTCAGTGCGTTCGCCACAACCGTGGCGGTCGCCGGCGAGGCGCCGACCAGGACCGCGGAAGAGGGGGCCAAGACGGACAGCCCCCCATCGCGCAGGACCGTCGGTGCTGGAGCCTCAGTCAGAGACACGGCCCCGGTACCGCTCATCTCGCCAATCCAGCGCCGCGCGCACGCCGTGTTCGCGCGCGATGCGATCAAACTCCTGCTGCTCGGGAAGCTCGGCTGCGTTGAGGATCGCCGAGATTTGGTGGTTGACGTTCACCGCGGCGCGCAGGCCCATCGCCTCGTACGCGCGTTGCAGCGCAAGCTTGGTCAGCCGCAGGACCGGCAACGGGGTCGGGACGATCGTGGCGACGAGCTCTTGGACCGCGGCGTCGAGTTCCGCCGGTGCCACCACCCGGTTGACCAGGCCGCTGTCGAGCGCCTCGCGCGCATCCAGGACTCTGCCGGTGAGTAGCAGCTCGTTAGTCTTCTTCTGCCCCAGTACGAACGGCATGAGCAGGGTCACCGGACCCGAGCCGTAGCGGATCTCAGGCTCGCCGAAGTGCGCGTCCTCGGCGCAAACGATCAGGTCGCAGGCCATCGCCAGCTCGCACGCGCCACCCAGGCAGTAGCCCGCGACCGCGGCGATCGTGGGCTTGGGAAACGACCACAGGCGCATCGTCACGGCGATGTCCTCGCCGAGGAGCTCGGCCCATCCAAGCGGCGAGTCGGGCCCGGATTGCACCTCCTCGTTCAGGTCGAACCCGCTGGAGAAGTGTGGGCCCGCGCCGCGCAAGATCACCACCCGGACCTCCGGATCGGTCTCGGCGCGATCCAGCGCCTCGTGAAGCCCGGTGACCACGGCCTGGCTCAGCGCGTTGACCTTCTCCGGTCGGTTCAGCGTGATCGCGGCCGATCCCGCAGCCGCCTCATAGACCACCACGCTGCTCACCGACCGAGCACCCCGTCACGCCTCACCGTCTGCGACGGGATCTGTAGTGTCATCAACCTCGAGCTCCGGGCGGGTCGATGTCGATCGATCTTGGCTGGACGACGGGCGACCGTACCGTCGCCCTCGATGCGGTGTCCGTCAACGACTGATCCACCGCGGGGTGACACACGGCACGGATCCAGGGCATCAGCGGCCATCGACGATGAGCACCACGATCACCGCCCAAGAGTATCGGGGCCGAGCGCCGCGGACTGCGAGGTTCTGCACGCTCACCCATGGACGTCGTCTCCAGGCTCGTGTTGCACTTCGATCGTTGATGGGAATCCGGGTGCGCGCAAGTCAGTCTGGAGGGCGTCCTCCAGCAGCTTGACCACCATCGGGGACCATGCCGATCCGCCGTACTGCTCGCGCGCACGGATGAAGGTCTGCTCCACGAGCGCGGCCAGCTCCAGCGGCACCCCATGGTCGCGAGCGAGCTCATGGGCGAACCCGAGGTCCTTACATGCCAGATCGAGTGTGAACCCGATGTCGTAGCTTCCATTCAAGATCACCTGGCTCTCGGTCTCGTGCACGAAGCTGTTGCCCGAGCTCGCGCGGATCGCCTCAAACGACTGGCCGAGATCCAGGCCGGCACGCCGCGCGAGCATCAGCCCCTCGCCGGCGGCCACCAGGTGGACGAAGGCGAGCATGTTCGTGATCACCTTCATCGTCGAAGCGCTCCCGAGCGCGCCGATGTAAAAGATACGACCGCCGATCGCCTCAAACACACGACGGTGGGACTCGAAGACGGCCTGCTCACCTCCAACGAGAACGGTTATTCGCCCGGCAGCAGCAAGATGCACGCCACCGGTCACGGGAGCCTCAAGACACTGGACGCCGCGTGCGTCGGCCAGCCAGGCCAGGCGGCGCAGCTCATGCCGATCGTTCGTACTTGAATCGATCCACGTGGCGCCCGGATGCATCCCATCCAAGAGCCCACCGCCTCCGCAGACGACGTCAGCGATCGCCCCGGGCGACGGCAGACAGGTAAAGACGCTATCTGACACGCGCGCGACAGCGCATGGGGACTCAGCCCAACGGGCCCCGCCAGCCAGCAACGATCGGGCTGCGGTCTCGTCGTGATCGTAAACGGTCAGCTCAAAGCCGGCACCGACCAGGCTTCCGGCGAGCTGCCGCCCGAGATTGCCCAGACCGATAAACCCAAGCCTCATCTCGCCGTCACCATCACCGAACACGTGCCCCGCGCCGGCCGGCGGGCGGGATCGGCCCCTTGATGCGCCAGGTGAGAGAGCTGTGGGGATGCACGCACGGCAAGCCCGGACCATCGTGCTGCCCCGGACCAGACCCGCCAAATGTTGCGTGCTCGATCTCGAGGAGTCACGAAGCGATGACCGACCGCAGCTTGGATCGGATTCAAAGCCGTCATATGGGCTGCTGAGCGATGGGGGGTGCCCACGGCTGCGTGAAACCGATGTAATCGGGCTCGAGATGAAGCGCGTCGCTGTCGTAGGGATGGGCGCGGGCGACATCCTCGTCCAGTTCGACGCCGAGCCCAGGGGCCGTCGGAGGAATCACGTAGCCGGCTTCCCAGCGGATCGGCGACTTGAGGATGTCGGCGTGAAAGCCACCCCAGCAGCGGATCCCCTCAAGCAGAAGGAAATTGGGGCTGCAGGCCGCCAGCTGGATGTTCGCCGCCCCGGCGACCGGGCCACAGTACAGATGAGGTGCGACCTGGGCGTACTGAGCCTCAGCCATTCCCGCAATCTTCTTGGCTTCCAGGAGACCGCCGACGCGGCCGAGGTCCATCTGCAGAATCGCTGCTGCACCCGCCGCCAGTACGCGGCCAAACTCAAACTTCCCAGCCAGTCGCTCACCAGTGGCAATCGGGATGCAGGTTGCTCGAGCCACGGCCGCCATCTGCTCCGGTAGGTCGGGAGGGACCGGTTCTTCGAGCCACAGGGGGTCATAGCGCTCCAGACGCCGGGCCAAGCGAATCGCCCCGGCGGTGGTGAACTGACCGTGCGTGCCGATCAGCAGGTCGCAGCGACCGCCGACCGCCTCGCGGATCCGACGCACGTACGCTTCGACCCGGTCAAGCTCCCCGGGACGTGGCTGGCGAGGGTCAAGCGTCGTGTAGCGATCGGCGGGGTCGAACTTCACCGCCGTGAAACCGAGGTCCGCGTATTCAGCCGCGCGCTCGGCCGCGAGATCCGGATCCGAGTAGACGTCGAGCGCGTCCCCGTCCTCAGGATAGAGGTAGGTGTAGGCGCGCAGCCGCTCATGCACCCGGCCCCCGAGCAGCTCATACACCGGCCGGTCAAGTGCCTTGCCGACGATGTCCCAGCATGCCATCTCAAGGCCGCTGAGCACGCTTAGGAGAGTGATGTCTGACCGGGCCGAGTAGCCGCGACCGTAGACGTCGCGCCACAGCGCCTCGATCCCAAACGGGTCGGCTCCGATGACGTGACGGGCACACACCTCCTCCACCATCGCCTCCACCGAACGCGGACCGAACGCCGCCCCGTACACCTCGCCGACCCCGTCGACGCCGTCCTCCGTCGTCAATTTGACGAACACGAAGTAGCGCCCACCGAACTGCGGCTCCGGGTTGCCGACGACAAACGTGGTGACCGATCCGATCCTCATGCCAACGCCCGTTTCAAGGGACCCGTACTCCGAACGCCGGCAGCCACGAGACCAGCTCCGATAACTCCTCGCCGGTCCGCTTCAAGACGTCGACGATCCTCTTTCGCCGGTCCCCTGACGCACGACTGACGGGAACAAGCGCCGTCAAAGCCGCAAGCGCGACGTCAGCCTCGTTGACGACCGGGACAGACGCGGCGTACAAACCGTTGGCCGTCTCCTCGACGTTCTCCGCGTAGCCCTCGGAGACGACGATGTCGAGCATCTCACCCAACTCCTGGACACCTCCCAAGCGGCGGCCCGTCGGCATGACCAGCGCGCGGCCAGCGAAGCACGCTTCCACCACCCGCCGCTCCTGACGCGCAAGCAGGACGCGACCACTAGCGGACGCAAAGGCGGGAGTCTTCGATCCGACGTGAGTGACATAACGCACCGGCTGCGTCGTCTCCTCCAGCCCGAGGTAGAGCGACTCCTCGCCGTCGAGCACCGCCAGCCCGATCGTCTCATCCAACTCGGTCAAAAACCGGGCCGCCACGGTACGGAAGGCCGTGACGATCGGGAGGTCATCCGAGCGAGATCTGAGACGAAGCGCCCTGATACCAAGCGTGTAGGCGCCGTCAGCGTCACGGATCGCCCACCCACGCTCGAGCAGGACGGTGCAAATCCGGTGGACCGTGCTCTTAGCGACAGAGAGCGCCCGCGACATCTCCGACAGCTGGATCGGGCCGCGCGCAGCGATGAGATCGAGGATCTGCAGGGTGGCATGAACCCCGGTCGAGGCCGTGGAGCCCGATCTGCCCGACCCGGAGTCGGTGCCGTCGCCAATCATTTCTCTCTGGCCAACCATATATCAACCGGAGTCCGTATTCAGAACGATGGTCTACATAGCGTACAGAATAAAAGGGATCATACCGACCTAAACAAGCCTAACCACGTTAAATCATCGCTGCCGAGGCCTCCCTGTTTCCGAACGATGATCTAGAAGCAGAACGCCTCAATCTTGCGCCGGTTCCTAGAATTAGATCTACACGGTCGCGGGCGGCGCCGCGTCCGCGGCGGCACACGTGCATAGGTACCGCGCTCGACTTGTGGGCCGCGGTCCGGGCCCTGCCTTCGGCGAATCGCGAGTTGGTGCCGGCGGCGTCCAACGGCAGCTCAAATAGCGTCATCTTCACTGGTCCAGATGCGCGCTTTGCGCGCGACTGGGTATCCACTTCGCTCCCCCGATTCCAGGCAGGGCCGGATTATGCGGCTGATTTGCCGATGAGAGCCTTGTAGGGGTGCGGTTCGGCTGCGAGCGCGCCCTCGAGCAGGCGGTAGAACAACAGCCCGCGATGCCGTGCCCGGCGGCGGTTGAAGCGGAAGGTGAACTCGTCGAGGTAGTAGTCGAGTTGCGCGTGACTGACCGCTCCTTGGTGGG
>JBPCPC010000011.1:0-33407 GCA_050999585.1 Solirubrobacteraceae bacterium | reverse complement strand
CTACGGATTCCACTCAGCCAAAGCCGCGCTCGCGCTCGTCATGCTCACCTGCGGACCGATCACCCTCAACCTCCCGCACGAGCTCCACTCACCGTCACTCTGACCACATCGATGCCGAGAGAGCCCTATTTCGGCGCGTCCATCCTCGCCGAGCCCTGACCGCTGGCGAAACGATCGACGGCGACGAGGGGGTGTTCAAGGGCTCGTCGCGAGTGTCGCTGACAGGTCTTGAGGCGACGCCGAGATCGGGTAAGGGCAATCCCGAGCGCGGTGGTGGTGGTGGTGACCAGCGCGACGAACGTGCGGTTGTCGTGAGAGCAGCGCCTGACTGCGCAGCGCCTGCCAGGTCACCCCGCCTGTCAGTGCGCCGTAGGCCAACCCGGCGACACGCATCACCGAGCGGCGCCCGGACGGGTCGAGACGCTCGGCAGGGATGGTGCTGAGCCCGGCGGCCAGCAGCGGCAAGGGCTGCAGGGCGTGGATTCCGACGAAGTGGCCGATCCGTAGATCGCCGCCGGTCGTACTCCAGTTCACGTCTGCATCTCTGATCACGCGTATCGCGATGACCGCGGTGGCCAGCCAGAGCACGACGACAGTGACCCCCATGACGCCATACTGGGACGGCGTCGGTGGGGGTAGCGGAGTTGAAGTGGCCAGCCGCGACGCGATCCTCGCCGAAGTGCTCCGGGAAAGCTTCGCCGGGCTGCGCGATGCCCTGGCTGAGGCCGCGTCAGACCAGCTCTCGCCGGTCAATGTCGCCGCCGATCAGCCCACCTATCCCGAAGGCCTCTCGGCGTTCGAGTTGCTCAGCTCGGCGACGCGGCGCTGTGTGGAGGCTGGCGTATCCAGCAGCACAGACCCACGCGCTGACAGCACCGTGCTCTGGACCGCCCTGCACGGACTGATGTTGCTACACCCGGCAACCCCCGGGGTTCCCGTGGCCCGAAGAAGAACTCCTGCTCACCCGACTGGTCGACGGGATCGCGCGACTCACACCGTGATCACAGCCCCCCGACGCAGAAAGTGCTGCTACCGCGCGGCTGCTCTGGGCCGTAGGTTCCAGAACTTGCCGGCTCGCACGCGGGCTCCGGTGTGAGCCTGGTCGGGAGGGGTCGGAGGCGAGCTACCCTCGCTTCTGTCAGGAGTTCGTCGCTGAAAGGGGAATCCGTCGTGCCGATCATGATCAACGGCTCCGAGACGCCTGTGCCCGTCGACGCTCGTGTCTCGCTGCTCGACTTCGTGCGTGAACATCTTGAGCTCTACGGCACCAAGAAGGGTTGCAATCAGGGCGCGTGCGGTGCTTGTACGGTGCTCGTCGACGGGGAGCGGATCCTGTCCTGCTTGGCCCTCGCCGTCCAGTACGAGGGGCGCGAGGTGACCACGATCGAGGGTCTTGCGAACGACGGCGCGCTGCACCCGTTGCAGCAGGCGTTCATCGACTTTGACGGATTTCAGTGCGGGTACTGCACCCCGGGTCAGATCTGCTCGGCGGTGGGGATGGCAGAGGAGGTGGCCCGTGGGGTGCCCAGCCACGTCACCGACGATCTCGGAGCCGCCGGGATCGCCCTCGATAGCAACGAGCTGCGGGAGCGGATGAGCGGAAACCTGTGCCGCTGCGGCGCCCACAACGGGATCGTTGAGGCGATCGCCGAGGTGTACGCGGGGTCGGGCGCATGATCGAGCTCACCTATTCACGCGCCACCGATGCCGCCGACGCGATCCATCGCGTTGAGGCTGAGGATGCGAAATACCTCGGGGGCGGCACCAACCTCGTCGACCTGATGCGCGAGACCGTCGAGATCCCGTCGGCGCTGATCGACGTGACTGGCCTGTCGGCCGAGATCGAGAAGACCGACGACGGCGGTCTGATGATCGGGGCAGCCGCGCGCAACACCGCGGTGGCCGAGCATCCTGCGGGCCGCACGCGTTACCCGATGCTCACGCGCGCAATCGTCGCCGGCGCCTCGGCGCAGATCCGCAACATGGCGACGGTCGGCGGCAATCTGCTGCAGCGCACTCGTTGCACGTACTTCTACGACACCGACGGCTCGCGCTGCAACAAGCGGTCCCCGGGCGAGGGCTGCGACGCGATCGAGGGTTTCAACCGCAACCACGCGATCCTCGGCGCTTCGAAAGCGTGCGTGGCCACCCACGCATCGGACATGTGCGTCGCGCTCGCCGCGCTGGACGCCATCGTCCACCTCAGGAGCGCGTCGGGTGAGCGCACCGTCGCTCTCTGCGACCTGCATCGGCTTCCCGAGGATCGTCCCGATGTCGAGACGGTGCTTGAGCCGGGCGAGCTGATCACCGCCGTGCAGCTGCCCGCGTCCGACCTCGCTGCGCATTCGACTTACCGCAAGGTGCGCGACCGCTCCAGCTACGCGTTCGCGCTTGTCTCGGTCGCCGCCTCGCTAAAGCTCGACGGCGATGCGATTGGCGACGCGCGCCTCGCCCTGGGCGGGGTCGCTCCCAAGCCGTGGCGGGCGCGCCGCGCCGAGGAGGCGCTCCGAGGCCGGCCGGCGACGGAGACGAGCTTCCTTGAGGCGGCCGATGCCGAGCTTGCCGACGCCCGTCCACTGCCCGGCAACGCGTTCAAGGTCGAGCTTGTCCGCCGCACGCTCGTCGCCGTCCTGCAACAGCTCACCGAGGGAGCCCGACCATGAGCACCGCCGAATCCCGACCCCCGGTCCCGATCGCTCCCGCGGGCTGGACGCCGAAGGGCGGCCCCGATCCGGTGCTGCGTGCCCAGCATGGTCTGATCGGCGCGCCGGTGTCGCGCCTGGACGGCCCGCTCAAGGTCCGGGGCGAGGCCCGCTTCGCGGCCGAGTACGTGATCGAGGGCATGGGCTACGCCGCGCTGCGCTACAGCACGGTCGCCCGCGGTCAGATCACGACGCTCGACACCAGCGCCGCCGAGGCCGCGTCCGGCGTCGTGCTGGTCATGACGCACCGCAACGCCCCGCGGATGCAGCCGCCGCCGCTGTTCCTGACCGCGCCCAGGGCGGCCGGCGGGAGCGACCTGCCCGTCATGCAGGACGACAGCATCCACTGGAACGGCGAGCCGGTCGCGCTTGTCCTGGCCGAGACACAGGAGCAGGCTGACCACGCCGCCTCGCTGATCAACGTGGCCTACGAGTCCTTGCCGCCGCGAACCTTCGAGGAGGCCAAGGCATACGCCCGCACGCCCGACAGCCTCGTCGGCCAGCCGGTCCAGGTCGCCGTCGGCGATGCCGAGGCTGCGCTCGCGCACGCGCCCCACTCGATCGACCTCACCTACCGCACGCCGCGTCACAATCACAACGCGATCGAGCCCCACGCGGTAACGCTCGCGTGGGATGACGACGACCTCATCGTCCACGACGCCAGCCAGGGCGTGAAGCTGCACGCCTGGACGCTCGCGCAGGTCTTCGGAATCGACGAGGATCAGGTTCATCTCACATCGCCATACGTCGGCGGCGGGTTCGGTGGCAAGACGCTGTGGTCTCACCATCTGCTCGGGGCTGCCGCGGCGAAGCTCGCCGGGCGTCCCGTACGGGTCACACTCTCGCGCGAGGGCGTCTACCGGCTGGTCGGCGGCCGTACGAACACCGAGCAGCGAGTCGCGATCGGCGCCGATGACGACGGCCGCTTCACGGCGCTCGTCCACACCGGCATCTCCGCGATGACCGCCCACAACGCGCTTGCCGAGCAGTTCACGTTCCCCGCGCGGCACATGTACGCGACCGAGACCCTGAAGACCGACCAGCAGGTCGTCGACATGGACATGCTGTCCAACTCGTTCATGCGCGCGCCCGGGGAGTCGGTCGGCACGTTCGCGCTGGAGTCGGCCATCGACGAGCTCGCGATCGACCTCGATCTGGACCCGATCGAGCTGCGGATCCGCAACGAGCCCGACAAGGACCCAAGCTCGGGCCTGCCGTTCTCCGCCCGTCACCTCGTCGACGCGTGGCGCGCGGGCGCCGAGCGCTTCGGCTGGGAGCAACGGGCGGCGCCGGGCTCGCGCCGGGAGGGCGAATGGCTGATCGGTGCGGGCTGCGCGAGTGCGACGTACCCCTACGCGCGCTTTCCCGGCGGCGGCGCGCGGATCACGCTCGACAAGACGGGCCATGCGACGGTCGAGGTGCCGGCCAACGACATGGGGATGGGGACCTCGACGACCCAGACGGTCGTCACCGCCGAGCGGCTCGGCCTGCCGCTGGAGCGGGTGACCGTCGCCCACGGCGACTCCTCGTTTCCCGGCAGCATGATCGCCGGGGGGTCCTCGCAGACGGCGACCATCATTGGCGCGGTGATCGCCGCCCAGCGCGCGCTCGTCGAGCAGTTGCTCGCACTCGCCGACGATGACTCGCCCCTGGCGGGGCTGACCGCCGACGATGTCGGGAGTCGCGACGAGGGGCTGTGCGAGCTCGCCGACCCGAGCCGCTGGGAGAGCTGCGCGAAGATCCTGGAACGGGCGGCCCGTGACGAGCTGACGGTCATCGCCTCCGCCGCCGACCCAGAGGAGATGCAGTCCTACTCGATGCACTCGTTCGGCGCGGTGTTCTGCGATGTCCGCGTCAATGCGGTAACCGGCGAGACCCGCGTCGACCGTGTCCTCGGCTCCTATGACTGCGGCCGCATCATCAATCCCAAGACCGCCGCGAGCCAGTTCCGGGGCGGGATCATCATGGGGATCGGCCTCGCGCTCATGGAGGACACCGAGTTCGACGAGCGGACCGGGCGGATCATGAACCCGAGCCTTGCGGAGTACCACGTGCCTGTCCACATGGACGTGCCCTGGATCGAGGTGATGTGGACCGACATCCCCGATCCGCACGCTCCGGCAGGCGCACGCGGCATCGGCGAGATTGGAATCACCGGAGTGGCGGCAGCCGTCGCCAACGCGGTCTACAACGCGACCGGCCGTCGTGTGCGCGACCTGCCGATCACGCTAGACAAGCTGCTCTGAGTACCTTCACCGACCATGGGGCCACTGAAGCGCCGTCCGCTTTTGGTCTGGAACCAGCCATCTCCAATCTCGCGGGGTTACTTGTGGCGTGCGACCTCGGCGGCGGACACACGATGACGATGCGGGGCTGCTGGCGGCGGCGGGTGGGGCGTTCGGGGGGGTCGGGCCGGCGCCGCGCTGGGCACGCCGCCGACACGCCCCGGGTCTCGGCTGCCGCTGCGTTTTACGGCGCGGTAGCGAGCGCCTGCGGCCGGGTGAGCGGGACGATCGTGGCCGCGGCCAGGAGAGCTGCTGAGATGACAAACGCGACGGTCGTCCCGGAGGCTTGGATGATCGCTCCGGCGGCGACGTAGCCGATGCCGACACCGGCGCTATTGGCCGTGCTGACCCAGGCCAGCGCCTCTCCAGCGCGTTCTCGAGGGGCGAGAGCGTCAAGCAATTGGTAGACGATGATCGGTTGCACCGCCAGGGGAGCGCTTGCCAGAACGAGCAGGCCGGCCAAAACTGGGATCGAGCCCGCGAGTGCCAATGGGGCGGTCATGATCGCCGACGCCGCGAGAAACCGCGTCAGCAGACGCCGCGATGGCTGATGCCAGGATCGCGCACCGAATACCGCACCGGTGATCACGGCCGATAACGCGGCCAGCCCCAGCAGCAGGCCCGCGGCGCTGGGATCGTGATGTCCTTTGGCAAACGCGGTGACCGCGATGTCCGTGACTCCCAGCGACGTGTCGGCGACAAGGGTCAAGAGCACGACGGTCGCTACCCCAGGCCGGCGTAACAGGTGCGGGCTCGGAGCGTCGCGGGAGTGTTGATCCTGCTGATCGCTGACCGCCAGCGCGGCGAACCCGAACGCTCCGATCAGCAGCAGCACGCCGGTGGCCGCCAAGGTCGCGCCCGCGCCGATCGCCGCCAGGCCGGCAGCGGCTAGCAATGGCCCGACCACGAACACCGATACCTGGGCGTTGACCTCAAAGGCGTAGGCTTGCTGCAGGCGGGGATTCCGGTGGCCGAGCAGCTGCTGCCATTGTCGGCGCATCGCGGTCGGCAACGCCGGTGCTGCGAACCCGGCCACCACCGCGAGCGCGAAGATCGCCGGTACTGACCCGGTGTGCGCCACCGGCCACATCACCCCCAGAGCCGCCGTTCGCACCAGCGCCACCCGCGGGATCACGACCCTGGATCCGAACCGGTCAAGCGCTCGGCCGCGCGCCGGGCCAGACACCGCCCCCGCGATTAGATTCGCGGCCTCAGCGCCACCCGCCAGCGCATACGAGCCGGTCGTACCCTGGATCAGCAGCACCAACGGGACCGCGTACGCCCCCGTCGATAGCCGCGCGAGCAACGAGAAACTCACCATCGACCGGATGCGAGGCAGACCGACAAACAGCTGGCGATAGGCCGACCCCATCACCTCGCAGCATTCCAGCTGCAAGTGATCACAGCCACGACCACAGCTCAGCACTCCGCGGGCCGCACAACTCCTTCGTGTCCCAGGCGGCCTGCTCGCTGGGTTACTCGTCGCCCGGCATCTCGAGCAGGCCTGCGCGCTGGAGCTCCTCAAGCGCGCTCGCCCGCACGCTGATCTCGTCGACCTGGTCTTGCATGCGTCGCGTCTGCGAGCCCAGATCCGCGAGCTGGGCTGAGAGTTCTTCGGCGGACTCGCCGGCCGCAAGCTGCGCCTGCGCCGCCGAGTAAGTTGCTTTGACGACCTCCTTCTGGGCCCGGAACCGCTCGAGTCTGCCGCGGTTCGCGCGCTCAGAGGCGACCATCTGCGCCTGCTGTGCCTCGAGGTCGGCCACCTGTCCTACGAGTTCGATTAACTCGGCGGCAATCGACTGCTGGCGCTTGAGCGCCCGCCGGGCCAGCTCCTCGTTTCCGAGCTCAAGGGCCCTGCGTGCGCCGGCGTCGAGCCTCGCTAGATCCGCTCGCCGGTGCCCCACCTGACGCTCGAGACGCTTCTTGGCGGTCACGAGCTCCAGGATCGCGTTGCGCAGGCCGGTGAGCTGCTCCGTCTGCCGGGCATAGCTGTAGTCGAACGTCGCGCCCTGGTCCTCAGCGCGATCGAGCAGCCTGGAAAGCTTGGCTTTGATCAGGATGCTCAGCCGCGTGGCCACCGGTCGGTTTCCTTTTTGCCGCAGGGAAGCGTCAGCGGCGCAGGACTCTGCGCCACGAGTCGTATTGTGCTCCTTCGATCGCAAGTCCGGCTAGGGCAGGATCTCGACGTACCCGTCCGTTCCATGCACGCGGATCCGCTGCCCGTCCCGGATCAGCCGCGTAGCGTGCTCCACCCCCACGACGGAAGGCAAGCCGTACTCCCGTGCGATCACCGCGCCATGGGTCATCAGGCCCCCGACCTCCGTCACCAGGCCGTTGATCGTTACGAACAGGGGCGTCCAGCTGGGGTCGGTGTAGGCGGTGACCAGGATGTCGCCCGCTTCGAGATCGGCCTGCGCCGTGTCGAGGATGACGCGGGCGCGCCCCTCGATGGTCCCGCCGGAAACCGGTAAGCCAACCAGTGCGCCGGCCGGGAGATTGTCGCGTCGGTACGCCCCGGCGATGACCTCGCCATCCGATGTGAGCACCCGGGGCGGGGTGAGCGCTTCGTAGGACCTGAACGCGTCCTTGCGCCCAGAGATGATCTGGTCATCCACCTGGTTCGTGCGCACGACCTCGTGGAGCTCCTGGAACGTGAGGTAGAAGATGTCTTCCTTCTCACCAATCGCGTCGGCGTGCACGAGGCGCTCGGCCTCTTCCAGCAAGGCTTGCTTGTAGACGAAGTAGCGGCTGACGATGCCGTACTTCGGATACTCCCGGTACCCGATGAACGTGCGGACGCGGTCGATCATCCGCTTGGCCGCTTCGGCTTTCCGCTCCCCGTCGGGCAAGGCCCGCAAGCGCCCCAGCAGCTCCTGTTCCTTCTTCCACGCCTCCTGGCGCCCTTGCTCGAAGCGGCGCTCGCCGGCGCCCGGCTCGAAGTTCTTAATGTTGCCGAGGATCATGGGCACGAGCGTGATGGGTGCTTCGCTCCAACGCGGCCTCGTGATGTCGATCTCGCCGACGCAGCGGATGCCGTACTTGTCGAGGTAGGACCGGATGGCGTCTCGCGCTTCCCGCCCGCCCGCGAGCTTGGCCACCTCGTCCAGGAAGCCATCGTCCTCGACATGTTGCAGAAAAGCCACCACATCCGGATGCGGGCGGATCACGTCCGCGACGGCCAGCAGCGCCAGCCCCATCTCCGACGTGACGTTGTTGGGGACGGACTGTGTGAGCGTGTCGGCCGCGTTCTTCTCGCCCAGCCACTCCTCCAGATGCTCGTTGAGCCACCCTGTCGCTTCCATCGCCGTCATGAACACCTGATGGCTTCCCGGATCGAACAGGATCCACTTCAGCTCCTGTATGTCTGCCAGGATGAAGTCGAACAGCGCCTCCCCCGACTTCGTCTGGATGTCGCGCTTCAGCGCAGCGATGGAAGCTTCGCTGCGCTCGATCAGCTCGGTGACGATGGCCGGATCGGTCTCGATCGGGGCTGGCGCACCGCGTGCCGTCGGCGCGCCGGGAGCCTCGTCCGGGATCGTCGGGATGAAGTCGCCGCGGTCGACGATCGTCTGCAGCGCGTCCCCGGTCAGCGGGTCTAATCTCCCCGCGCCTTCCAGGAGGACTCCCCGGATCGCGGGCGAAGCCAGGTCCTGGATGACGTCGACGAACAGCCTCCCGCCGGTGTGGTACATCGGCCGGGAGGCAGTCAGCTGCCACACGGAGAGCCCCAAGGGCTTGATCGGGTCCGTCATCATCTGCTGATGACCGACCGAGACGTAGACATGGTTGGCTCGGTCGTCGACCTCCGGGATGGGGAACAGCGTGGTGATCGCCCGGCTCTGGACGATCTGGAAGCAGTCATCGACCAGGCACCACTCGATGTCCTGGGGGCGGCCGAACTGTGCTTCGATCCGCCGTCCTAGCTGCACGAGCTGCATGACCTGCGCATCCGTCAGGGCTGGCTGCTCCTGCTGCTCCGGGTCGATCAACCGTTCTTCCGTCCCGCCAGCCGGCAGGGCGTAGATGGCGAGCTGCTTGGTGGCGACCGCCTTGGTGACAACCTCGCCGCCGCGCACCTTGTAGCTGTCCGCGTTTACCAAGCCTGAGACCAGGGTCTCGCCGAGGCCGAAGCTCGCCTCCACCGAAGCGACCCTCCGGTTCGAGGTGACGGGGTCGGCGGTGAACAGGATGCCGGCCGCCTGCGGGAAGACCATCTGCTGCACGACCACAGCCATGTGAACCTTCCGGTGGTCAAAGCCGTTCCGCAGGCGGTAGGTCACGGCCCGCTCGGTGAAAAGCGAGGCCCAGCAGCGGCTGACGTGCTGCAGGACCGCCGCCGGCCCCGCGACGTTCAGGTATGTGTCGTGCTGGCCCGCGAAGGATGCGGTCGGTGAGTCCTCCGCCGTCGCGCTTGATCGGACGGCGTAGGCGGCTTGCTCGCCGAGCCGGGCGAGGTGGCGCGTGATCGCCGACGCCAGATCCTCCGGGATGGCGATCCCTTCGAGGGCCCGGCGGATCTCCGCGCTGAGCGCGCGTATCGCCTCCCGGTCCTCCGGCTTCAGGCGCGACAGCCGATCGAGCCGATCTTCGATCGACGGCGCTTCCGCCAGGATCCGCTGGAAGGCGTCCGTCGTCAGGCAAAAGCCAGCCGGCACACTGATGCCTTCGATCCGCGACAGCTCCCCCAGGAGCGCGCCCTTTCCGCCAACGACTGCAACCTGGGTCTGGTCGATCTCCTGGAAATCCAACACGTAGCAGCCCATCCGCTCACCTCCTTGGGGTGACCCGGTCAACCCCACTCGCTCCTTGTCTCCACCATGCGGCGAGCGATTATGGGGCACGAATCAGGGCCTCATGAGAGCCTCTTGACTGGTATAAGTTGGATGTGGGGATGTCGGGGAGCGCCGGGACTATGGCCGGTCTGATCGTCGGCCAGGGATCGGCGACGGTCAGCGCTGCTGGACGCAGCGCGTGGCGGGCTCAGCGGTCGTTCCAGCCGGCCCCGGTCGCTACGTACTCCTCGACCCGTGCCCGCATCAGCGCCTTCAGGAGATTGGTCGGCAGCTCGCGCTCGTAGGGGAGCTTGATGAAGCCCTCACCGGCCTCATAGCCGGCGGCCTCGACCGCGCCCTTCTGCGTGGCGAAGAACGGTGGCGGGAACCGCAGCGAGCAGTGGTGCTTGAAGTTCTGAAGCATCCACAGGTTCGTCTTCTCGTCGCGGACGTATACCGGCAGGTTCCACTTCAGTCCCTCGCGCGCCTCCGGGTCGGCATCGAGGCTCAACTCCCTGAGCGTCTCGAGGTGCGGCCGTTGGACGTCGTCCAGTTGCGCGAAGAAGTCGTCGACGCTTGACCGCTTGGGCATCGGCATGGCGTCAGCGTACCGTTGCAGATCGCACTGCTGGCGTTCTTCATGCCCGGTCGGCGTCCCGGCGAGCTAGCCACCCGGCAGCGCGCATACGTTTTCATCCGTCTAGTAGGCGGCAGTCACCGACCGCAGTTCCTCCAGCGACTCATCCATCAGTCGCCTGAGGGCGGCCGGGTTATCCTGCGCCACCCAGCGGGCGAAGGCAACGTGGAACACGGTCACGCTGGCCTGGGCGGCGAGGATCGCTGCGTTCGCTGATACGCCCCGCTCTGCCAGCGTGGCCTTGATGGCACCGGCGAGGTTCTGCAGCTTGATCAGCTCGCGCTCCTGCAGCTCCGGGTTGGCCTCGATGATCCCGGTGCGAATCCGGGCGAAGGCGTGACGCTCGGTGAACATCTCCGCAACCGGATCGAGTCCGGCCATAACGGCGGCGAGCGGGCTCGCGGCCGCGGGCGCGGCGGCGACCGCCTCGAGCCAGCGACGCTCCAGCTCCTGGCTGCCGCTGAACAGCACCTCACGTTTGTCTGAGAAGTAGCGGAAGAACGTTCGCCTGGTCAGTCCAGCACGCTCGGCGATCTGGGCGACGGTCGTGTCGTCGTATCCCTGCTCCTCGAAGAGAGAGATGGCGGCGGTCATGAGGCGCCCGGCTGCATCTGGTTTCCAGCGCGACATATCGTGCCAGCCTAGTTGATGACACCAAGTGCCATGGTGGTGCTATGGTGATGGCACCAAGTGACATCCCACCCTGTACTGGAGTTTGTATGCGCGTTTTTATCACCGGCGCCTCAGGCCACATCGGCTCCGCCGTCATCCCCGAACTTCTCAACAACGGCCATCACGTCGTCGGACTCGCCCGCTCTGACGCCTCGGCTGAGGCCATCGCGGCCCTTGGTGCCGAGGTTCGCCACGGCGATCTCGACGACCTCGACGGTCTGAGGCAGACCGCCTCTGAGGCAGACGGTGTCATCCACCTCGCCTTCAAGCACGAGGCGATGCGGACCGGCGATTTCATGGGCGCCGTCGGCTCAGACCTGGCTGCCATCCAGGCGATGGGCGAGACGCTGACCGGCACCGACAAGCCGTTGGTCACGACCGGCGGCACGCTCATGCTTGCCATGGCCGGGATCACCGGCCGCGCCGGCACCGAGGACGACCAGTCCGAGGGCGGTCCCCGGGTTGACGCGGCGAACTACACGATCGCTCTGGCCCAGCAGGGCGTGCGCTCCTCAGTCGTGCGCCTCGCGCCAATGGTGCACTCAGACCTCGACCACCACGGCTTCACCCATGCCCTGATCGGTTTCGCCCAAGAGAACGGGGCGGCGGCCTACACCGGTGACGGCGCTAACCGCTGGCCGGCGGCCAATACGTATGACATCGGCGTGCTCTACCGCCTGGCGCTGGAGAAGGCGCCTGCCGGCGCGACCCTGCACGGCGTCGGTGACACGGGTATCCCGCGCAAGGTGATCGCTGAGACGATCGCGGGCAAGCTCGGCGTCGATACCAAGAGCATCACCGATGAAGAGGCGCCACAGTACCTCGGCTTCCTCGCAGCCTTCGCGGGCTTTGACAACCCGACCTCCAACGACAAGACGCGCCAGCTGCTGGGCTGGGAGCCGACCCATCCCGGCTGGGTCGAGGACGTCGAGACGGGCCACTACTTCTCGCAAGCTGCGTTCGCGTAACCGGCGCCGCCGGCCGGTGCTGCTGGTCCCACAGACCGGCAGCACCGCCACTACCGAAACAGCCTGGGGCCCGGGTTTGCCGGCCACGACCGCCGGCAAATCCACCCCTGGACAGCCTGCTCGGGCGCTGGCTACTCGCCAAGCTCGGGCGACTGCCCAAGCTGACCATCACGCTGACCGGTGATCGCCAGCGCAGCCCGGTCACGACCCGGAAGCTGACCCTCAAGCACCAACGACACGAGCGCACAAGATCACGATGAGCACGGGTGTCGATGCTGGCTCCCGCTCGAGACGACCAGAAACTGTCCTATGCAGCGTCGCTGGCGACGGTTGCCGCCCCGCCGCGTCGAGCAGCACCTTCGAACCTGATGGCATGACCAGCTCTTTCGGAGATCGGCGTCCCGGCCGGTCCGACGCACAGAGGCCGGATCCTGAGACCCGAACTGCGCGGTGCCGCCCCGGTCGCCCCAGGCTGCCGCGCCGGTCTTCAGTTCCTCGACTACCCCGGCCAGACCGTCGCCTGGTGAATCAGCTACCGCCCACGGATCACAAGCGACCGACTGGAGGAGTCAGAAGCCGTTCCATGACGGCCGCCCGTGTCCTTCTTCACGCGACGACCCACGCCGTCGACACTCGTCGGGCGCCAGGCCGGCGCCAGGCCGGCGCCAGGCCGGCGCCGGCCGGCCGTCGGCATCAGGCGTTGGCCTCTGATCAGGAGGTTTGCAGCGCGCGGAGCACGATCCGGGGCTGGCGAGCCACTTTCGGGCCCAGCTTGAGCGCGAAGAACGTGAGCGCCAGCCAGGGCCGTAGATGCGGCCGGATGCGCTGTATGAGCCCGTCCGAGCTCACCTCCAGGATCATCGCGTCACCGAGCTTGAACGGCCCGACTCGGCACTCGCCGATCACGACACGAGCGTCGCCATCGACAAACTCGCGGCTCCAGCGCAATCCCGTGGTCGTGCCGTAGACCGCTTCCAAGAGCACGCGGAGGTCATTACGTCCACGGAACACCATCCGGCCGGATAGCGGCGAAACCAATTCCGCGTCTTCCGACAGCGTCTGCATCAACACGTCGATGTTGTTCTCCTCAGAGGCAGCGCGATAACGAGCGACGGCATCCACCGGACGAATGCTCCCACAACTGGGGATCAGCACGCTGCCGCAATCTCGCCGAACCGGAGTTGCACGGATGGCCCCACGGCGATCGACAGGGTCTCGGTGACGGTCTCGCCGCCGACGCCTCCGTCGTGCTCGGGTGATAGCGCGACAACGGCGTTCAACACGGTCAAGACGATCTTGTTCTCGTGCACCGGCATCGGGCTGTCTTACTCGATCGTGTCCGGGCTGGGTTCCTCGCACGGGACGCGGGGGGCGATCAGTGGCGGTCAGGTGAGCTTCACCCCGACCGCTGGGTACTCCGGCACCCATAGCTTCAGGTCAAGGCGACTGATGTCGCGACCCAGACCGCGAACTACACGGTGGTGGCCGTGGCCAAGCTCGCTGTCGTCAAGGTCTCGATCGCGGGTCCAAACGCGGCGAAGGACAGAGCGACGTTCACCGAGACGATCACGGTGTCTAACGCCGGTCCCGCGGCGGCGAGCGGAGTGATCACCGGCGTGGTCGCGCCCAAGGGCCTGGCGGTGAGCGCCACCGGCAGCGGCTCACGCATCGGATCCGCGGTCTACTGGACGTCGCCCTCGACGCAGATCAAGGACGCCAAACTACGCCAACAACGCCGCCGTAACCACGGTCACGCTTGGGCCGGCTACCGCTCACACCAGCAACGTCCAAACGTTCGCGCAGCGCGACCCGCTCGCGATCAAAGCCCGGATGCTCACCCGTCTGGAGCACCGAACGCTCGGGCACGGTTCCACGCAGCACCCCAGAGCCCGGGCGCCGCTGAGCAACCGCCACGCTCACCCCGGTCGGAAGCTATTGCCCGCGCCGCGAAGATTGCCTGATCGGTCGCGTCGCGGCGTGCTTGCCCGAGCGCGAGTGCTCGCGCCTCGATCTTGGCGATGCCGCGAGCGAGACGCTTTGGTGTCGAGTCCCAGCTGACGCGCCCGTAGTGCTTGTGAACTGCGCCGACCGGGATCGGGTGACCGTGAGGCCACTCAGTAGCGAACAAACGCGCGCTGCCACCAGATACGCGTATGGCGAGGCGAGATCGAAAGAGAACGCCGCGGGGCGTTGCGTCGGCCCGGCGAACTCTTGTAAGACGCGTCAGTTCTTGCGACCTGTCGACTGGCGGGCACGGTGCCGTCTGGCCTTTGCGTTGTTGCCACAGCTGCTCATTGAGCACCAGCGTCGGGTGCCTGGACGCGAGGCGTCATAGAAGCGGGCGCTGCAGGTCTCAGATGCGCAGATCCGCACGCGGTCGCGTTGGTCGGTACCGAGCATGGTCGCGGCGTCGAGCGCAACCCGGGCGAGGCCGTGACGGATGGGGTCTGATGGCGGCTCATCGGTCAGCGCCCACAGACCGTGGCTCTGAGCCTGCAGGCGCCGTGTAACGCAGGCATCGGCGAGCCAGCGGTTGATCTCCACGATCGCGCGCTCGGGTGTGGGGCTGCGGTCGACGCAGGCTTGGACGCCGGAGTTGATCGCATAGCGCAGGCGCCGGGCGCCGCGCAGGTGCCCTGCGGTCGGGGTCGTGGTCTCGTGAAGCAGGTCGGCTTGCTGGAGCCAGAGCGACAGGTCGTCCACGGTGACGAGCGTCTCCACGTTTCGCCACCACCGCTCACGGTGGGTGTTGACGAAGTCGATCGCGGGGCGACCACCGAGCCAGTACCACCAGGACGCTCCGCTGGCGAGGGGGAGCTCAAGGTTGGCAGGAAGCTCCATAACCCCATTGTTGCAGTTAGGGGGTTATGCGATATCGTGCCGGTATGAGTTTCACCGTCCTCGATGCTGCCCGGGCGCTCTGGCGGCCCTCCAATCAGATGGGCGTGCTGAACACCGATCTGGCCCAGCAGCTGTCGGCCACCATGATCGGAGCGCGCCTGTGGCGACTGTCGCCCGGCCAAGCCTCCACCCGGCACCGCCATGACCAGCAAACCGAGCTGTACGTCGTCTTGGAGGGGCCTGGCCGCATCCGCGTCGAGCAGCAATTGCTGACCCTCGAGCCACTGTCCTCGCTCCTCGTCGAACCACGCTGCGTCCGCCAGATCTTCAACGACACCGACACCGAAGCGCTCTGGCTAGTCATCGGCACCCCGGCCGAGGCCGCCAACACGCTCGAGATGACGCCAGAGCAGCTGATGCAGCTCTACCCCGACGGACCCACGGCCCTCCCCGCGGAACTGGCCGGCAGCTGAGCCGTCCTACGCCGCGGCGACAGCCGGGCGGCAGGTGATGCCTGCCGTAATCCGGCGAACGCCAACGCCCGGCGCAGTGGCCCGTGGGCTGGCGACCGATAAGTCGAGCTTTGTCTGTCGCGAAAAGCTCGCCAATTGACCGCGCGCGAGTTCGGCGCGGGACCTCGTCGGCAAGACGTCGCTGGCGTGACCGTCTGCGGCGGCGGTCGCGGCCGGCGCGTTCTATCGCGGTCGGCGGGTGTGACGCAACCAGTCTGCTACGCGCCGCACCGGTGCGGTCAGCCGCCAGCTGCGGCTGGAGGAGATCACGTTCAGCCGCTGCTCGATGGACAACGTCGCGGCCTCCGTCTGACGCACCCGCTCGCGGGCGTTGTCGAGTTCTCCGGCCAGCTCCTCCTGCTGAGCGCGCAGCACCGCGGTTTCCGCGAACAGCCGGCGGCGGTTGTGGTCCAGCGCGATCGCCTCGCGGGGCTCGTTCGGTTCCGGCGTCCTCAGAGCCTCGGCCGTGCAAGTCTGCGCACGCTTGCGCATCAGTACGCTGCCGTGCCCATCACCCGGCAGGCTGCCGAAGCCGGTGGGCCGCAGCTCGACGATCTCGAACGTTCTCTGAAAGTGCGCGCGGATCCACCACGGCGAGTGAACCACCATTGGTCCGCCGAGGTCCCAGCTTTGGGCATAGCTGATCACGTGCATGCCGATCCGCTCCTCGACCCAGGGCTCGTCCGTCACCGAGGCGATCGCGCCTTCCCCGATGAAGGTGACGAGCAGCAGGCCATCGAGCGCGAGCACACGATGCAGCTCAACCAGCCACTCGGCCCACGAGTCGGCCAGATGGGTGAACACCGAGACGCATAAACGAGGTCGAACGAGCCGTCCGCCACCTCCAGCGGTGGCGCCGGTGCGTTCGAGAACACGCGCAGCGGCGGCGATAGGTGCTGCTGGATCCAGGCGATGCTCGGCTCGTAGATGTCGCAGCCCCAGAAATCGGCCTTGTCTGCATCGCTCAAGAAGTGGCGCAGTGTGCGTCCCGCCCCGCAGCCGAAGTCGAGCACGCGCTTCCCGTCCAGCGCCCAGCCACTCGGGAGCGCGGCCAGGATCCCGTCGCGGAGCATCGTCCCCAGGTCGGTGTACCACTGCAACGGGTCGCCCGCGGAGTCGAGACAGCCGGCCCGGTTGGCGAGCTCCAGAGGCGGAAGCGGGAGCTTGTCCCTCACCACGCTGGCTCGGCGACGCCGGGCGTCGAGCTGTGCCGGCTCCAGTGGTGGGGATTGTGCGGGCGGCGCTCGGCGACAGCTCCCCACCACTGCCATTGCGGGTTGGGGAGATCGCCGAGCGTCTCTTCGCGCACGATCGCAAAGCCCTCGCCGTCCAGTGCCGAGCGCAGGAATGACGGCGTCATCGCCCATATCCAATGCGACTGGTTGACCTCGTGCACGTCGAACATCCGGTACCCGGGGTCAGCGTCCCGGAGGGGATAGAGGCCGTCGGCTGAGGGAGAACCCGGAAGGTAGATGAGCGTGTTCGCAACGTCCCGCTCCTTGAGCATCGGCTGGACGATGGCGATCCGCTGCGTCGTCTTCTCAAGCATGTCGTGAAGGGTGCCCAGCAGCGGTGGCTGGTGGAGCAGGACATCGAAGGCCACGCTCACATCGAACTGCTCCCGGATGCTGCTCATGAACAAGCGGTCGGAGAAGTCACCCTTGAGGAAGTCAAGGCGATGGTCCCCGAGGCGAGCCTCGAGCCAGGCCGGCGTTTCAAGCGTGTCCACCAGCACCACGCGCTCAGCGCCGAATTTGAGACACCTCGCCGCATAGCCCCCCTCCACGACGTACGTGTCGCCGAACACGATCGCGCTGCGCGGGCATCGCGGCGCGAAGGATGCCGAGCTTGAACTGCACCAGCGGTGTGTCGTCGGCGAGCATCGCGGGCCAATCGTAGCCAGCCCCCACCCACGGTCATCAGACGCGGTGCCGGGGAACCCAGAGACTCAAATCTCATCCTGCGGGTGGTCGCTGCTCGAGTGAGCCCCGACGGGACGGATGATCGTGGGTGGAAGCAGCCGCTCGCAAGTTCGTGCTGCCCAGTAGGTGCCTGGCTGGGCGCGACTGTCGCTGCCCACGCCGCCGCACTGGTTACCGGAGGCGGCCCGAGGGTGACCAGCTCCGGTGCTCGCCGAAACCCTTGCGGAAGGCCGTCGGCCAGTGCGGCCAGATCGGGTAGCTGTGGGGCCAGCCCGTCCCGGGCCAGCCGATCGAGCGCCCATGCCATGCCGGCAGCGCCCAAGTAGGCGCTGCGAAACGGCGCGTCGGGCTCGCCCTCGAGATCATCGACGGCGTTGGGCCAGAGCTGCTCGGGACCCTGATATGCCCTGATCACGTCACCGACGATGGCCTCGACGGCGGCGCGAGCCTCGGTCTCGCTCCACGGTCTGGCATCGAGCGGCCGGTGCTGCGCTTGGTCATAGAGCAGCATCCAGATAACGGTATCGCCCATCCGCAAGAGCGCGACCGCCTACGCCTTGGACTCAACGCCAGACTTCTGGTCTGTCGCCGTTCGGGCCAGGAGTGCGCAACTACTGCTTATAAGCACCGGCAACCAGGACCAGGAGCGTTTGACCCTCGAGATCCGGATCAGCGACCTGGCCTCGGTCCCCCGAGATGGACGTTGACCCGAGTCTTGACGCGGACGCCGACTTTGGAAAACGTGCGCTTTCGGAGGCCGAGGGTGTATCGACCGCAGTTTCGACCCTGGTTCGCGGAACGGAATCGATCCTCGACCCGATGGGCCTTATCCTGGAACCACTCGACTTCGAACTCCAAACTTGCCACACGTCGCAATCACAAACCCTTGCGCTGCTTGATCTGACACTGTGCGCGAAGCGCGCAGTTTGCCTGCCATGCCTACTCTTGCCGACGCGTCGCCGACGGCTGCTGAAATGTCGTCGGACCGGACACGAGCGACCGACTTCCGCATCCGGGTCCGCTCTCAGTGAAGCGGCAGCCAGGTTCCAAGCTCGGGCGTCGAAGATCAGAGCCGTCTCACCAGCCAGCGGTCAGGTCACTCGCTCGGGGTGACGGCATGCACCGATGCGCCCGTCACGGTGAAGACATAGCGACCGAAAGCGCGCCGCCGCCCGTCTGGCCGGGGGTCGGTTACAGTCGGCCGATCCGAGACCTCGTTGCGTCAGCTTTTGCGGTGCTCGTGCTCGCAGGATGTGCAACTGGGTCAACGCCACCTGCCGCGAGCAACCGCTTGGCCACGGCGTCGTCGCCGGCGGCGACCGCCCCCGTCCGGCATGGCGATCCGCAGGTCGTCGAGCCGACGGCCGGCCAGGCCGCCGCCGCGCGCACCTCGACGGTGTCGCCGCAGTCCACGGCGGGCCCGCGGAGGCCGAGTCTTAGCCAGCCCGCAACCGTCACCCGGGCGCCTGCCAAGGGCGCGCCCAGCGATGCGCAGGTCCGCGCCGCCGTCGGGCGCCTGCAGGCGGTCACCGCCCGATATCACCTCGATCAGCTTGACTTCTCCGGGTCTCTGCTTAATCCGGCCGACTTCTCGTCGACGCGGTGGAACGTCAGCATCGCTTCGTTCTATGACGACTACGGCCAAGGCATCGCCTGCGGCGGCGTCTTGCATCCGCAGACGCTCGGGGTCGCCAACAAAACACTTCCGTGCGGGACTGAGGTCGTTTTTCGCTACGGCGATCGCGTCATCCGCGTCCCCGTCATCGACCGCGGACCCTACATCGCTGGTCGCGAATGGGACCTGACCGGAGCGGCGGCCGTCGCGCTGCATTTCCCGGGTCTCGGGCCGATCCAATGGCAGATCGCGCCATGATCGATCCGAACGGCGCGCCGCGACCCGGAGCTCCAACGGAGGCGGCAGTCTGATCCTGGAAGATGCCAGCGTGCCTCGCAGCCGGCGGTTCGTGAACGGGGTAGCGGGTGCGGCCGGCCAGCCGGGGGCCTGTTGGGGAGAGAGCTCGTAGCGCTGGGCGGCGAGATGACCGTTGATGCCGCCGACCAGGATGCAGGACTCCGAGCGACCGGGCGGGAAGTACCGAGGCTTTCAGGGATGTTGCCTTAGGGGTTCCCGTCGCGCGGCCACCACGAGCGCTGAGCCGGCCAATGCCATGTGAGCGGCGTTGCTGGTCACGTCGGGCCGCGTTAGCCGGCGGTGCCGAGCAGCCGCTGGTGCGCCGCCTGGTAGTCGGCGCTGCTGGCGTCGACGGTGGCGCCCGGATGCTGAGCCCGGAGCGACAGGAGGCTGGGCGAGGCCGACGCCCCGGTGAGCACGCGCACGATCGGGAAGCGGTCGATCCTCCTGAACAGGCGATCTTCGATCTGCAGCGGCCGGTAGCTACTTGGCGAAGCCCAGTAGTGGAAGCGGCCGCCGGCGAAGGTGAATTCGATGACTGGCGCGCCGTCGAGCACCGCGTGGGGGTTCACCGTCACGCCGCCGGGCTGCCGGAGCAGATATTGGACCTCTGACAGCGCTGAGTTCCAGTTGGGGTTATCGGGCACCTGATTCGGCGCTTTCGATGGCGCCAAGTACACGGTGTTGCTCGCTGGGTCATACAGGTCCAGCCGGCCGTTGACGAACGCCTGCTCCCACTGCACTTTGCCGTTCTGGAATTCGATCAGTCGGTTGTCGTACGGGGGGCTGGTGCCCAGCCACTCATGCGACTCGGGCGTGACCGTCGAGCCGTCGCGACCATTGACTCTTGCAACCTCCTCCTCGTAGATGGCTCTCGGCGGGAGCAGCAGTGCGGCGCGGGCGTGCCTGATCAGCTCGGCCTGCGCCGGCGGCACCGCGGAGTCGCCGCCGGTCGAGGCGACGTTGGCTACCACGAATGCGGCTGCCGCTACCGCGCCGACGAGCACCGCGATGCGCAGCGCGCGCCGGCGCTGGCGCCGGGAGCGCCGGGGTGCGAGCGGACGATCGAGCCCGGGCGTGAGCAGGCGCAGCGCCGATTCGGTGTCCAAGCCGGCGTCAGCCTGCACCCTCGAGTCGAGCATCGGGTCGGCGCGGCGGACGAGGTCGAGCAGTTCGGGATCAGTGTCAGGTTGGGTGCTCATGCGGGTTCTCCGGTGCGAGCGTGATCGTGAGGGGTTGGTCCGGGCTCCTTGGGCGGCTCGACGGCGAGCTGGGCCCGCAGGCGGCGCCCGGCGCGGTGCAGTCGCTGGCGGAAGCGGACCGACGACTCGCCGAGCACGGCGGCGGCCTGCGCGGGCGCGAGCCCATCCCAGGCCACGAGCATGAGCGCCTCGCGGTCGCGCTCGTTCAGGCGTGCGAGCGCGCCCAGGACGCGTCCGTCGCCGATCTCGGGTTCGCCAGGGCCGTAGCCTTCGACGTCCCTGCTCTGGGCCTTTAGCCACAGCCGTTGGCGCCGCGCCGCGACGCGCCGTTCGGTGCCGGTGACGTTGCGCGCGACGGTGAGCAGCCACGGCAGCGGCGGCTTGGGGACATCGTCGAGCCGCCGCCAGACCACCAGGAACGTCTCGGAGACGATGTCGTCGACGGCCTCCGCGGGCACCCGGCGCCGGGCCCACGCCAGGACGGCGGGATGGTGTTCACGGAACAGCGCCTCAAAGCGCGCTCGCCGGGATTCAGGATCTGGCATACAGCCTCATTGCCGGCAGCGACCGGTTTGTGACACCAAGACAGCTACGGCAACCGGCGGAGCGAGTCGGCAACGAAGGATCACGCGCTACGCGAGCCTTGCATACCTGCTTAGCCGGAATGCGGAACCAGTGGGCGCCAGTAGGCCGACGCACCCACTTCGTCGCCGCCGCAGCCACGACCGCATCGGTTTCCGCAGCGGCGTCGGACTGAAGGGAAGCGACAGCGCCGAGCTGCCCTATGACGCCCGATGGCGTGGATCGTCCTTCGTGACAGGGACAGTTATTACTGAGGCTGCCGGGGAGAAATTCCCCCCGTTCGGGGGCTCGTTCCCCCCGGTCGGCGGTATCCGGCGCTGGTAGCTTTGCGCTCAAGCGCGCGCGGTCGGCTCTACGGATCTTCCCAGGACCAGCGGCGCACACACAATGTGATGCACAGCGAACGATCGCCGGAGAACTATGATGTCGTGGTCGTCGGTGGCGGAAGCGCCGGGTCGGGGCGTCCACCGGTGCGGCTCGAGCTGGAGCGTCAGTCTGCTTGATCGAGCGGTACCCGTTTTTGGGCGGCGCGGCGACCGCGAGTTCGGTGCTGAGCTATTGCGGCTTTTTTTTGATCAGCGGCGCGAACGGGTCATAGGCGGCGTCGGCGAGGATCTCTTGGCGCGCCTGCGGGCGCGCGGCGCCTACCGAGAGATCACGTTTAAGTGGTCAGGCAACACGGTCGTGATGATCGATCCTGAGCACGAAGCTCGCCCTCGATGAGCTGGTCGCCTCAGCCGGCGTGTCGCTGTCGCTGCATAGCTACCTCGTCGACGTGCACTCCGACCGCCGTCACGTCACAGAGGCGGTTATGGCTGACCACGGTGGGCTGCGCCGGCTTCGCGGCGCAGCGTTCGTTGACGCCAGCGGCGATGGCAACCTTGCACACCTCGCCGGCGCGTCGGTCCGCGCACTGCCGCCTCGAGACCGGCAGATCGCCACGCTCAGCATGCGGATCGGCGGTCTCACCGACGACGCCGTGATCTCCTCAGAGGCGATGGGCAGTGCCGTAGCCGCCCATAACGCGACCCACGAGCGTCAACTCGGCCGTGATCACGGGCCTGCCGCCCGGCTTCCGCTCACGGGCGAGCTGACGATGCAGATCGTCGACCAGCCGGTCGACGGGCTGGACGGTTACGACCTCACTCGTGCCGAGGTTGCCACGCGCGGTCAGGCGTGGGACTACCTGACCGCGTTTCGTGATCACATCGACGGCCGGCAGGATGCCTACCTCGTGGCGACCGGCCCCCAGACCGGAGTCCGCGAATCCCGGCACCTGATCGGCCGCTATGCCGTCACGCGACGATGTGCTCTCCGCGCGTCGGCGACCGCAGGACGCCATCGCCCGCTATGGCTGGCCGATCGAGGAGCACAACGGAATCGGCTCAACGCGATACACGGCGATCAAGGGCCGTGGCTTCTACGACATCCCGCTCGACGCCCTGCACTCCATCGATCGCGACAACCTGTGGGCGGCCGGCCGGCTGGCCAGCTGCGACGCGTACGCCTATTGCTCGCTGCGCGTGATGGGAACCGCGTTCGCCACCGGACACGCCGCGGGCGTCGCGGCGGCCCTCTCGGCTACCGGCGGCGGGTACACGGCCGTCGGCGCCGTCCAGCACGAGCTGCGGCGCCAAGAGGCACTGATCTAGACCGTTCTTGCTCCTGGTTGTCGCCCAGGCGGCCGCGACCGTGAGGCTTGCGGCTTCGGGACTCTGCCCACCCGAAGCGGCAGCGCGCCCGGTGATCGTCAGCGTCGGTGACGTGACTCCCGTGCGGTGGGCAAGCATTCCGTCTGGCTGTGGGCTTCGTGCTGATGGAAGCTCGGACTACGAAGCCTTCGCCGGAATGCTCGGCCGCGACGGCGACGGGCGCCACAGTTGGTCAGGTGATCAGTCGTCGTTCAATGAGGCGGTGATCGAGGTGTAGCGCCGGCGGATCATGACGCCGACGACGACGAAGAGGGCGAAGGCGCCGACTGCCAGGACACGCAGCAGCGTGCGAGTGCCGCCTTCCGTATGAAAGGAGAGGGCCAAGCTGGGCACGATCACGGCCAAGAGCACGAGCAGCGCGACGCGTCTGGGTACGAACCATGTCTCGTGTCGGAGGTTCATGTAGGCAGTCAGTAGCCGTTCGTACTCGGGGTTCGGGGATGGGTTGGTTGTGTGGCGTGCATGTTCGTCCGATCTGTACGCCGGCCGATTGCTGTGCTGAGCGGGCCGGTGAGTGGGTTAGTTCAAGGACGCTGCGGTGGGCACGGACGGCCGAGTACCACGCGACCGATCCGCGTCGCCCGGCCGCCGGTAATGCTTTTCGGAGGGCGGGCTGAGGATCAGCGCGAGCGCGACGAGGGCCACGAGCCACAGCACGGCGCCGGCGGCTAGGTCGGCCGGGGCGAGCGTCGCGACGTGGTAGCTGATCGACGAGATCAGGCTGACAGAGGTGAGCACGACGAGGACGGCGAAGGCCGGTCTGGCCCAGCTGCGCCCGCGGCCGTTGCCCCAGGCGAGGAGCAGCCATAGGACTGAGGCGATCGGCGCACCGACAGCGATCGCGGGGACGGGCTGGTGGGCCAGCGAGTGCACATGCGCGGCGGAGATCGCTGAGAAGTGCCGGGCGATCGCCCGGCTCAGGGAGCCCTGCGTCGCGACGACGGTGGCGAGTGCGACGAGCTCCAGCCCGGCGCCGAGCGCCATCAGCCGAACCGCCCAGAAGACCGTCGGGACCGACCGCGGCGCCCGGGGGCGTAGCCGCATCAGCAGCGCGTTGGCAATCAGGTTCACTGAGTCGGCCGGCCCGGGTTTGCTCTTTCCGTTCCGGGCGCTCGCCATCAGCACGACGAGCATCTCCTCCGCTTGCACCGTGCGGAACGCTCGCGGGTACCACGCCAGCAGCCGTCGGTAGCGCTGCTCCAGCTGCGCCTGATCGGTCATGCCATCACCGCCCCTCCATCGAGATCGAGACGCTTCATCGCGACATAAGCGTTCGCCTGCAGACGGACGGCCTCCTCAGCCAACCGCTCCGCCCCGGCGGAAGTGAGCCGGTAGTAGCGGCGCAGACGGTTATCGACGACCTCCTCGCGGTCGACCTCGATCAGTCCGTCCGCTCGCAGGCGATCGAGCGCCGTGTAAAGGGTGCCGGCGCGCAGCCGGACTCGACCGTCAGAGATCCCGGAGATATCGGTGATGATCCCGTAGCCGTGCTGGCTGCCCGCGGCTAGGGCGGTGAGGATCAGGAACGTCGCTTCCTGCATCGTACGCTGACTCATATGATCAATATATATCGTCTAGCTGACTATTGTCAAACCATTCCGGCTCCGAGCTTCCGGCTGCTGCTTCACCCGTCGCTGAACCCGAAGCAGCAGTGCGCCTTATGCTCGTCAGTGCCAGTGAGATGATTACTGGTTGGTGAACAGGTCAGTGGCACGTCGGGTCGCTGATCGAAGATGAGTTATCCGACCCATCTCCGCGGAAATTTGGGCCTTAATCAGAGCAGCTCGCGCAGGGCGTTGATGGTGTCGGCGGCGTCGGCATCCTTGTCCGGGCGGTAGCGCTTAACCCGCGCGAAGCGCAGGGCTACGCCTCCGGCGTAGCGAGTGGAGGACTGGACGCCGTCGATCGCGATCTCCACCACGAGGTTGGGGACTACGAGGACAGACATGCCGGGGCGGGACGTCTCGCGCTCCAGCAGGGCTGCGGTCTGCCAGCGCAGTAGCTCGTCGGTCAACCCCTTGAAGCACTTGCCGACCATCACGAAGCCGCCGCCCTCCGGGTCGCGCGCGGCGATATGCAGGTTGGAGAGCCAACCGCGGCGGCGGCCGTGTCCCCAGTCGGCGCCAAGCACCACGAGGTCATAGGTTAATACGGGCTTGACCTTGCGCCAGGCGGCCCCCCGTCGGCCGGCGGCGTACGCCGAGTCGGCATCCTTGATGACCACCCCTTCGTGACCGGCCCGCAGTGAGGCCGAAAGTACCCGCTCGCCGGCGGTGACGTCGTCGGTGAATTCGCTGGGGACGGCGAGGTCCGCCGCGATTCTCCGCAATTCGGCGCTGCGCTCGCGCAGGGGCGCGTCAAGCAGATCCCGACCATCGACGTGCAGGACGTCGAACAGGAAGGTGACCACGCCCTCCGGCGGGGCATCGGCGTCGATCTGGGACATCGTCTCCTGAAAGCTGGCCGGGCCGCTCTCGCCCATCCACAACGCCTCGCCGTCAAGGATCACGTCACGCACCGGCAAGCGGCGCACGGTGTCCACGATGCCCGGCAGGCGGCGGGTGATGTCATTGAGGTTGCGCGAGTAGATGCGGATCTCGTCATCCCGCCGGTGGATCTGCACGCGAAGACCGTCGAGCTTGAACTCCACCGAGGAACAGGCAAACGCCGCCATCGCCTGAGCCACGCTCTCGCCTGGGGAGGCGAGCATCGGCAGGACCGGGCAGAACAGTTCGAGTTCGACCGCACGCAGTCCGTCCTCGCCGTCGGCTATCGCGATCTTCGCCATCCGGGTGAGGTCGCCTGACAGCATCAGCGCGCGCTGGGCGACGGCGGTGCTAACCCCAGCCGCTCGGGCGACAGCGTCGGCCATCACGCCCGCGAGCGCGCCCTGACGCAGCTCGCCGGTCAGCAGCCGCTTGATGAACGTCGCTTCGGGCTCGGTGGCGGCGACGAGGAGGTCGGCCAACACCGTCCGGCGGCGCGTGGCCGATCCGCGGCCGACGTCGACGCCGATCGCGTCGATCGCGTGGTCCAGGTCCTCGACGGCCAGTGAAGGCTCCTCGGCCGGCGTGATCTCAAGTCCGTAGATGGTGGCGTAGCCGACACCGATCCGGCCTTGCCGGGGCACGCCGGAGAGCAGCCCCACGCAGACCGCGACCTCCCCGGGCTCCACCCGGGCCAGCAGCCTGCCCAGGGCGGCTACCTTCGCCGATCGCGATCGCGTGGCGGCGACCTCACCGGAGACTGCTACCACGTCGGCCAGAGGGGTGGGCATCGCCCGAGGCTAGCCAGCGCACTCGCCGCGTCACGGCGCCCGGCCTCCGACCCCCGAAGCTCCGCTCCGTCGCCAGTCCGGAGTGGCAGCAGGGTGCGCGCGCCCTGGACGTCGGCGCCGAGCTCAGCCGCGCGCTGCGCATCGGCGAGGGCGGCGGGGAGTCGGCCGCAGCGCAAATGCAAGCTGGCGCGGTTGGCCAGCGCGCCGGAATGGGTGCCGGCGAGCACGCGCTGGCGCGTTCCCTCGACCGATGCTTCGAACACCGGGCCGGCACGCTGAAACCGATCGGCGAGCATGTAGGACAGGCCCGCCATCAACGTCGTCTGCCCACGCAAGCGCGCGTCCCGGGCGAGATCAAAGCCGGCCGTCGCCCGATCGGCGAGCTCCTGCACGCGCGTCACGGGCTCGCCGCCGAGTGCGGCATCCAGCGCCATGGTGGCGAGCGTCAGGTGCTCCCAGTCCGTTTGAGGAAGACCGTCGGGCTCTACCAGTCGGGCACTCACCCAATCGGAGAGCTGCAGCCGGGCCTTGGCGCTCAACGCGCGGCCGGCGAGTACTTCGACCTCGAGTTTCGTGATGAGCTCGGACACCGGTGGATCGAGCCGGGCGATCGTGCGTTGGAGCATCGCCACCGACTCCGCGCCCTGCCCCCGGTGCCTGAGCCCGCGGGCGAGGGCGACGGCCGAGGCCGTGAGCTGCGCGGGGTCGGCAGCCAGCTCGAGCGCGGTCTCGAGCTGACGCACGGCCGCCGGCAGGTCGGCCTCCAGTCCGACACGCCCCAGCTCGGTCATCAGCTCCACGCGCCGCGGCCCCTCATCGACCTCCCGCATCGCCCGCTCAAGGTAGGTCGCGCCCGGTGGACGCCCGCAGCCACCGGGCCACCGTGGCGCGGCTGAGCGGCCCCGGCCGCAGTACGCGCGTGTCGGGCCGGCGTGTCAGGTCGGCGATCGGCGGGCAATCAGGACGACAGCCGATGACGACGGCGATCGGCAGAGCCTCCACGCGCGTGGCCAGGAACAAGAACAGCCGCAGGGATGGCTCGTCGGCCCATTGCAGATCGTCGACGAGCAGCGCGACCGGCTGGTCGTCGGTCAGGTTGGCGAGCAGCCAATACAGCGCGTGGACCAGCCGGTAGCTGGCCTCGGGCGCGTCCTGAACCGGCTGAGCGCGGGGATCGACGAGCGGGGCCGCGAAACCGGCGGCGCCCGCGAGCCACCGCTGCCGTTGCTCGCCGCTGGCGGCAGCCAGCAGCGGCTCGAACAGCTGCCGCACGAGGCCGAACCCGAATTCGCCCCCGCGTGCACGAGCGACGTCTTCCCGATCCCGGCCGGGCCCTCGACGATCAGCAGGCCGCCCCGGCCGGCGCCCACCGCGTACAGGAACGCGTCGAGCTCGAGCAGCTCGGCTGCGCGCTCCCACATGCCCATCTCGGGCTTTGGGTCGGTCTGCGCAACCATCGGCGCCGCAAAAGATCAGGGACCGTCTCGGGGGTGTCCCCGATGACGCCTGGCGTCGATCAGATTACGATGCCGCGGTGGTGCCCGCTGTCCAGATGCAACTGAGTCTCCAGATCGAAACCGACGCGATTAGCGGCTCGGCACGCGAGGCGCCGGGACGCCGTACGTCGTTCGAAGGATGGCTTGGCCTGATCGCGGTCGTGCAGGAAGCGCAGGCACGGCTCGGCGCAGGCGACCCGCCTCAGACACGTGCGCCCGGCGATGACCCTCCAACGAAAGGAAATCCAGCATGCCCGCAGAGCTAGGAGGCGGAGCCATCGGGCGCCGCGAGCTGCTGCGCCGGTCGGCGCAGGTCGGCTGCGGTGCGGCCGCCATGGGAGTGGTCGGACTCGCAGGCTCGTCCACCGCCGCCGCGACCCGGGTTTCGAATCCGGCCAAGGGCGTGGTCTTGTTCGGTGATCCGTCGTTCAACTTCGAGGCGCTGTTCGCGCTCGGCGGAGTCGCCTACGGCGCCGGTGAGGTCGGGGAGATCATCGCGACGGCCAACGCGATCAATGCGCGGGGGCTGAGCTACCAGAGCTACGTGGACGAGTTCCTGGCAACCGCGCGGCGCGTGGGACGTATCGCCGATCAAGCGCTTCGGGCCGGTCACCGCGCCAGCGCGCGTTCCGCGTATCTGCGCTCGGCGCAGTACTTCGACCAGGCCCTGTTCTTCATCCTTGGGACGAGAACGCCCGGGATGGAGCGACGCCTGTACGCGCTGATGCAGCGCCAGTGGAGCCGCGCCGCGCAGCTGTTCGATCCGCCGTTCGAGCGGATCGCCATCCCGTACGGCAACACGACGCTGCCCGGGTACTTCCTCAAGCCCGATCGGTCCTCGATCAAGCGGCCGACCGTGATCATCAACAACGGAAGCGATGCGGAGAACGTCGACGTGTGGGCGTTCGGTGGCGCGGCGGCGATCGAGCGCGGGTATAACGCCCTGATCTTCGAGGGGCCCGGCCAGGGGTCGACTCTGTTCGAGCGCGAGATCCCGTTCCGGCCCGACTGGGAGAAGGTCATCACTCCGATCGTCGACTACCTACATCGCCGCCGCGACGTCGACACCAAGCGCATTGCGATGACCGGGTGGAGCTTCACCGGCGAGCTCGTGATCCGCGCGGCGGCGTTCGAGCACCGGATCGCGGCGGTGTGCGCGGACCCGGGGTCCGTGGACACCTGGCTGGCCTATCCGGCGAGCCTGCGCGGCCTGTTCGCGCATGGGGCCAGCCAGGCGGAGGTCAACGCGATCTGGACGCGCGACATCGCGCCGCACCTGTCGGTCGCCGAGCATTTCCTGTTCGCCAAGCGCTCGGAGGTGTTCGCACGGCAGTTTCTGCGCACGGCGCGTGCCGGCAGGCTGCTGACCGACTTCTGGACGTTCGGGCAGTTGGCCAGCCGCTACACCAACCTCGACGTGATCGACCGGGTCAGAGCGCCCGTCCTGGTCACCGACTATCAGCTCGAGCAGTTCTATCCCGGGCAGGCGACGCGCCTGGACTCGCTGCTGCGCTCGCCCAAGAAGCTCGTCACGTTCACAATCGCCGAGGGCGCGGAATACCACGACGCCCCGATGGCGCCGCAGCGGCGCAACCAGGTGATCTTCGACTGGCTCGACGAAACCCTCGGCATCCACTGACCCCGGAGACACTCATCACCACCCGCACCCCAGCCGATCATCGTCTGGGTCCCGCGAGGGTTGCGATCGCGGCGCTGCTGGCAGCGTTGGTCGCGCTCGGCGCGAGCCCCGGCGTGGCCGCCGCGTCGGCTAGGACCACCAGCTCCGGATGCGGCCAGGATCTCGCCGCGGGCGTCACCTGTCGATTCAGCCTGCTGTCCAAGCCCTACCCGGCGTACCAGATGACGGTGCCGCAGGGCATGAGCTCGCTGCCGGTGGTCCTGATCGGAGGCGCCGGCGCGAGCGGCGACGACGGCGGGTCGGCGGCGGGGGCGCCGTGGTGGTTGCCGACCTGCCGGTGACACCTGGACAGCAGTTGCAGGTGTTCGTCGCGGTTCCGGGCTCAGCGTAAATCCCGGCACCGGCTGGCTCCCGGGCGGGCCGGGGGACAGCGAACCCGGCGCGCTGTCGGACTCGGGCGGGGGCGGCGGCTCGAGTGCGATCGTGGATGCGGCGACGGGCATCCCTCTGGCCGTCGCGGGCGGTGGCGGTGGGGCCGGGGGCTCCTGGAACGACATCGCGCCGGGCGGGAGCGGCGGCGCCTCCGGCATTCCCCCGGAGAGCGGTGGTACCGGAGGCAGTCCTCCGGGGGGCTTCGCCGCGGGCGAGGGCGGGGCAGGCGGCAGCGCCGTTCCGGCGACGAAGCCTTGGCTACTGCTTCCGACCGCGGCCGAGCCAAAGGAGAAGTGCGGGAGTTGTCGATCGGTGCCGCCGACGTAGCTCCTGGCTCGTGAATGGAGCACTTGATTGGAGCTCGACGCAGTGCTTGGGATCTCGTTTGGGACAGCGAGCGGATCGCTTCCACCCGTCGAGACGCGGATGATGGGTCCGCCTGGCGTGAGCAGGGCGCTCTGGTCGCACTGGGCGTTATGGCTGAACTGGACGAATCGGGGTGGGATCGACCGGGCCTGTCCAGAACTCGATGCCCCAGGCAGCCGCGATGTCTTTCAGTTCGGTGGGGCCGGGTGGTGGACGATCCGGCGCGGCGCCCTCGTCAGACACCCGTACTCCGGCCTGAGCGAAATAGCCGGTCATCGCCCCGGGCTGTCCGGTGACCTGAAAGCGTGCCGGCGCGTCGGAGAGATTGAGAGTTCCATGAACCGTCCACGGGGGCACGAAGACTGACTCGCCCGTCCTCATGCTCCGCGTGCAGACGACGGTTCCGTCGCGTTCCTCGGAGATCGTCAGCTCTCCGTCGAGAACGCAGAACCACTCCGCAAACGCGTGGCGATGCGGCGGGGGACCACCGCCGGGCTGGGCAAGCACGACGATCACGTCGAGCAGACCCGCGCTCATCTCGCGGTCCAGCAGCAGCGTGACGTGATTGCCGCCCGCAACGACGTACACCAAGCGCTCGCTCACTGCCAGCGGCTTCAGATGCTGCAGATCTGAGTGGGCCATCGAGATCTCCCCTAGTAGCGACGGACGCCGGCACGCCCTAGCTGATCAAGAGCGAGCGTTGCGCGGAAGCAGTGGTGATCTTGCGCCAAGGGCGTGGCGAGCCGCCAGCGCCGCGGAGGCGACGGACGCTAAAATCGCCGCCCTACGATACAGGCGCTCACCCCCGGTAGCCGTCTGACCATCGAGCAGTCTCGAGGCTCGTCCCTAGGTGGTCGGCACCAGAGCAACCCACCTCCAGCCGGCACTGCTGATCTCAGTCGCCCAGGTGGTCACCCGGCGCGGCTACCGGACCGAGCGCACCGTGAACAGGAGGCGAGACCGACATGTTCATCGCGGCGCCGCGGCCGCTCGAGGATGCTCATTGAGAGACGCTCCCGCCCCGTCCGTTGACGGCGTGTTGCGGCCCAGTAGCCATCTGCGGGCAAGCAGGCCGACCTGGTGCTCGTCGCTGTCGGCGTCCCTCCCGACAGTGACCTGGCGGCGGCGGCCGGAGCGAAGCTGGGAGTCAAGGCGCGATTGTCGTGGATCGCCAGATGCGGACCAGCCTGCCCGACGTGTTCGCGGCTGGTGACTGCGTCGTGACTCACCATCGGCTTCTCGGCGCCAGCTACCTGCCGCTGGGAACGACCGCGCCCAAGCAGGGGCGGATCGCCGGCGAGAATCCGGTCGGTGGCTCGCGTCACAGGCAAGCGCGCCCAGCGCCCGAGCAGCTCACGGCCGGCGCGCTGCGCGTCGATCTTTGCCGCCAACTCGTCGATCTCGCTAACCCCGAGAGGCCGCCGCCCCGCCAACCGAGCGGTAGCATCTCGGTCGCCCGCGACCCGAGCGTAATGCCAGGCAAACACATGGCGGCGATACCGAACAGCCACGCCCGCGCCGTGCCACGACGCGCGTCGAAATTGCCGAACGCGCCAGTTGCGCGCACATTCGTCTCCGACGTCAGATCGGCGACCGTCCGGGGCCTCGGCGCAACGCCGAGCGAACGCTCAGCGCCTACGTTCTCACGGTGGATCCGCTCGAACTCGACGAGCGCCGGGCTAGACGAGTCGCCCCGCGTCGTGACCTTCGCTCCAGCTGCCGTACTCATAGAGTCCCTTGCAAACTTCGCGCCAATGTCTGACATCAACCAGCTCGAACCAAACATCTCCCACGGCCGCCACGTACGCGGCGGGCCGGACTGGCGCAGCTGCTGCTTCAAAGCCCGGCTGATCGGAAGCAGCAGCGCGGCGCGCGTCAATCGGTGCCGGCGAAAGAACCGCTGGTTCGTGATTGCCAAAACGCGGCGCTAGGCCGCCGGGACGGTCCTAGTCCTGGAGAGCAGGCCGCATCCCCTCGGTCGATGACCACCCCTGCAGCGCGCCTGACTGCTTGCTGGAGGTGTGTTGTTAGCACAAGAACGCTTGCGACCCCCCGTCGAGGCGGCTAATCGGTGGGAACCGAGTCGGACCTGTCTCGCCGGCATTGCCGGCACGTTGGCGTGCGCGAGGTTGCGTCCTGCTCTGGTGCGATCGCAGGTGCTCGCCGTCGCATCCGAACGCTGCTGGAGTCACCGACGGGGCAGCCTGCCGACGACGGACTCTGCGGTTGCGCGCTGCTGCGTCACGTCGCTGACAGGCGAATCCGGCAGGACGAGCTTTTATGCCGTTGAGCGCGTCCGAGTCCTCGAGCCTGAGCAGGAGGATTCCCTTAGGCGGGCGCGGGCGCCGGACGGATCGGGGGATCCGGACGCTCGGCGTCCTCAGCGGTCAGCGGTTTGGCGATGCTCTCCAGGCTCTGGCGCTCGGCCTTGACTCCGAAGAACAGCTCGATGACGCCGGCGCCGAGCATCAACACCGCTCCCAGGCCCATCCCGAAGAACACCTGGCCGTAGCTCTTGCTGGCGACCAGTTTGGCGAACAGAAGCGGCCCGAAGATCCCCCCCGCCCCGGTGCCGATCGCGTAGAAGAACGCGATCGCCAGCGCGCGAGTCTCCATCGGGAACACCTCGCTGACCGTCAGATAGGCCGCGCTCGCGCCAGCGGAAGCGAAGAAGAACACGACGCACCAGCAGATCGTCAGCGACGCGGCGTTGAGCTGGTGCTTGTAGAACAGATAGCCGGTGATCAGCAGCAGGACGCCCGAGATGATGTAGGTGCCGGCGATCATCGGCTTGCGCCCAACGCTGTCAAACAGGCCGCCCAGCGCCAAGGGCCCGAGCAGGTTGCCGACGGCAAACGCGATCAGGTAGTAGGGGGCGTCAGTCGTAGCGGTGCCGAAGAAGGTTTTCAGCAGGGTGGCGTAGCCGAACAGGATCGAGTTGTAGAGAAACGCCTGCCCGATGAACAGCGAAAAGCCCAGCAGGGTGCGCTTGGGATAGCGGGTGAACATCGTCCGGGCGATCTCGCCGAACCCGATCGTCGCGCGCTGATGGACCGTCATCTCCTCGTCGGGCTGGGTCAGCTCCTTGCCCGTCGACTCGTGTACCTGGCGCTCGATGTCCTCCACGACCCGGTCGGCTTCCTGCTCGTGGCCGTGGATGAACAGCCAGCGGGGACTCTCGGGCACGTTGCGCCGCACGATCAGGACGCCCAGGCCCAGGACCACCCCCAGACCGAATGCTAGGCGCCAGCCGACGTTGACCGCGAAGATCTTCTCGTTCAGCGCGATCACCGACAGGATCGCGCCCAGGGCGGCGCCGGCCCAAAAGGTGCCGTTGATGATGATGTCAACGCGCCCGCGGTGCTGCTTGGGGATCAACTCGTCAATCGCTGAGTTGATCGCGGCGTACTCGCCGCCGATCCCCATCCCAGTGACGAAGCGAAACAGGAAAAACCACCACGGAGCAAACGAGAACGCG
>JBPCPC010000338.1:0-21628 GCA_050999585.1 Solirubrobacteraceae bacterium | reverse complement strand
GCTGGTCAACGTCGCCGGCGTGATCAGCGCGTTCGGGGCGCAGCTGGCCTGCATCAACGCCGCCAACCGACTCCTGTTCTCGATCGGACGCGAGCTCGGTGACGGTCCACGGGCGCGCAACCTGCTCGTGCGGACCCGCGCCGCGAACGGATCGCCGGTCGGCGCGCTGCTCGTCACCGGCGGCGTGAGCCTGGCGGCGCTGCTGGCGTTCTCGTTCGAGCAGTCGGCGATCCGCGCGCTGACGTTCATCGTCGAGTACGGCGCCTACCTCGTCCTGGTCGTTTACCTGCTGACCGTGATCGCGGCCCTGGTGATGGTCTGGCGGCGCGGGCGACGCGTCGTGCCGATGATCATCTTGACGGCGGGGATCGTGGTGCTCGGCTACGTGCTGCGCGACACGTTCGATCCGCTGCCGTCCGGCCCGTTTCGGGCAGTTGCGCTCGCGGCCCTCGGCAGTGCGATCGCCGGGGTCATTCTCACTCTGGTGCCTTCGGTGCATCGACGGCTGCGCGGCTCAGAGCTGCTGCGCGCGACGCGGGCCGGCTGAGCGCCACGCCCAGCCACTCGCCAGCTTCACCACCTGATTGCTTGACGCATCCCGACCGCGGCACCGCTATCCCGCCGCCAACCGGCGCAGAAGCGCCATCACGGTTCGCCGCTCGCGGGGACTGAGCACGGACAGGGTGGCCCGGTCGGCTGCGTCGGCGATCGGGAGCACGTCGGTCAGCGTCTGCTCGCCGGCCTCGGTGAGCGCGACCAGCGTCAGCCGTCGGTCCCGGGGCTGTGACCGGGTGACGACGAGTCCGGCAGCGACCAGCCGCCGGACGGTGGCATGGATGTTCGCCGGCGGCATGCCGACGCTGCGGCCCAGTTCATTCTGATTCATCGCGCCGCGCTGACGCAGACGCAGGAGCGTCTGAAACTGCATCGGCGTGAGGCCGTGGTTGGCGATCGCCTCGGTCAGGTTGGCGCTGGCGCGCTGGTAGGCGAGGCGAAGCACGAACCCGACGTGGTCGTCCTCGCCGGCGCCGGTCAGTCGACGTTCTCCTGTGATCGGTACAGGGCGCGGTGGCGCTTGGTCTTGATCCACTCCTCGACCTGCTCGTCGGTCATGTGGTGCGCGTGGTCATAGCGATCCCAGCTGATGATCTGGCTCAGGTCCTTCTTCCAGCGCTTATAGACCTCCTTCGCCGGGGGACCGAAGCACATGATGTCGATCACCGAGATCTCCTCGGGGACGCCGAGCAGTGGCTTGATCGCGTCCTGGGCGTTCTGCTGACCGATCGCGGTCACCCACCAGACGTTGTAACCGAGCGCGGCCGCCGCCAGGTGCGCGGACATCGTGGCCGCGGCCACGCTCTGCAACAGGATCCGCTCCGCGTTCTCGTAGTAGGGACGGTTGATCTCGGAGTCGGGGTCCTCTTCGCGCAGGACGGGGAACGCGCGGATGAAGCGAAAGTCGGTCGCCACGACGATCAGTCCGGGCGCGGTGGCCATCCCACGGTAGTTGGGCGTCGGGAACTTCATGCCCAGATGGGCGCGATGCTGCTGCTCGGCCACGAAGTACTCCGCGATCTGCGCCTTGACGGCCGGATCGGTGACGACGATGTAATGCCAGGGTTGGGCATTGGCTCCCGACGGGCTGTGCCGCGCCGCGTCGACGATCAGCTCGTAGTGCTCGCGCGGCACCGCGTAGTCCTCGCGGAACGCGCGCGTCGTGATTCGGTTGGCGACCACGTCCATCAAGACGTCGTAACGATCGCGATCGCCGATCTCGACTCGCGCGGCGGCAGCGCTTGCACCTGACATGGCCCTCTCCTCGGGTTGGATCGTTATAACCATAACGTTCGTGCGTGGCCGAGGCCCGGTATGGCCGGGGACGCGACTCAGTCGGGCGCGACCAGGAACACCGGCAGCTTGGCCTTGCGGCGCACGCGCTGGGGCTCCTGGGACCACAGCAGGTCGCCGGTCAGCCGGTTGCGATCGGGATCGGCGGTCATCACGATCGCGTCGCAGCCCTCGGTGGCGGCCTCCGCGAGGATCCGCTTGGTCGACTTGCGCGTGCCCACGACGTGGCCGTTGGCCTCGACGCCCTTGCGCCGCAGCCGCTTAACCGCCTTGGCGACGAGGTCGCGCTGCTGTTGCCACTCGGCCTTGGTGGGCAGCAGCCCCGGACTGGGCAGCCCGAACGCGACTCCGTGCACGCGGGCGATCGAGAAGACGTGGACGCTGGCCCCGCCGCCGGCCAGCTCGATCGTCCGCGCGACCGCTGCCGCGGAGATCGGGCGGCCCTCGGAGGCGAGCAGGATCCGTTGGTAGCCGCCCTCCGTCGCCGCCGCACGCGGGTGAGCCACCGCGCTCACGGGCCGCCCTGCTCGGTGACCGGGCCCGGGGCGATCGGACCGAGCTCCCCGCGACGGCGGTCACCCGCCTTGCGCCACAGATACAGCGGCAGGTACAGCGCCAGCACCCCGAGGCCGATGAAGTAGTAGGGCAGCGTCGAGTGGCCGGCCTGCGAGCATGAGCAGGAGGCGTAGACCGGGCCGCCCCAGAAGTAGATCACCGCGTACAGCGCCGCCAGCCCGAGCGCCACGTATTTCATGAACTCCGGCAGTCGGAACGGCCGGCGCAGGTTCGGACGCTGCGTGCGCAGCAGGTAATAGCCGATTAGCACCGGGATGAACGAGGCCAGGTAACCGACATTGGAGAACGTGTAGATCTCGACCGCGCCGCCGAAGAACACCACGACGATCGAGCACGCGACGTTGAAAATCATCGAGCGGTCCGGCACGCCGTGACGGTTGACGTGCGCGAAGAAGCGCGGGAACTGACCGTCGGTGGACATCTGGTGCAACGAGCGGGCGGTCCCGGTGATCGCGTTCAGCGCCGACAGGATCAGGGCGAGGATCAGCATGATCGCGATCAGCCAGTTGAGGATGCTCGAGCCCGCGCCGGCCCCGAACACCTTGGAGGCGAAGTGGACGAAGATCGTCTTGGGGTCGACCAGGGCGGCATTGCTCAGCGCTCCGCTGCCGAGCACGATGATGAACGCGATCGGGATCATCGTGTAGATGAACACGCCGTAGCCGCCCTCGAGGTTCATGGCGATCTTGGCGTCACGGTCGGGGTTGCGGGTCTCGCCGATGTAGCACGCCGCCGCTTCCATCGCGATCACGTTCCAGGTCAGCAGGAACGAGAACGCGACCGAGATCGTCAGCCAGCTGTGGTGAAACGCATTGGCGAAGAAGCCGCTGCCGTCGAGGTGACGGAACGGGAACAGCTGGCCGAAGTGGGCCACCGAGGGGTGAAAGATCCACGAGATCGCCAGGAACGTGAGCGGGATCATCGAGAGGATCGCCAGGGTGGTGGCAAACACGGTCCCGAAGCGCAGCCCGAGCAGCGCGGGGATGAACAGCAGCAGGATCCCCACCACGCAGATCGCCACCGTCCAGTAGGCGATCGGGGTGTGGATCGGCGTGAAGCCCGCGGTCGACAGGTTCAGCCGGTCGACGATGTAGAACGAGGCCAGGATCATGTTCAGCGGCGCGACCGGAAACCACCCGAGCCAATAGGCCCAGGCGGTGAAGCCGTTGATGTGCTCGGCCAGTCGCGGCCAGCGGTCCTTGTAGGCCGGATAGGCATAGGACGGTGATCCCCCTGAGCGGTCGGGCATCATCGCCGACAGTTCGGCCAGGAACAGGCACAGCAGGTAGCCGCTCAAGGTGATCACGAAGATCACCGGTACCGACGCGGCGCCGAGCGTGACGACCATCGTGGGCGCGATCCCGGTGACCAGGATCGTCCCGGCCAATCCGATCACGAACGCGCCCCACCAGTTCGTGGTCTTGGGCAGGCCGGCTGATTCGTAGACCAGCTCGTCCTGCTCCGGCGACGACGCGTCAGCCATGTGATCTCCAGGTCCGCTGTGAGTGTGCGAGGACTACCCTGACACGTCGCCGGTCGCCCGCAAGGCGTGATGCGAACACAATTGCGGTGTTGCACATGGAGCACCTGGACACATTCCTCGCCCCTCATCCGCCGTTTGCCGGAATCGACGCGGGCGAGCTGGCGACGCTGGCCGCCGGCGCCAGCGAGCGCCGGCAGCCGACGGGTCAGCTGGTGCTGCACGAGGACGGTGATCCCGCCACCGAGCTGTGGGTGATCGTCGCCGGCTCGATGGAGCTGGTCCACCAGGGGGAGGTGATTCAGGTGCTCGAGCCGGGCGAGTGCTTCGGGCATCCCTCGCTGCTGACCGGGATGTCGCCGGCGTTCAGCGTGCGCGCGCGGGAACCGTCGCGGTGCGCGGTGTTCGACGCCGTCGCGGCGCGGCGGTTGCTCGGCACCGACGCCGGCGCCAGCTACGTCGCTCAGACGATGCGCAGGCGCCTGACCTACGCCGGTCAGATCGTCCACGGCCTGCTCGACGTGGGCACCACGCCCGTGTCGTCGATCATGCGCCCCGCCGTCTTCTGTGACGCGCACACGCCCGTGCGCGAGGCGGTGACCCGGCTCGGTGAGGCCGGCACCTCGGCGTTGCTGGTCGCGCTGGGTCACGACCGGCTCGGGATCGTCACCGACGCCGAGGTTCGCGCCCGAGTGGCAGGCGCGGGGGTCGCGCCCGACGCGCCGGTGAGCGAGATTGCCCGTTCGCCGGTGGCGACGGTACCGGTCGGTCAACTCGCGATCGAGGCCACGGTCGACATGCTGGCCGCCGGTGGGCAGCCGATGGCGGTGCTGGACGGCGAGCGGGTGTGCGGGATCCTGTCGGCGGTCGACCTGCTGGGTCTGGACGCCCAGGGCCCGATCGGGCTGCGCCACACGATCCTCGGCGCCCCGGACACGGACGCCCTCGTGCGGTCGGTTTCGCACCTGCCCCAGCTGTTCCTGGCGCTCGCCCGGGCGGGGGTGCCGTCGCGGGATCTCGGCCGCGTGCTGAGCCTCCAGCACGACGCGGTCGTGATGCGGCTGATCGACTTCTCGATCTCACGGCTTGGTCCGGCACCGCTGGCGTGGGCCTGGCTGGACCTCGGCTCGGCGGCTCGGCGCGAGCTCACGCTCGCCTCCGATCAGGACAACGCGCTCGCCTACGCCACCCCCGATCCGGTCGCAGCGACGGCCAGCGACGCGTACTTCGCGCGCCTCGGCGCCGACGTCAACGCGGGCCTTGAGCGCTGTGGCATCGGGGTCGACAACAACGGGGTGCTGGCGGGCGACCGTCGCTGGCGGATGAGCCATGCGGGCTGGCTGCAAACGTTCGACGAGTGCCTGACCGAGCCCGACGAGTCTCACCTGGTCAGGGCCACGGTGTCGTTTGACTTCCGCACGGCCGCCGGCGCGCTGGCGCTGGCTCCGGAGCTCAGCGCCCGGATCCGCGCCGCTCGGGAGCACCCGCAGTTCATGCGTCTGCTCGCGCGCTCGGCCGCCGGCTTCCCGGTCGCGCTGGGCTTCCGCGGCCAGCTGGCTGCCGAGCGCTCGGGGGAGCACGCCGGCCGGCTCGACATCAAACAGGGCGCGATCATTCCGCTGGTCAACCTGGTGCGTTATCACGCGCTGGCCAACGGGGTCTCGATCTCCCCGACGCTGGATCGGATCGAAGCGTCCGCGGGCGCCGGCGGACTGGACCGCACCGAGGCCGACGGGCTGCTCGAGGCCTTTGATGTCATCTGCCGGGTGCGCTTCGAGCACCACGCCCGGCTGATCGCCGACGGCTCCGCCGCCGACAACCTGGTCGATCCCGGGACGCTGGCCCCGATCGCGCGAGCCGATCTGCGCGAGGCCTTGCAGGCCGTCCGTCGCGCCCAGAGGCGCCTGCCGGTCTGAATTCAGGGGTGTGTCCGCGGGCACCACATTCCCGCTGCAAAGTGTGCGCCCGGAGGCCATTGGAGCGATGAGCGGCACGCTCTACGCTGACGCGCATGTGCGGCATCGCGGGACTGTTCACCAAGACCGATGCGCTGCGTTCGCAGCTCGGCGGCCAGCTGGCGTCGATGCTCGAGCAGCTGTCGTTCCGCGGGCCCGACAGCGCAGGGGTGGCCTTCTACCGCGAGCCGGCGCCGGCCGGGTGGTGCAAGATCTCCCTGCACTCGCCGGCGGCGCAGCCGGGCTGGGAGGCCGTGGCCGATGAGCTGGCGGCGGAGTTCGACGGCGTCTCGGCCCCGCGCGTGCGCGCCTCCCATGCGGTGTTCGAGGTGGCCGGGGATGCGGCTGATGTGCAGGCTTGGCTGCGCCTCAGCCACTCCGAGCTGACGCTGATGAGCGCCGGGGCGACGATCGAGATCTTCAAGGAGGCGGGAGCGCCGACCGAGTTCGTGCGCCGCTTCGCGCTGCACGAGATTGCCGGCAGCCACGCGCTCGGACACACCCGGATGGCGACCGAAAGCCGGGTCACTACCGAACACTCGCATCCGTTCTCGACCGGCCTGGACCTGTGCCTGGTGCACAACGGATCGCTGTCGAACCACAATCGGCTGCGTCGTTCGCTGCAGCGCGAGGGGATTGTGTTCGCAACCGACAACGACTCCGAGGTCGCCGCCGGATACCTGACCTGGCGCATGCGTGAGGGGGCGACGCTCGAGCAGGCGCTGGAGGGCTGCCTGGAGGACCTGGACGGGTTCTACACGTTTGCCGTCGGCACCGCCGATGGGTTCGCGGTGCTGCGCGATCCGATCGCGTGCAAACCGGCGGTGATGGCCGAAACCGACGAATGGGTGGCCATGGCCTCCGAGTACCGCGCGATCGCGGTGTTGCCCGGTGCGCAGGATGCCGTCCTGTGGGAGCCCGAACCCGGACGGGTATACAGCTGGGGCACCGCGCCGGCCCCGGTCGCCTGATGGCCACGCCTGACGTCCGCGACGCGGTCCTGTCGTTCGACCTCGACCGGGAAACTGTGCGCGAGCTCAATCGGCGCCTGCACGCCGACGGCGATCGCCCGCCCGGCCGGGTGCGGGTGTTGCACCCTGGCGGGCGCCACAGCATCGCTGTCGGGCTTGACGCCTCCTACGAGGTCGAGATCGATGGTCACGTCGGCTATTACTGCGCCGGGATGAATCAGCAGGCGACCGTGCGCGTGCTCGGCAACTGCGGTGTCGGGGTCGCGGAGAACATGATGTCGGGGACCGTGACGGTCGAGGGCTCAGCCAGTCAGTCGGCGGCCGCGACCGCGCGCGGAGGCCTGCTGGTGATCCACGGGGACGCCTCGGCCCGGTGCGGCATCTCGCTCAAGGGCGCCGACGTGGTCGTGCGCGGCTCGGTCGGGCACATGAGCGCATTCATGGCCCAGAAGGGCAGCCTGGTCGTCTGCGGCGACGCCGGCGAGGCGCTCGGTGACTCGCTGTACGAGGCGCAGCTGTTCGTGCGCGGAGCGGTCACCGGCCTGGGCGCCGACTGCGTCGCCAAGGAGATGCGCGACGAGCACCGCGCCCACCTTGCGCAGCTGCTCGCGCGGGCGGAGTTCGACGCCGATCCCGCCGAGTTTCGACGCTACGGCTCGGGCCGCCAGCTGTACACCTTCAAGGTCGACAACGCCTACTGACGTCCTGGTGATGTCCTGCTGATGTCCGCCGATCGCAATCCGCCGCCGCCGTCCCTGCGCGAGTCAGCGACGTTTGACCGCGCCGCGATCGCCGAGATCCAACGCGCCGCCCGCGAGGGGATCTATGACATCCGCGGTTTCGGGGCCAAGCGCAAGCTGCCGCACTTTGACGATCTGCTGTTCCTGGGGGCCAGCGTCTCGCGCTATCCGCTCGAGGGCTATCGCGAACGCTGTGCCACCGACGTCACGATCGGCGCCCGGTTCGCGCGCGAGCCGGTGACACTCGAGATTCCGATCACGATCGCGGGGATGAGCTTCGGTGCGCTGTCGGGAAACGCCAAAGAGGCGCTGGGCCGTGGCGCGAGCGAGGTCGGCACGTCGACGACGACCGGCGACGGCGGGATGACGCCCGAGGAGCGTGAGCACTCCTCGACGCTCGTGTACCAGCTGCTGCCGAGCCGCTATGGGATGAACCCCGACGATCTGCGCCGCGCCGACGCGATTGAGGTCGTGATCGGGCAGGGGGCCAAGCCGGGCGGCGGCGGGATGTTGCTCGGCCACAAGATCTCTGATCGGGTGGCCGAGATGCGCGATCTGCCCACGGGCATCGATCAGCGCAGCGCCTGCCGACACCCCGACTGGACCGGGCCCGACGATCTGGAGATAAAGATCGAGGAGCTGCGCGAGATCACCGACTGGCGAGTCCCGATCTACATCAAGATCGGCGCCAGCCGCACCTATTACGATGTCGCGCTGGCGGTCAAGGCGGGAGCGGACGCGATCGTGCTGGACGGCATGCAGGGGGGCACTGCGGCCACCCAGGAGGTGTTCATTGAGCATGTCGGGATCCCGATCCTGGCGGCGATCCCGCAGGCGGTGGAGTCACTGATCGAGTTGGGGATGCACCGCGAGGTGCAGCTGATCGTCTCCGGCGGGATCCGCACCGGCGCCGATGTCGCCAAGGCGCTGGCGCTGGGCGCTGATGCCGTCTCGATCGGCGTGGCGGCGTTGATCGCGCTCGGCGACAACGCGCCCGAGCACGCTGACGGCTACGCCGAGATCGGCTCGGCGCCGGGGTTCTATGACGACTGGCAGGCCGGCCTTGACCCGGCCGGGATCTCCACTCAGGATCCCGCGTTGGCGGCGCGTCTGGATCCCGAGCAGGGCGGCCGGCGGCTGGCCAATTACCTGCGCACGCTGACGCTGGAGGCCCAGACGCTGGCTCGGGCGTGCGGCAAGTCGCATCTGCACAACCTCGAGCCCGAGGACCTGGTCGCGCTCACGATCGAGTCGGCCGCGATGGCGCGGGTGCCGCTGGCCGGGACCAGCTGGATCCCCGGCATGGGCGGCGCGTAGCCTGCCAGCTGGTCCGCGCGGCTCCCGCTGGCGGCTGTGTGGCCGTTGGGACCGTCTGCGTGTGCGGTGGTTTTCGGCCACGAGCGGCGATGGGGGACGGCTCGTGGCCGATTTCCCCAAGGGGTGGGGGTGAACCGACGTTCACCGGGGACTGCGATCAGTCGTGGCCGAAAACCACCGCGTCCACTGGTGCGCATCGACAAGGGCTCGCTGCGGCGCTCGATCATGAGCCTCTACACCAGCGGGCACTTCGCCGGCGGTGTGGGCGCGATCGCATGGTGCCGGCGCCACGCTCACAACCTGATCCCGCGGATCGCCGCAGCGGTGACGGTCGAGCACGTCGGCGCCAAGGCGGGCGTACCGCAGGCCGACGGGACGATGGCGATCACCGACGCGCCGGAGCCGGGCGCGGTCTTCATGCCGACCAGCCGTGGCCTGCAGAACGCCTCCTATGACCAGTTCGCCGATGCGGGCTAAGACCCCGGTCTGGTGTGCAAGCCCCTGACCCCGAACGCCAAGGCCACAGCCGCCGCCTGGCCGGGGGAGGGCCAGTATCTGTGGAACAACGGTTCGATCGCCGACACGAATTACATCACCGGCCCGACGTACCTGCTCAATGCCGGGTTTCCGACGGTGAACTGCGTTGACTACCGGCGGTTGCGGACAAAGTCGATCGCCTTCACCGATATGGCGCTGGCGCTGACGCGAGCGCCCCGGGCGAGCCCGCGAGTTGCCGAAGCCGAGCACTCCGGCTGAGCGCGACCTCAGCCGTCCAGCGCCGTGACGTCGATTGAGCGCAGCCGCTCGGGATCGGCGAGCACGTCGATCTCGACGATCCGGCCGTTGGCGACCGTGAAGCCAAGCACCGAGAACAGCCTGCCGTGCGGAGCGGCGACCAGGCCCGGGGCTCCGTTGACCAGCACCCGCTGTCCCGAGCTCGCGAGCGGGGCGAAGCTCCTTGCGCTCTCGGCCACCGCCCGTGCGCCACGCACCTCGCGCGACAGGCCCAGCGCACCGGCATCGGCGCGGAGCACCACGTCGGGGTCAAGCACGGCCAGCAGCCCTTGGAAGTCGCCCTCGCGAGCGGCGGCCAGGAAGGCGTCGACGATCTCCCGCTGGCGCCCCAGGTCGGTGTCGGTCATCGTCGGGGCGCCCTGGATCCGGCGCCGGGCGCGGCTGGCCAGCTGCCGGGCGGCAGTCGGCGAGCGATCGACGATCGGGGCGATCTCGTGAAACGGGACAGCGAACATGTCGTGCAGCACGAAGGCCAGGCGCTCGGCGGGCGCCAGCGTCTCGAGCACTACCAGCAGCGCCAGCCCGACCGAGTCGGCGAGCAGCGCCTCGTGTTCGGGGTCCAGGCCGTCGGCGCGGGAGAGGATCGGGTCGGGGATCCGGATCCGGTCGGGCTCGAGCGCCTCCTCGCGCCGGGACTCGCGGGTGCGCAGCATGTCCAGGCAGACGCGGGCGACGACCGTGGTCAGCCACCCCGCCAGGTTGTCGATCACATCGTCGTCGGAGCGGCTCAGCCGCAGCCACGCCTCCTGCACGGCGTCGTCGGCCTCGCTGAGCGAACCGAGCATGCGGTAGGCGACGCCACGCAGCCGGGCCCGGTGCTCCTGGAAGCGGTCGGCCAGCTGGTCGCGCGGGTCCACGGTCACGCTCGGACCGGTCGGGGCGCGCCGGTCGCGCCGTGCGCGGGGGGGCCGACGGCCGGGCGCGTCTGCCCGCGGGTGTTGGTCGCCCGCAGCCCGATCACCGCGGCCGCCACCAGGAACAGACTGCAGGCGAGCAGGCCGCGTGAGAAGCCGGACGTCAGCGCTCGGTCCACCGGCGTGTGGGCGGCGAGCAGTGCGCGCGTGCGACCGGCGGCCAGCGCGGTGAAGATCGCCAGACCGAGCGCCGCTCCGAGCTGTTGGGAAGCGTTGACCAGGGAGGCCGCCAGCCCCGCCTTGTCGGCGGGCACCCCGGCGTTGGCGGCGGTGGTGACGGCCACGAACACTGGGCCGAAGCCGATCGACAGCACGATCATGCCCGGCAGCAGGTCACTCACGAATGAGCCGTGGACGGGAATCCGCGACAGCCAGTAGACGCCGCCGGCCGCGATCAAGGAGCCGCCCACGATCACCGGCCGGGTGCCGATCCGCGCCAGCAGCTGGGAAGCGGCGCCGGCGGCGATCCCGGTGGCAAAGCACAGCGGGAGATAAGCGGCGCCGGTCTGGATCGGTGAGAACCCGAGCACGTTCTGCATGTAGAGCGTGAGCAGGAAGAACATCGCGATGAAGCCGGCGAAGGCGATCAGCTGGGTGGCGTCGGAGAACCCGAGCCCGTTGATCCGGAAGATCGAGAGCGGGGCCAGCGGGTTGGGGTGGCGCAGCTCGTTGACGACGAACGCGGCCAACAGCGCCAGCCCGCCCGGGAGCTCGGCGATCGTGCGGGCGCTGCCCCAGCCGACCGTCGGCGCCTGCACCAGCGCATAGACCAGCAGCAGCATCCCGGCGCTGGCCAGCACGGCGCCCGGAACGTCAAAGCCCCGCAACCGCGGCGCGCGACGGTCGCCCTCGATCAGTCGCAGGATGCCGCCCAGCACCAGCACCGCCGCGACCGGATTGACGAACATCACCCAGCGCCAACCCAAACCCTCGGTCAGCAGGCCGCCGAACAGGACGCCGGCGGCCGAGGCCGCTCCGCCCCCCGCGCCCCACACTCCCAGCGCGGTGTTGCGATCGCGGCCCTCGACAAACGTGGTGGTGAGGATCGAGAGCGCGCTCGGCAGCATCATCGCGGCCCCGATCCCCTGCGCCAGCCGCGCGCCGATGAGCATGCCGGAACTGTCGGCGAGTCCTCCGATCAGCGACGCGAGTCCGATCGCGATGGTGCCGCTGACCAGCACCCGCCGGCGGCCGATCAGGTCGGCGGCCCGCCCGCCGAGCAACATGAAGCCGCCGTAGGTCAGCAGGTAGCCGCCGGGCACCCATTGCAGGCCCTGCTCTGAGAAATGCAGCGCACGACGGATCGACGGCAGGGCGATGTTGACGATCGACGCGTCGACAAAATCGATGAACGCGACCGCGCACAGTAACGCCAGCGTGAGCTTGCCGCGGCGGGTCGCCAGAAAGGACGGGGGAGCTGTCGTGGTCGCCATCTCGGCCTCCGGGAGTCGTTGGACATCCCGTTGACGTGTACGACCGGGCAAACGTGACCGGCGCCCGCTGCGGCTGGGGAGCCGGAGCGGGGACGGATTGGCGGCAGCGCGGTCGATTTAGTACCGCCGGTGTCCTTTATCGACCGCATGCCTCACTCGCGAACCCCTAAGTCTCGACCTCGCGCTCGTCCTCGCTCCAGGCGACGTGAAACGTGCCGTCGCGGTCGATCCGCTGGTAGGTGTGGGCGCCGAACAGGTCGCGCAGGCCCTGGATCAGGCTGGCGGGACCGCGGGCGCGGCGGTAGCCATCGTAATAGGCCAGCGACGAGGAGAACGCGGGGGTCGGGATGCCGAGCTCGGCGGCGCGGGCGACCACTCGTCGCCACGGATCCTGGGCCTCGGCCAGCGCCTTGGCGAAGAAGTCGGCGAGCATTAGGTTGTTCAAGCCAGGTTCGCCGTCGTAGGCCTCACGGATCCGGTCCAGGAAGCGCGCACGGATGATGCAGCCGCCGCGCCAGATCGTCGCCATCGAGCCGAGGTCGATGTCCCAGCCCTCGTCATCCGCCGCCGCGGCGATCTGGGCGAAGCCCTGCGCGTAGGAGACGATCTTGGACGCGTAGAGCGCGTGCTCGAGATCCTGGGCCAGCGACTCGTCGCCGCCGACGTGCGGCTGAGGCCCGGCGAGATGGTCGGCGGCGTACTCGCGCTGTGACTTCAGCGAGCTCAGCGCCCGCGCGAACACAGCCTCGGTGATGCCGGTCAGCGGCACGCCGAGCTCGAGCGCGTTCTGGGCGGTCCAGCGTCCGGTGCCCTTCTGCCCGGCGGCGTCGAGGATCACGTCGATGAGCGGTTGTCCGGTCGCCTCATCGGTCTTGGCCAGCACGCGGGCGGAGATCTCGATCAGAAACGACTCGAGCTCAGACTCGTTCCAACTCTTGAAGCGCTCAGCGATCTCAGCGACCTCGAAGCCGCAGCCGTTGCGCAGGAGGTCGTAGCTCTCGGCGATCAGCTGCATGTCGGCGTATTCGATGCCGTTGTGGACCATCTTCACGTAATGCCCGGCGCCGTCGGCTCCGACGTAGGTGCAGCAGGGCGTGCCGTCGACGTCGGCGGCGATCGCTTCGAAGATGGCCTTGACCGACTCGTCGTAGGGCTCCCGGTCGCCGCCGGGCATGATGCTCGGGCCGTTGAGCGCCCCCTCCTCGCCGCCGGACACGCCAACGCCGAGGAAGTGGATCCCCTGCTCGGCGAGGGTGGCGTGACGGCGCTGGGTGTCACGGAAGTTGGCGTTGCCGCCGTCGATCAGCACGTCGCCCCGGTCCAGGTGGGGAGCGATGTCGTCGATCACGGCATCGGTGGCCGGACCGGCTTGGACCAGGCTCATCAGTACGCGCGGGCGCGAGATCGCGCCGACCCAGTCCTCGGTCGATTCATGGCCGCTGATCGGTCCCTCGGAGCCGTGCTCCTCCACGAACTTCGTCATCCGGCTGGTGGTGCGGTTGTGCACCGCGATCGGGATGTCGTGGTGGGCGACGTTGCGGGCCAGGTTTGCGCCCATCGTGGCCAGGCCGGTGAGGCCGAAGTGGGTGTCGCTGCCGGAAGAGCTCATGGTCGCAACTTAGCCTGGATCCGCCGGGATTGAGCGCTCTCCGGACTCAGCGTTCAGCAAATCCCGACACACCGGGAACCGGCGCTTCGCAGCGTCGATGGGCTAGCATCGGCGCGCCAACCGGGAAGGGAGAGAGCATGAGGCAAGGCGCAATCAGGCAGGTCCTGGGGCGGAGTGTGGTGCCGGGCGTCCTCGTGCTCATCGGTATGGCTGCGCTGGCGCCGTCTGCCGGAGCGTCGATCACCCCGACGCTGACGCTCTATCAGAGCGCCGGTAGGACCGCGGGATCAACCACCGACCTCGGGCTCGATCTGAAGTTCGCTCCGACCGGCACAGACTCGCCCGATCAGATGGCACTCAACCTTCCGTCCGGCCTGCTGGCCAACGCCTCCATCGACGGCGGGGCGTGCCTGACGATGACCGACCTGGACGACGCTGCCTGCCAGGTGGGCACCGGGACGGTCACGGCGGTCGCCGACAGCTCGGTTCCGATCACCACGCCCGTCACCTTCGACCTGGTCCCGCCGCCGGCCGACGGAGACCTCGCGGGTCTGGCGGTGAACAGCGGCGGCAGCCAGATCGGTTCGACGGCCGATATCAAAGTCCGTCCCTCGGGCGACCCCGACGGAGTGGGAATCACGATCGACTTCGAGCTCCCCAATTCCCTGGACGGGGTGCCGATCTCGCTCACCGAAATCAACAGCACCTTTGACGGGCTCCGCTATCCACCACCTGTCCGGCCGCACCGGCGAACTTCAGCGTCGGCGTCAACTCCGACAGCGCGTCGGCCGTCCTGACCGCCACCGCGCCGCTGGCGGTGAGAGGTTGTTCGTCGCTTTCCTACTCTCCGAAATTCTCAGTCAGCGTCACTCAGGACAGCGGGGACCCCCAGGTCAGGCTGGCGACCGACATCACCCAATCCGCCGACGAGGCCCCCAGCCAGTCGGTGTCGCTCGCCTTCACGACCTCGACGCTGACTCCGAACGTGCGCGCAGCCAGCGGACTGTGCGTCGACCCCACCACTGGCACGTGCACGCCGGTCGGCTCGGCAACGGCGGTCTCTCCGCTGTATCCGAGGTCGCTGTCGGGCCAGGCCTATTTGACCGGCTCGCTGGCCGCCGGACTGTCGCTGACACTGGTGTTTCCGTCACCGTTTCCGCTGACTCTGATCGGGAAGGTTGACCTGTCGGCGAACGCCACCACCTTCACCGGGCTTCCCGACATCCCCTGACCGACCTCAACGTGACGCTGGACGCGGGCGCCAACGGACTCTTCATGAGCACCTGTGCGAGCCCGTCTGGGAGCGCCACGGCGAAGCTCGCCGACCAGAACGGCGATCAGACCGCGAGCGTGTCGAGCCCCTTCACCGTGGCCGACTGCACCGCCAAGGCCAGCAGCGGTGCTTCCAACGGCAATGGCTCAGGCAATCGTGGCGGCTCGGGCAGCGGCGGCACGGGCTCTTCCGCCGGTGGCGCCGCCACTCGCCCGAGGCTCAGCAGGACCAGCATTTCGGGTCTGCGCACCGGCCGCGTCGCCGTCGGCTTCACCGTCACCGATGGAAGACGCGCCGCGAAGCTGGACACCCTGACGGTCGCGCTGCCCGCCGGCATGTCCTTCACGCGCCACCGCGTGGGTAAGAAGCTCAAGGAGATCAACAGCACCTTCGACGGCTTGCGCTTTCCGTCCACCTGTCCGGCTACGCCGGCCCGGTTCTCGGTGGCGGCCAGCCCCTACAGCTCCAGCACGGTTCAAACCACCAGTGAACCGCTGACGGTCGTCGGCTGCAGCTCGGCGCCCTATGCGCCCGCGTTCAGCGTATCCGCCGCGCGCGACAGCGCGGACAAGCAGGTCACGCTCACCACCACCGTCACCCAGACCGCCAACCAGGCCACCAGCCGATCGGTCTCGCTGGCGTTCCCGCCCGCCACGCTTGCTCCCAACCTGGCCTCGGTCAAGGCGCTCTGCCCGAACCTCAGCTCAGGCACGTGCACGACTGTCGGCTCGGCCGGCGCCACCTCTCCGTTGTACCCGACGGCGCTCTCGGGGAAGGCCTATCTCACCGGCTCGGCCAGCGGGCTGTCGCTGACGCTCGTGTTTCCGGCGCCGTTCTCGCTGACTCTCACCGGACAGGTCAACCTCGTCAACAACTCCGCCTCGTTCACCGGCCTGCCGGACATCCCACTCACCGACCTCGGCGTCACACTGGATGGCGGCGTGAATGGGCTGTTCCTCGCCACCTGCGAAACCCCCACGGGCACGGCCACGGCGACGTTGACTCGCAAAACGGGGATCAGACGGTCAGCGTGCCGTCCACGTTCACGGTCTCGAACTGCACGGCCCCCCCCAACCATCCGGGAGGCACCGGACCCGGCGGCAGCGGCAGCCCCCCCGGCTCCGGCGGCTCCGGCTCTTCCGGGGGCAGTGCCGGCACACCCACCACCTCGAGCGCAACGACCCGCGCGGTGTTCAAGGCGGCGACTGGGTTCAAGCAGGGCAAGCCCAGCTTGACCTTCAAGGTGACCTCCGGCAAGCACGCCCCCAAAGTCAGCCGCCTCACGATCGCGTTGCCCTCAGGCCTGAGCTTCACGCGTCACCGCGTGCATGGGAAGCGCAAGCTCACCGGCGTCTCGGTCAGGGGAGCGGTCGTCAAGTCGCTCTCGCTGTCCCACGGCCGCCTCGTGATTACCTTGCGCACGGCCTCGGCCGGCGTCACCGTCATGCTCGGGCCGGCCAGCCTCAAGGAGAGCGCGACGCTGCGGGCGAAGGCCGAGCACAACGCGATCAGGCGCCTGAAGCTGACGGTGATCGTCCGTAACGCCAAGCACAGGAACAAAACGCTGTGGCTGTCGGTAAAGCTGTCGCGCCGCTCGTAACCGGCGGGCGCTAGGTCCTCACCTCAGCTCGCGAGCTGCGAACTCGCGCGACGAACGCGCTGCCGGCGAGCAGCATCACGACGCCGTAGACGCCCGGCACCGCAGCCGCCCGGTTGCCGAAGGCCTGCGAGGCCAGCGCGGCCGCGACCGCGAAGTCGCGCATGGCGATCGTCAGCGCGCCTGGGACGGCGGTTTCAGCGCCGAGCGGCCGGCCGCGCCACAGGGCGGCGAGCGCCGCCGAGACGATCAGGAAGGCCACGCCGGCGATGAGCGCCGCCCCGAGCCCATGGGCGCCGTCGGTCCCGCTCAGCGCCGCGTACACGAGTACAACCACGACCAGCGCCGCCACTCCGTCACGCTCGTTGTCGTGCGCCTGGAGCCACCGTCCGGCGGCCGCGACGCTGCGAATCGCCACTCCCACGATGAGCGGGAGGATCACCACCAAGGCAAAGCGCACGAGCAGATGGCCCGAGCCCCCGCGGCCGCCTTGGTCTCCCGAGAGCCAGCCGATAGCGATCGGCCCCAGCAGGGCTGACAGCACGAGCGAGCCGGTGACCGCGCCGAGCGCGATTGTCGCGTCAGCCCCCGCCAGCGCGGTAAGCCCGACCGACGCGACCTCAGCGCTCGAGAGCCCCACCGCCAGCAGGCCGTCGCGCGTGCTGGTGTCAAAAGCTCGTCCTAGCCCCCACGCCACCGCTGTCAGCACGATTAGCGGCGCGATCGACAGCACCGCCACCGCGACCGCGTGGCGGCGCAGGTCCAATAGATCTGAGCCGGAGATCCCGAGCGCGGTCGCCAGAACGAGCGCCGCCAAAAGCAGGTCCGAGCGGTCCGCGACGGCGCTCGAGGGCGCGATCAGCGCGAGCACGGTCGCGACGACGGCCAGGGGGGTGAGCGCGCGCGGCGCGGCGGCGAGCAGCTTCACGTCAAGGGGCCAAAGCGACGGCGGAGGGTGACTAGGGTCAAGAGCATGAACTACCGCACCCTAGGTACCACGGGCACCAAGGTGACCCCACTCTGCCTCGGCGCCATGATGTTCGGCGACTGGGGCAACCAGGACCACGACGACAGCATCCGCATCATCCACCGCGCGCTGGATGCCGGAATCAACTTCATCGACACCGCCGACGTCTACTCGCGGGGGGAGTCCGAGGAGATCGTCGGCAAGGCACTGGCCGGTGGGCGCCGTGACAACGTCGTGCTCGCTACCAAGATCCATGGCACGATGGGCGACGATCCCAACGAGTTCGGCAACTCCCGCCGCTGGATCGTCAAGGAGGTCGAGAGCTCGCTGAGGAGGCTGGGCACCGATTGGATCGATCTCTACCAGATCCACCGTCCCGAGGCCGATACCGACATCGACGAGACGCTCGGCGCGCTCACCGACCTGATCCGCTCCGGCAAGGTCCGCTACATCGGTTCGTCCACGTTCCCGGCCTCGCAGATCGTAGAGGCACAATGGGTGGCGCAGCGACGCGGCCGCGAGCGTTTCGTCTGCGAGCAGCCGCCGTACTCGATCCTCAACCGCGAGATCGAGAACGACATACTCCCGACGGCCCAGCGCTACGGGATGGGCGTGATCCCGTGGAGTCCGCTGGCCGGGGGCTGGCTGTCCGGTCGGTGGCGCAAGGGCGCTGACGCGCCCGAATCCAACCGCGCCCAGCGGATGCCCGGTCGATACGACCTGTCCGAGCTCGGCAACCAGGCCAAGCTCGACGCCGCCGACGCGCTCGCCACGCTCGCCGAGGAGGCCGGGATCACGCTGATCGAGATGGCGCTCGCGTTCGTGATCCGCCATCCTGCGGTGACGGCGGCGATCATCGGCCCGCGGACGATGGAGCACCTGGAATCACAGCTGTCCGCCGCTGAGGTGACGTTGTCCGGGGACGTCCTGGACAAGATCGACGAGATCGTCGCTCCCGGGACCAACGTCAACGTGGCGGAGAGCGGATGGGCCAATCCCGCGCTGGAGCCGGCGGCCCGCCGCCGGTAGACCCGAACTCTTCGCACGCTCCTACGTTGCTCTGAGGTGCGGCGGTCATCGTCGTCGGCACGCCACCAAAGGAGGTCAACAGGTTGACCAGACACATCAAACCGCTGCTGACGACGCTGGCCGTGACGGCCGCCGTCGCGGGAGGCGGCGCCGCGCTCGCGAGTGCCGCCACATCGAGCTCGACGACGAGCGTCACCACGCCATCGACGCCAACGCAGACCTCCACCACCGGCGCGCCCACGCCGGATCCGCCGGCGCACCGCGCCACGGCGGCAGTACCAAGAACTGCCCCAACATGTAATCCGCCCGGTAAACCGCCGTTCGGCGCGCGCGACGTAGCCGGGTCGCTATCCGGCTCCGTCGCGCAGCCGCTGTGCGGTCTGCTCGTCGGCGGGGAAGAACGCCTCGACCGATAACTCGGACACGGTCACGTCGACGGCCGTGCCGAACGTCGTGATCGTGCTGAAGAACGCCAGCGCGTCGCCGGGTCGGTCCGGGCCGCCGAACGGGGCCAGGCGCAGCTGCACGGTGACCGCCGAACCTGCCGGCGCGGGCGGGGGTTCGGGCCCCGGATAGCCGAGCATCTCCTCGTGCAGCGCGGCCAGTCCGGGGTCGCCGGTGAGTCGCGCCCCGCGCTCCAAGCGGTGCAGCAGGTCAGCGCGGTACTCGCCCAGGTTAGCGATCCGCGGCGCCACGCCGTCGGGGTGCAGCGCGAGCCGCATCGTGTTTACCGGGGGGATCAGCAGCTCGGGTGAGACACCCTCCAGGATCGGTCCGAGCGCGCCGTTGGACGAGATCAGATTCCAGTGGCGGTCAACCGCGATCGCCGGAAAGGGCTCGTGCGCGGCGAGCACGCGGCTGACCGCGTTGCGGACCTCGGCCAACGCCGGGTCGTCGAGCGAACGCGCCCGGTACTGCGGGGCGTAGCCGGCGGCGAGCAGAAGCTGGTTGCGCTCGCGCAGCGGCACCTCGAGCTGCTCGGCGAGGTGCAGCACCATGTCCTGGCTGGGCCGCGAACGGCCGGTCTCAACGAAGCTCAGGTGTCTGGTTGAGATGCCGGCCTTCAGCGCGAGGTCCAGTTGTGAGAGCCGGCGGCGCTGGCGCCAATCGCGCAGCAGGCCACCGACTCGGTTCTCGCTACCCCGGGCGGTTGCGGCCATCGTGGTCATCAGCGTACCGCCGCGCCGGCCGGCGCCGGCAGCAGCCGCGTGAGCGCCGCGACGGCGAGCAGGATCGCGGCCAGCACGCCGACGCTGAGCTGAAACGCGCCGGCGATCCCGTGACCGGCGGCGCCGAAGAACAGCACCCCGATCACCGCCACGCCGACCGCGTTGCCGACGTTCTGCGCGGTGGCCAGCACGCCCGCGATGGCACCGGTGTGCTCCGGCTTGCGTCCGGCCATGATCAGCGCGGCGAGCGGCGTGATGCCCAGGCCCATGCCCGCTCCGACGAGGATAAGACCCGGGACCAGCGCCCACACCGACCCGCCGACGCCGACGTCGGCGACCCCGGCCGCCAGCAGTCCATGGCCCGCGGCCAGCGTCAGCGTGCCGGCGGCCAGGACGCGCCGTCCGTGGCGCTCGGTGAGCGCGGGGGCGCGCAGCGAGGCGAGCAGGTAGGAGACCGCGAGGATCGTGAACACCAGGCCTGAGTGCAGCGCGCTCAGTCCGCGGCCCTGCTGCAGATACAGGGCAAGGACGAGGAAGAACGACGCCTGCCCGCTCCAGAAGACCAGCTGTGCCACCAGTCCGGCGGCAACGCCGGGAGCGCGGAGCAAATCGGCCGGAACAAGCGCGCTGGCGCCGTCGCCGCGGCGGTTCAAATCGCGCTGCTGGGCCACGAACAGCGCCACGATTGCCGGCGCGGCGGCCAGCGACAGCCACGTCCACAGCGGCCAGCCATGGGCGCGCCCCTCGACCAGCGGCAGCACGATCGCCGTCACGGCGGCGGTCGCCAGTGCGGTGCCGAGCAGGTCGATCCGCCCGCAGTCCGGCACCCGTGATTCGGGGACCACGCGCGGGGCGAGGATCAGCGCCACCACGCCGACCGGGACGTTGATCAGGAACACGCTGCGCCAGCCCGAGCCGGCGATGTCGGCCGCCACCAGCACGCCGCCGATTAGTTGACCAGAGACGGCCGCCAGTCCCATCGTCATGCCATAGGCGGCCAGGGCCCGGGCACGGTCGACGCCGTCATAGAGGACGCCGATCAGGGACAGCACGTTGGGCATCATCAGAGCGGCGCCGCCACCTTGGATCAGCCGGGCGATCACCAGCATGCTCGGTCCCGTGGCCAGCCCGCAGGCCGCCGAACTGAGCGTGAACACGGCCAGGCCGAGCGCGAACATGCGTCGGCGGCCATAGCGGTCGCCGAGCCGCCCGGCTGGGACCAGCAGCACCGCCGAGGTGAGGCTGTAGCCGGCGACGACCCACTCGATCGCGCCGTCAGAGGCATGCAGACGAGCCTGCATCGAGGGCAGCGCGACGTTGACGATGAAGAAGTCCAGCACGACCATGAACGTGCCGGCCAGAATGATCGGCAGCGGTGCCCAGCGACTCGCGCGGGCCCGGGCCAGGACGCCGTCCGCGGGGGTGGGGACGGGAAGGGTTTGGTCAAGCGTTGATGTGCTCATGGCCGAGACGATCCCGGCACGAGGGCATCACGTCGATTACCCGGCGGGTAATGGAACGACGGCTAGGCCCGCGGCTGCGACCGGTGCTCAGCCCAGCGAGAGCACGTTGCCGTCCTCGCCGCCGGTCCAGATGTCGGTCGCGCCCTGCCCACGGATCTTCACGGCGCGCTGCTCTCGGTCAGAGGGGACGGGCGCCGAAACCTTATTGGCCGGCGGACACTCAGCCGCGGGCGCGCGAGTCCAGCGCGTCGACCATCAGCTGCAGCATCCGCAGCCAGCGCTCGGGCTCGACCTGCTTGGCCGCGCGGGTCGCTGCGAACAGCAGCCGGAGGTCCAGCGCGGTAGCGTCGGCGCGCAGGCGGCCCTCCTGGCGCGCCGCGTCCAGCAGCCGGTCGACGGCCTCGGTGGCTCGGTCTGAGGCCGCGGTCACGTCCGCGTGATCAGCGACCGCCATGTGCGCCTCGCCGAGCAGGTCGTCGGCGGCCTGGCGGC
>JBPCPC010000237.1:0-3679 GCA_050999585.1 Solirubrobacteraceae bacterium | reverse complement strand
CCACGACGGCGCGCTGGTACAACCTCCAGCAGGGACTCGAACGTGCCGCGCTGTGCGCCGCGATCGAGTTGGCAGCGCCCCGAAGCGGCGACGTCACGCTTGACGTCGGCACCGGCACTGGGGCGCTGCTGCGCCTGCTCGCGGCCCACCCGCGTCGTCCGCTGCGCGCCGTCGGGGTCGACGGATCGGAGGCGATGCTCGCGCGGGTGGTGGCGCTCCCGGAGGGCTGGACCGTGCTCTGCGCCGACGCTCGCCGGCTCCCGACGCCGGACGCGAGCGTTGATCTCGTCACTTGTGCCTATCTGCTGCACCTGCTCGACGAGTCAGACCGGCACGAGGTCCTGCGCGAGCTCGCTCGCGTGCTGGCGCCTGGCGGGCGCGCCGTTCTGGTCACACTGCTCGAGCCCCGCGGTGGGCTAGGCCGGTCGCTGCTGGCGCCGCTGCAGCGGATCCTATGTCGCGTGCTCGGCCGGGGGTCGGGCTGGTGCGCGCTGGACCCGTCTTTGGAGCTTGCCGCCGTCGGGTTGCGGCTCATGCGCGGCCGGGTCAGCCGCCGCGGCTACGCGTCGCTATGCCTGCTTGTGGAGCGTTCCTGAGCGCCGGCCGCGTTCGGGGCGCGCAGGGCCACCACCGCCTGCGCGACCCGCTGGACCGCGGTCAGCCCGACGAGGCCGGCGAACGCCCACGCAATCACCGCGCTTGACCCGGGCAGCAGGCAGAACAGCGCGTAGACGACGATCGTCTCGGCTCCCTCGGCGAGCCCGGTCGTCAGCCGCAGCGAGCGCTCGTCGCCGAGGCGCAGCCCGAGGCGCTCGATCACCGACGAGAACGTGAGCAGGGCCACGTTGTTGACCAGATACGTGGCCAGCAGCACGACACACGCCAGTCGCGCGCCCGGATGAGCGATCGCCAACCCAACGACGAAGCCGGAATAGACGACGAAGTCGGCGGTGAAGTCGAGCAGCCCTCCCAGCTCGGTGGCGCCGCGACGGCGGGCCAGCGCACCGTCGAGACCGTCCAGCAGCCGGTTGAGCAGCCACAGGACCAGCGCCAGACCCCACAACGAGCTCGCCACCGACACGCACGCGCCGAGCCCGGCCAGCAGTCCCGCAAGCGTCAGCGACCCGGGTGAGACGTAACGGGACGACAGTCGTGCCGCGGCCCGATCGAGGCTTGGAGCCAGCCGACCTCGGACCAGTTGGTCGATCACCGCGGATGATCGAGCGCAGTGAGGATCCGCAGCGCCGCGCGCGCGATCCGCTGCGTCCGGGGAGCGGCAAAGCGGGCCCGCAGATGCCCGTCGGCGGCGCGGGCCGGCCCCTCGGAGAAAGTCGGGTACGCATGCACGGTCTGTGAGACCCGGTCGAGCTTGGCGCCGCTGGACATCCAGGCGGTCAGCTCGGCGATCGAGTCCGCGGCCCCCGGCGCGGCGATCGTCGCGCCGACGAGCCGCCCCCGCGGGTCGCCGATCAAGCTCACGAATCCATACCGCCGCCCGTCGGTGATCGCGCGGTCAAGGTCGGCGTAGCCAAACGACACGATCGCCGGATCGGTGAAGCGAGCGCGGGCCTGCGCCTCGGTCAGCCCGACCGCGGCGACCTCCGGATCGGTGAACGCGACCCGTGGCACGGCTCCGTAGCCGACCCGGCGCCGAGCCCCGAACAGCGCGTTGATCGTGGCCACGCGGGCGTGGTAGGCGGCGACGTGCGTGAACATCATCGCGCCCGTGACGTCGCCGACGGCGTAGACATGGGCCGCTGTCGTGCGCAGCCGTCCATCAACTCGGACCGCCCCGCGCTCGTCGGTGCGCGCACCGATCCGATTGAGCCCGAGCCCAGCCGTATACGGCACGCGGCCCGCGGCCACGAGCAGGCGATCACAGGCGATTGCTGCCGTCACACCCGCGTGGCGTGCAAGCAGCCCACCACTCTGTACCGCTTCAACGTACGCCCCGCACCGGACGTCAACGCCCTCGCCGCGTAGCCTCGCCGCGACCAGTTCGCCGGCCCTCGGGTCCTCGCCACCGAGCAGCCGGTCTCCCGCCTCGATCAGCGTCACGCGCGAGCCCAGGCGCCCGAACCCCTGGGCCAGCTCACAGCCGATCGCCCCGCCGCCGATCACCGCCAGTGACTCGGGTCGCTGGTCCAGGCCCCAGACTGTGTCGCTGGTCAGCGGGTTGGCCTGCGCGAGTCCCGGGATCGGGGGCAACGCCGGTCGCGACCCGGTCGCGATGATCGCCTTGCGGTAGCGCAGCCGCCGGCCGTCCGCCGCGATCAGCCCCGGCCCCTCGAAGCGTGCCTCCCCGGTCACGACCTCGACGCCGTCTCGCTGCAACCGCGCCGCCGAGTCCTGGGGCGCGATCGCGCGCCGCGCCGCATCGACGTGGGCCATCACCCTGGTGAAGTCGATGGTCGGCTCCGTGGGCTCCAGCCCGACCTCGTCGGCGTGACGGATCCGGTGCGCGAGATCCGCGGCCGCCAGCAGGCTCTTGCTCGGCACACAGCCGGTCCACAGGCAGTCGCCGCCCAGCCGGCCGCGCTCCACCAGCGCCACCCGGGCCCCGATCCCGGCCGCGACCAACGCCGACACGAGTCCACCCGTCCCCCCGCCGAGGACCACCAGGTCATAGCGATCGTCTCCGGAGGGCGATCGCGACGCGCGGGGCATCGCGCACACGCTAACCCATGCGTCTGCCACGCTTCAGGCGGTGTCCCCGCCCACCTATCTCCACCGCTTGCGCCTCGAGGGCGCCGTCCTGGCGGGCTGCGGCGCGCTGGGGACGGTGGGACTGCTGCTGGCGAGCACCCCGGCGCGGCACGGGCCCGCCAGCACCGCCGGCCAGCTGGCCGTCGTCGCGATCCTGCTCGCCTGGCTGGGCCCGCGCGGGGTCCGGCGTTCGATCGCCCGCAGCCGCTCGCGTGAGCCGGAGGCGATCGGCTCGGGCGAGCCGACGCCGCTGTGGCACATCGTGGCGATCGTGGCCGGGCTGACCGTGGTCGCGGGTGGGCTGGCCGGTTGGGACGCCGGAGTGCGCGTCACCGGCGGGTGCGTGCTCGTCGGTGCGGTTCAGGGGCTGCTGATCGCCCCGCTGGTCGGACGCGAGCAGCGACGAACGGGGCGCACCTACTACCGGATCCCCGGGTCGCGGATCCTGAAGGGCACGCTGCTTGGGCACGTCGGCGGTGACGGCACGGGCGCCGTCGCAATCACCGAGGTCAGGCGTCCGGGCGCCCGTGCAAGCGGGCCAGCTTGATCGCCAGCTCCAGCGAGAGCAGGTCGTCGCTGTCCAAGTGCAGCCCGGTCAGCTCCTCGATCCGCCCCAGGCGCTGGCGCAGCGTGTTGGGATGGATGTACAGCGCCCGCGCGGACTCGATCACGCTGCGCCGCTCTGACAGGTAGCGCTCAAGCGTGTCCAGCAGTGCCGTCCGGCGCCGCTGGTCATAAGCGATCAGACGATCGACGGCCGCCCACATCCGGTCGCGCGGGGCGTCGTCGGCGCCGATCTGGACGAGATAGCGATAGGCGCCGACCTGCGAGTACGCGATCGCACCGCCGTCCTGCAGCAGCGCGCGGGCGATCGTGGCCGCGTCGCGAGCCTCGCGGTAGGCGCCGGCGGAGTCCGCGGGCGCCGAGCGGGCCTGGTACACCCCTCTCGCGGCACCGTTGTCCCTTCCCCTCC
>JBPCPC010000184.1:0-3513 GCA_050999585.1 Solirubrobacteraceae bacterium | reverse complement strand
GCCTGATCGAGTCGGTCGCCAGCTCCGGCCGGCGCCGGCCCTACCGGTTGAGCGCCGCGGGCGCGACCGCGCTGCGCAGCGCCCTGGGCGACCCGCGGGCGATTGTCGCCGAGGGCTCGGCGCGGCTGGCGGTCGTGCCCGCGTCCGGAGTCTCGATCGGCGGAGGGGTGGCATGAGCGCCGCGCGGAGCGTCGGGCGTTTGATTCGCTGCTATCCGGCAGGCTGGCGAGCGCGGTTCGGGGAGGAACTCGAGGCCCTGATCCTCGAGATGAGCGACGGCCCGCGGGTCCCGTGGCGCATCCGGGCCGATGTGGCGAGAGCCGGCGGCCGTGAGCGGCTGCGGGGCGCCGGGCTGGCCGGCGACGGGACGCCGGAGTTACACGCGCGAGCGGGCGCGACCGCCGTCCTGTGGGCCTGGGCCCTGTTCGTGCTCGGCGGAGCGGCCGTACAGAAGGCCACCGAACATTGGCAGCAGGCGATGCCCGCCGGCCCTCACCCGGCGACGACGGCGACGTTCACGATTCTGATCGCCGGTGCCGCGGTCGCGGGGCTGCTGGTCCTCGCCGGACTCGGGATGGCGCTCCCGAGCCTTATCGCCCACCTGCGCGCAGCCGGCTGGCGGGTGATCCGCGGGCGTGTGCTTGCCGCCGGTCTGATGACGGCGTTGCTACTCGCGGTCACGCTCGCCCTGGCGGCTTGGGCGCACGGTCTGACCGCGCGCGACCGCAACGGACACGACACCGCCTACGCGATCGCGTGGATCGGCTGGGCGCTGCTCGGCGCCGGGACCCTGCTGGCCTGGACCGCCGTCGCGGCGGCGGTCGCCCGGGGACTGCGCCTGCGTGTCCCCACGATCCGGGTGCAGGCGTGGCTCGCCACGGGGGTCGCGGTGCTGATGGCGGTGATGGCCGGCGCCACGCTGGTGTGGTGGGTGGTCGTCGCCGGCGTCGCGCCCGCGGCGCTCACCGGCGGTCCGGCCGGCGGACACGCCTCGGCGCTCGTCCCGCAGTTAATCGTCGGCGCGGCGCTGATGCTCGTCGCCACCGTGGTTGGCGCCACCGGGGCACAACGGGCCGTCCGGGCACTCCCGGCCCTCGGCGACCCTACATAGGCGACGACGGCGGTGCGGCGGTCAGGCGATGGCCAGCGCGGCAGCGCCCGGTGAAGCGGCGCGCACCGGAGCCGGGGTCAGCCAGGCGGCGACCAAGACCAGCGCGAAGGCGAAGCACTCGGCGGCCAGCGCCAGCGGATGGCCGGACAGCGGATCGCCGAAGACGATGATCCCGCCGATGATCCCCGAGACGTTGGCGGCGGTGCCGGTCACGGCGATCACGGGCACCGCCTCGCCATCCTGCAGGCCCTTGGCAGAGGCGTAGAAGGCGGCGACCGAGGCGACGATCGTGACCAGCATCCACGGGCTGAGCAGGCCGAGCAAGCCGTGCGCTCCGACCATGCCGGAGATCGCCTTGATCGCGACGTCGGAGACCCCGAACAGCAGCCCGGCGGCGGCGCCGAGCATGAAACCGTGATGCTCGGCGGGGGCGCCGATGCGCGGCCCGATGATCATCAGCGTGCCGGCGGCCAGCAGGAAGGCCTCGAAGCCGATCATGCCCGGGACCGAGAAGCGCGAGTGGGCGCCGTGCACGGCGGGAAGGCTCAGACCGAGCAGCACCAGTCCCACGGCCGTGAGCACGATCCCGGCCCACTGGCGGCGCGAGATCGTGAGCCCGAACGTCCGCTCGGCCATCACGGCAAGCAGCACGACCCCGCCGGCGAGCACCGCCTGCACCACCGACAGCGGCGCCACCGACATCGCGGCGACGTGGAAGATCCAGGCGCCGGAGGCGATCGCCATGCCGATCGCGAACAGCTTGGAGGCGAATAACAGACGGGCCGAGCGGAGCGGATGCCGGATGTCGACCGCCGGCGCCGCGCAGGCACCACGATGCTTGAACAGAAATCCGACGTTGGTCGTCAGAGCGCAGGCGAGCGCCAGCAGGATGCCGAGCAATAGAGTCACAGAAGAGAGTCCTGGATCGGGAGCCGAGGAGGCTGACTGCCTCAGTCAGCTTGTTGGCACCCGCCAACGGCGACTCGATCAGGAGGCGGGGCGTCCGCCTCGATCTCAACGCCGCTTGAAGTCACGGCTGGCTTCACCGCTACCCACCCTGACGAAGCCACCTAAATCCTGGTTATGCGTCAGCCATTACTTCTGTTGTTCTCTTCAGACCCGCGCCGGCGGCGATGACCGCGAACGTCGCCGGCGCCCAGCCATTGCTGTTGCTCGACATCGATGGCGTGATCTCGTTGTTCGGTTTCGATCCGCGGCGGCCGCCGCCGGGACGCTTCGTGCTCGTTGATGGGATCGTCCATTTCCTCTCGGCGGCGGTCGCGGCGCTCCTCGCCGAGCGCAGCCGCTCGTTTGTGCTGGTGTGGTGCAGCGGCTGGGAGGAGAAGGCCGACGAGGTTCTGCCCTCGGCGCTCGGCCTGCCCCCCGGGCTGGCGCACCTCAGCTTCCGCACCCCCGCAGCCGAGACCGCGGCCCCACGCCACTGGAAGCTGGACGCGATCGACGCCTTCGCCGGTCCCCACCGGGCGTTGGCATGGGTCGACGATGACCACGACGCCAGTTGCACCGTGTGGGCCGCGGCGCGGCCCGGTCAGACTTTGCTGGTGCCCACGTGGCCGGCGGTCGGTCTGACCAGCGGCCACGTCGCCGAACTGCTGGAGTGGCGGCGGGGCCTCACCGCGCCTTGATCGCCTGGCGAGTCAGTAAGCCTGGATGCCGAGCGGGCCGCCAGCCGAGCCGACCGCCGCGAGGCTGCCACCGAATTATGAATCGGGGCACTTGTAGGACTTTGGTAGGTGCTGACTCGGTCTCGCTGCGTGCCGTCAGCGTCAGGGGCGCGGTCTGGTTGGGGTTCTGAATTTTACCTGCGCGGGGACTGGTGTTCAGATGCGGTGGGTTGGCGGGCGGCGACGACCCCCGAGTGCATGGTGTGACAAATCCAATCAACCGTCGGAGGTTTCTCACCGGCTGCCGGCTGAGCGTGCGGTGGGTGACAAATCTCAGCGCGCGGGTCCGATTTGTCGCGTGGTGCAGGGCACGCCATCGTTTCGCCGCGCGCGCAGCGATCCGGCCGCGCCCAGTGCGCTGAAGGCCCCGCGCGTTCATGACGATTTCCGGGCCGCTACGGGAATTCGCCGTGGCGGCCGGCACCGGAGCGAAACCGGTCGAGGCCGGGCTGGGCGTCGGCCAGCGAAGTGCGGCCGTGAGCGAGCTCTGAGTCGATCGCGTCCTGCTCGGTGCGCCCCTGCTGCTCGAGCAGCGACAGGCGGTCCTCGCGTAGGCACGTCTGCGGAAACGCCGCCAGTCCGGCGGCCAGCTCCCGGGCGGCGGCCAGGCTCTTCCCGGCGGGCACCACCCGGTTGACCAGCCCGATCCGTTCGGCCTCGCCCGCGCCCACCGGCCGGCCGGTGATGATCAGGTCCATCGCGCGGCTGACTCCGACC
>JBPCPC010000167.1:0-5211 GCA_050999585.1 Solirubrobacteraceae bacterium | reverse complement strand
GCGCGGTTTGAGAACGGATCAGCTTCTCCAGCACCGAACGCTGCTCATCGGTCATGGGAAGCGCAGGGGTAGGAGGGCGCATACCCCATCCTATCAAGCCTCAGCTATTTGTGGGACACACCACTAGCCGCAATCTCTCACCAGCAGATCGCAGTGATCCAGAACTACTGGTCAAGCGGCCCGACGCGCTACCGGCAGCTCGGTGCACGCGAGCTAGCACCGCTGCCGGTGCGCAACCCGCTGTCGGTGTGGCGCTCGGACTATGAGTCGACAGGGGTCGTCGACGCGCCGATCGACTCCGAACTGACCGGCTATCGACCGTTGCGCCGCCACGTCGGCCTGCTCGCCGGTAACACCATCCAGCTGCCGACGCTCAAAGCGGTAGGCCAGTTCGATCCGGCCAGACTGCCCGGCTTTAGCCCGTTGAGTCAGCTGCCCCAGGAGACCTATAGCCCGCCCGTCGCCGCCCCGGCTGACGCCCGCACCCGAGCGCTGCTGCACGGCCAGAACCTGCTGCCGGACTCAAACCTGACTGGCTACCTGCAGCCCCCGCCGCTGCTCTTGACCGATCTGAACTCGCTGCCGGCGTTCAGTGAGTCCACCGTCTTTCCGAACGGCAACTCGACTGACCCGATCAGCGTGATCCGCGTCCGCGTCGCCGGCGTGCACGGCCCCGACCCGCTCAGCCGCGAGCGGGTCAGGCTGGTGGCACAACGGATTGCGCAGGCCACCGGCCTCCGGGTCGACATCACGATCGGCTCATCGCCCACCCCGGTCCGAATCGACCTCCCAGCGACTCCGCACCGTCCCGCGCTCGAGCTCTCAGAAGGATGGGTCAAAAAGGGCGTCTCCATCTCAATCCTGCACGCCGTCGACCGCAAGAGCCAAATCCTCCTCGGGCTGATCTTGGTCGTCGCCGTCCTGTTCTTGACCAACGCCGCCAGCGCGAGCGTCAGAGCCCGCCGCACCGAGCTCGGGGTCTTAGCCGCGGTCGGCTGGAGCCGACTGAGCCTGTTCACGGTCGTCATCGGCGAGCTCGCCGCAATCGGCCTCGCCGGCGGCGTGACTGGCGCCCTGCTCGCGCTCGCGGTCAGCGCCGCGCTCGGTGACCACCTCGCGCTCACGACCGCGGCGGTGGCCGTACCCGCCGCCCTAGCGATCTCCGCCGCCGCCGGACTGATCCCCGCGCTGCGTGCCTGCACGCTTGAGCCTGTCGCCGCCGTCAGACCCCCGGTGCTCGAAGCCGGACGCGCCTGGCACGCTCGAAGCATCAGCCAGCTCTCGCTGATCAACCTCCTGCGCGCTCCCGGGCGCAGCCTGCTGGGGGCGCTCAGCCTCGCGATCGGCGTGTTCGCGCTCACCGTACTGGTCGGCGCGACGCTCGCGTTCAAGAACCTGCTGATCGGCACGCTGCTCGGCGGTGCCGTCTCCCTGCAGGTCAGCAGCAGCGACTACGCCGCCGTCGCGATCATCATCGTCCTAGCGGCCGCCGCCGTCGCTGATGTGCTGTTCCTCAGCCAGCGCGAACGCGCCTCCGAGCTCGCGACGTTGCGCGCCACCGGCTGGAACAGCCGCAGCCTCAACCGCCTGGTCATCACCGAAGGGGCCTGGATCGCCCTGCTCGGATCGCTGCTCGGCGGCGGACTCGGACTCACCGCCACCGCCATCCTCTCCCACACCCTTCCGCCAACCCTGCTCCTCACCACAGCCGCGGCAATCGCCGCCGGCATCCTCGCCGGCACACTCGCCGCGCTCGCTCCCAGCCTCTGGCTCGCCCGACTACCCACCGCCAGCCTGCTCACCGCCGAGTAGACGACGGATGGCCCCTGCGCCGCATCCGGAACCGACCATCCAGGCGCCAGCATATGAGTCACGGTTTTGAGCCAAAACGTGACTCAAGCGGTAGATTGGCAGGACTGCGCCTGCCGGCGACTAGAGCGTGGCCACGGCGTATCCTCCGCATCAAGGGTGCGGCTCGTGATGTATCTCCGACTGACGCGATTGCGTGCTCGCCTGGGTGCGATCTCAACCGCAGGCGTCCTGGGGACGGTGGCGCTGGTCGGCGTCGCCAGCGCCGGTGGGCGGTTGTCGGTAGGCAAGCAGGCGAGCGTCGCTATGTGTGCGTCATCGGCGCTGAGGCTGTCGCTTCTCGCTCCCATCACGCCGCAGACCGGCGAGCACGGTCGCGAGTTCGCGCTGACCAACCGCTCCGCGCACGAGTGCCAGCTGTTCGGCTATCCAAGGCTCGCCTTCTACCGGGCTCTGCACCGGCTCGCGTTCCAGGTGCAAGACGGCGGCCACTACGTCTCAGCCCGCCGGCCTGAGCCCGTCGTGCTGGCTCCCGGGGGTCATGCCTACTTCCTCGCCGCCAAGTATCGCTGCGACGGGAGGGTCGCCTATCAGGCGACGATCATCCACGTGACGTTGGCGCGGCATCGGCAATCGCTGACGGCCGACCCCGGCGCTGGCGACTTTGCGTACTGCCGGCGCTATCCGGGCGACGCCCGCGTGGACCCGGGAAACCGCATCGACGTGTCGTCGATCGTCGCGACCCGATCAGCGGCGTTCGCTGCTGTCAAAACAGGAACCGAGGGTGGAGCGGCACGAGCGACAACGAGCTCGAACAAACTGGTCAGCGATGTCGCAAAGACGAGTTCGCGATACGCGGTCACAGCAGGTTCCGTGTGTGCGGCGTCCCAGCTCGCGGGATCCGCCGGATCTCCAAGCCCGGGCGCCGGAAGTGATGGCGTCACGTTCAGGTTTCGCAACGTCTCGGCGACCTGATGCGCCCTGAGGGGATATGTGAGGCTGCTCATGCGCGTTCGGACCGGGAGAGCGATTCCCACCAGGACTGTGCGGGCAGGCGGGACGCCGAGGCTGATAGAGCTGAGTCCCCGGCACTCCGCCTTTGTCTACGCCAGCTGGCCGCTCCCAGCCAGCTCATGCCAGGGCCCAAGCGCAGCCGTCGTCGATGTCACGGGCTCTCAGTAGTAACGGCGCGATTTTGTCCGGTTTACGTTAGACGCGGTTCGTGCAGCCCTGGACGGCCGAGGCGCTGACGGACCACCGTCGGCTCCGTGTTAGACGCGGCGGATCCGAGCTCTTCTCGGACGCCGAGCACCGGATTAGACGCGGTTGACGGCCGCGATCACCGCGTCTAAGCAGAATTAGACGCGGTGCCGGTGCGATCAGTTCGCTCCTGCTTCCGCGTTAGCGTCCGTCGAAGCGGAAGCCGCCGGCGCGGCGGCGGACCCGCCTTGGTCGGGTAGGTTTGCCGGTGAGGACGGACTGGTGTCGGGCCGCTCTCCTTGGGCGTATCGGCCGAAGCGCCGCAACTCACGGGCGGTGCGGTCGTTGTCGGAGCATGAGGGTCAATCTCGGTGTGCGCATGCTGGCGGTCGCGTTGGTATGTGCGGTGGTGTCTTTGGCCGGGTCGGCGGTCGCGGGGGCCGTGACCGTGCGAGCGGGGACCTACGTGGGCGTCGGGTCGCATCGCGGAGTTGTGCTGATCGCCGTGGGACCGGGCGGTCGGGCGATCACGCCGCTGTCGATCACCGGCGCCGCTGGGGGCGGCGTCGCGTTTGATCGCGTTCGCGTCCGGCATGGTGGGCGTTTTGACCGTAAGATTGCCGACGGGGAGGGGGAGGAGTCGGTCGCCGGCCGGATCACGTCGAGCGGTCTTGTCCGCGGGCATTATCGGTTCTTCAATCGTGGCGGCTTTGGGTCTGGGTCGTTCAGCGCCCGGTTCGTGCGCGGGTTGGCCAGGCGGGGCGAGCGGATCTTCTCGCTGTACGCCAGCGACAACCAGACGGCCGACACCACGACCAACCTGGATCGCAGCGGCGTGCCGGCCACCGAGATCGGGTCGTTGCCGGTCGGGGTCGCACAGTTGCCCGATGGCCGGGTCGTGGTCGTCGATGCCCCCGGCGCGAACCAGGCGGTGCTTAACAGCGCCACGCCGTTCGGAATCGAGCGCCGTATCGGCGGTGGGGTCCAGGCGCGAGGGCTCGGCAATGGCGGACCGGTCACCAAAGCGGGCTTTAACAACCCCGGCGTGGTCGTCGCCCGCACCGACGGCAGCTACCTGATCACCGACGACAGCAGCTGCGTGCGCGCGGTCAGTCCGGCAGGAATCATCACTGACGCGGCCGGGGTCTGCGGCACGGTGCCGGGCGGGCCGGGCGTAAAGACGCCACTTGGCGACGGCGGCCCCGCCACCAAGGCCCATCTGTCAGCTCCCGCGGGATTGGCGGTGCTGCCCGACGGCGGCTTTTTGATCGCCGACAGCGGCGGCGACCGCGTTCAAGAGGTCTCCCCGGCAGGCATCATCACGACCGTCGCCGGTAACGGCCGCACCGGCTTCTCCGGCGACGGCAGCCCAGCCACATCCGCGCGCCTGTCAAGTCCGACCGACGTGGCGGTGCTGCCCGGCGGTGGATTCCTGATCGCTGATACCGGCAACCACCGCGTGCGCGAGGTCCAACCCGACGGGACGATCGTGACCGTCGCCGGCGGGCATCCGGTCACGCTCGCCCACGGGCTCGGCGACGGCGGACCAGCGACCCAGGCGGCAGTGCCCTCACCCGTCGCGCTGCTCGTGCGCCCTGACGGAAACTTTTTGATCGGCGATGACACCCTCGGCATGATCCGCCGGGTCACGCCCGACGCGACGATCAGCACGATCGCCGGCGGCGGACCGTCCGGACACGGCGCCGCGCGATCAACGCCCAGGTCGCCGTCGGACAGATGACCGCGCTCTCAGACGGCGGAATCGCGATCGCCAACGGCGCCACCGTGGATGAGATCGCTCCCTCGGGAACTCCGCGGCTGCTGATCGCGTTGGCGCCCGGCCACCTGCGCGTCAGACCCGGTCAGCGGCCCACGATCACCGTCACCGCCACACGCGCCGCCCGGCTGACGATCCGTATCCACGCAGCCCACGGGTACCGGCGGACGCTGCCGGCATCGATCGGTGCCGGCCAGACCCGAGTGCGGCTACCGCAACTGCCCGCAGGCGCGTCGACCGCGCGGTTCATCGCGCACGCCGGACCACGCGTCGCGACGGCATCCGCCTTAATCAGGCCCTCCGGGCATGATCGTAGGTGAGGTCACGCGAACACTTGGTCGCGTTCGTGGGGAAGTGTGAGTGTGATCGGGCCGCAGGTGAGGTGAACGAGCGCGAGCGCGGCGTTGGCGGAGTGAAACCCGTAC
>JBPCPC010000063.1:0-22782 GCA_050999585.1 Solirubrobacteraceae bacterium | reverse complement strand
GGCGCGACCCACGAGCAGGCCCGCGTCGAGCTTCGGGCCGGGCGCAAGACCGGCCACTGGATGTGGTTCGTGTTCCCACAGATCGCGGGGCTGGGCCACAGCCCGACGTCGCGGCGGTACGCGATCGCGTCTTTGCAGGAGGCCCGGGCCTACCTTGCGGACCCCGAGCTGGGGCCGCGGCTGACCGCGTGCGCTCAGGCGCTCGCCGATCACGCCGGGATCAGCGCCGAGCAGATCCTCGGTGGCGTCGACGCGCTCAAGCTGCGTTCCTCGATGACACTGTTCGCGCGGGCGGATCCGCAGAACCCGGTGTTCGACCGGGTCCTGGAGATCCATTTCGGCGGCGTCCCGGACGAGGCCACCGACCGCCTGCTCTAGCGGAAGGCCTGGATTCCGGTCAGCGCCCCGCCGACCACGAGCGCGTGGATGTCGGCCGTGCCCTCGTAGGTGACGACGGACTCGAGGTTGTTCATGTGGCGGATAACGGGGTACTCCAGCGTGATCCCGTTGGCGCCGAGCACCTGACGCGCGCTGCGAGCCACCTCGAGCGCGCCGTTGACGTTGCCGAGCTTGCCGAGGCTGACGTGCTCGGGTGCCAGCACGCCGTCATCCTTCATGCGGCCCAGGTGCAGCGCCAGCAGCGTCGCGCGGTTGACCTCCAGGGCCATCATCGCCAGTTTCTGCTGCTGGATCTGGGTGGCGGCGATCGGCCGCCCGAACGCCTGGCGCTCCAGGCTGTACTGCAACGCTGCCTCCAGGCACGCCCGCGCTGCGCCCGCGGCTCCCCACACGATCCCGTAACGCGCCTCGTTCAGGCATGACAGTGGACCGCGCAACGAGGTCGCCTCGGGGAGCATCGCGGACTCCGGCAGGCGCACGTCGTCGAACAGCAGCTCGGACGTGATCGACGCGCGCAGCGACAGCTTCTTGTGGATGTCCTGGGTGGTGAACCCCTTCGTCCCCTTGGGCACCAGGAAGCCCCGGACACCGTCATCGGTCTTCGCCCACACCACCGCGATCTCGGCAACCGACCCGTTGGTGATCCACATCTTGGAGCCGTGGAGCACCCAGTCGGTCCCGTCGCGCTTGGCCCGGGTGCGGATCGCCCCGGGATCAGAGCCGGCGTCGGGCTCGGTCAGGCCGAAGCAGCCGAGCGCCTCGCCAGCGGCCATCCGCGGCAGCCACTGCAGCTTCTGCTCCTCCGAGCCCCAGCGATGGATCGCGAACATCGCCAGCGAGCCCTGCACCGACACCAGGCTGCGGATGCCGCTGTCGCCGGCCTCCAGCTCCAGGCAGGCCAGCCCGTAGGCGGTGGCGCTCGCCCCCGCGCAGCCGTAACCCTCCAGATGCATCCCCAGCACCCCGATCTGGCCCAGCTCGCGCGCCAGCTCAAGCGGGATCGTGCCCTCCTCAAACCAGTCTCCGACGTAGGGCAGCACGCGGTCAGAAACGAACGCGCGCACGGTGTCGCGGATGTCGCGCTCCTCGTCAGACAGCAGACGATCGATCGCGAGGAAGTCCCTGGGGTTGATGGCCGGCGGGGCGGCAGTGGTGGTCATGGCCTAAGTATTACCCGCTCCGCGCCCCACGCCGTCATGTCGCCGTTGGGGAAAAAATTCTCTGGCCGCGGGGTTTCGTGATTAGCTACCGCGATGGCAACCGAGGGGAGCGGCGGCGGCGAGGGGCTTCACACAGAGCTCAGCCTCGTCGACGCGGCGGCATTCTCGGTCGGTCTGATCGGGCCGGTGGGGGCGATCGGACTGCTCGGCACCGGCGCGGCTCTGATCATCGGACGCGGCGTGACGCTGTCGTTCGTGTTCGCGGTGATCGGCGTCGCGCTCGTCGCCTACTGCTTCGTCAAGCTCTCGCAGCACATCTCCCACACCGGCTCGGTGTACGCGCTCGTGGGGGTCACCCTCGGCCCCCGTGCCGGCTTCTTCGCCGGCTGGGCGCTGATGGGCGCCTACATCGCGATCGGGTGCGGGTCGACGATCGAGATCGGTTTGTTCGGCGGCCAGTTTTTGAACGGCACCTTCGGCAGCAACATCCAGCAGTGGTGGTGGATCGCGCTGATCGGGCTGGCCGGTATCGCGGCGCTGGCGTTCACCGAGATCCGGGTCATCACCCGAGCTCTGCTCACCTCCGAGGTGATCGGCGCGATCCTGGTCACGATCCTGAGCATCGTGATCCTGGCGAAGGTGATCTTCAGCCACGGGCCGAGCGGCCAGACATTCACGATCAACTTCCTGGCGCTGCCCAAGGGTGGCGGGGTCGGCACAATCGCTAAGGCGGCGGTGTATGGCTTCCTGGCCTTCGCCGGGTTTGAGGGCGCGGCTGCGCTCGGAGAGGAGACCTCGAGCCCCAAGACCCAGATCCCGCGCGCGATCAAGACCGCGGTGATTGTCGTCGGCGCGTTCTACCTGCTCACCGCCGCCTCGCAGTCGCTCGGCTACGGCGCCAACGCGGCGGGCGCCAAGGCGTTCGCTGGCGGCCTGCCGTTCACCGACCTCGGCGGCGGCTACATCGGCAGCTGGTATGCCGACATCCTCAACCTGATGGCCACGATCAGCCTGTTCGCGATCTCGCTCGGGGTGGCCAGCGGCGCGGCCCGGATCATGTACGCCCAGGCGCGCGACGCCACCGGCACCCGCACCGGCCTCGCCGGGCTGTCCAAGAACGGCGCCCCGGCGGCCGCGCTGGTGGTGGTGCTGATCATCTTCCTGCTGTCGCTCATCGGTCAGCAGCTGGCCGGCTCGACGGTGGTCAACGCCACGTTCTACGCGCTGCAGATCGGCACCGTGCTGATCCTCGTCGCCTACGTGATGGCGACCGTCGGCGCGATCTACTTCCTGTTCTTCAAGGGCGAGGCCAAGGCGCCCGTCTGGCAGATCGTGATTCCGGTGCTCGGGGGGGCGTTCGTCTGCTACACGATCTACCGCAACGTGTTCGTCGGTCAGGTGGGCACGTTCGCTCACCTGCCCTACATCGAGGTCGTCTACCTGGTGATCGGGTTGGTGGTCGTGTGCGTCGCGCCGGGCCTGGCCGGTCGGGTCCGCGCCGGGCTCGCCGCCGGCTCGGCTCCGTGACCGTCACCCGGATCGCCTGCCAGCAGCTGGCGCCGGCGATCGGCGACCTGGAGGCCAACCGCGAGCTCTGCCTGACCGCGATCCGCGAGGCGGCGGCGGCGGGTGCTGACGTGATCGTGCTGCCAGAGCTGATCACGAGCGGGTACATGTTCAGCTGCACCGAGGAGGCGGCGACGGTCGCGATCGCCCCCGACGACGAGCTGCTGCGGGAGTGGGCGAACGAGGCGGCCAGCGCCGACGTGGTCGTGATCGGCGGCTTCTGCGAGCGCGGTCCCGCAGGCAGCGTCTACAACAGCGCGGCCGTCCTGGACGCCACTGGACTGCTCGCCGTGTACCGCAAGCTGCACCTGTGGGACCACGAGCACACGATCTTCACGCCCGGCTCTGACCCGCCGCCGATCCTGGACACCCGGGTCGGGCGGATCGGCGTGATCATCTGCTACGACCTTGAGTTTCCTGAACTGACTCGCTCGGTGGCGCTGGCCGGGGCACAGCTGCTCGCCGTCCCGACCAACTGGCCGCTGTTTCCGCGGCCCGAGGGCGAGCGTCCGTCGGAGGTGGTGATCGCGATGGCGACCGGCCGGATGAATCGGATGGCGGTCGCCTGCTGTGACCGGCTCGGCGCCGAGCGCGGGCAGGACTGGACCGGCGGCGCGACGATCGTCGACGTCGAGGGCTGGGTCGTGGCCGAGTCGCGCAACCCGGGCCTGGTGATCGCCGACGTTGATCTCGGGCTCGCGCAGGACAAGCGCCTGACCGAGCGCGCCGACGTGTTCGGCGACCGCCGGCCCGAGCTGTACGGCGCGGTCGCGCGGTAGCCGATGTCCGAGCCCGCCGGGACGCTGAGTGAGGACGGTGTCAACTGCGATCCGTTCATGCAGTTCGCCGACTGGTTCGCGCAGACGACCCTCATGCTGCGTGGCAAGCTGCGCCACCCGCTGCACGAGCTGCGCGCGGCTCTCGATCCTTGGCCGGCGACCCACCAGCTCCCATTCGAACAGCAGCACGGCGCGGGGATTGGCTGCCGCTGCCCGACGGGTGCGGGTATCGGCTCGGCGGTGCTGTCAGAGCGGGCACGGGTGCGCGACCGGCTGCCCGTCGTGTTTGCCCCGTCAGACGGTGCTGCGAGAGCGGGCTCGGTCCCCGCGCGCGGTGCCCGCTCTGACAGCGCACCGGCGGTCGCACCGGGCCCGGGGGGCTAGGCTCGCTGCACCACGGACGAGCCCGTCTATCTCAAGCGACCCACGCCGACCGCTCCGACCGGGCCCGATCCGGCTGTCCGCGAGCGCGTCTCCGAGATGCTGCTGCGCATCGAGCGCGACGGCGTCGACGCGGTCCGGCACTACTCGCGCGAGCTCGACGGCTGGGACCCGCCGTCATTTCAGGTCGGCACTGATGAGATCAACGCCGCGAGCGGTTCGCTCTCGCCCGAGCTCAAGCAGAGCATCGCCTTTGCCCAGGCCCAGATCAGGAACTTCGCCGAGCTCCAGCGCGCCACGCTGACCGACTTCGAGGCCGAGACGTTGCCCGGGGTGTTCCTCGGGCAGCGCCAGGTCCCGGTGGCCGCCGTCGGCGCCTATTGTCCGAGCGGCCGGGTGCCGATGCTCGCGGCTCCGTTCATGACGGTGCTCGTGTCCAAGGTGGCCGGCGTCGAGACCGTGGTCGCCTGCTCGCCACCGCGGGCCGGGAGCCTGCATGCGCCAACCCTGCACGCGATCGCGAGCTCGGGCGCCGACCGGATCTTCGCCCTGGGCGGGGTGCAGGCGCTCGCGGCGATGGCGTTCGGGTTGCTCGACGATCGTCTGGATCCGGTCGACATGATCGTCGGCCCGGGCAACGCGTTTGTCGCCGAGGCCAAGCGCCAGCTGTTCGGCCGCGTCGGGATTGACCTGCTCGCCGGTCCCTCGGAGGTCGCGGTGATCGCTGACCACACCGCCGACCCCGAACTGGTCGCAGCCGACCTGCTCGCCCAGGCCGAGCACGGCCCCACCTCGCCCGCGGTCCTGATCACCACGTCGGAGCCGCTCGGGCGCGCGGTGATCGCTGAGATCGACCGCCAGCTCGATCAGCTGGATCGCTCTGACCACGGCGCCCCGGGGGGCCCCGCGGGCGAGACGCCGCGCCGCGCCTGGATCGACCACGGCGTGGTGATGGTCGCGGCCGACCGCGAGCACGCCGCGCGGCTATCGGACGGGGTCGCCATCGAGCACCTGGAGGTTCATACCGTCGACGACGCCTGGTACCTGCAGCGCTTACGTAACTACGGCTCGATCTTCCTCGGGCGCCGCGCCACCGTCGCGTTCTCCGACAAGGCGATCGGCACCAACCACACGTTGCCCACCGGTCGTGCCGCGCGCTACACCGGCGGGCTGTCGGTGGCCAAATTCCTCAAGACGCTCACCTATCAGCGGATCGACTCCGATCTTGGCGTGCGCGCCGTCGCGCCGCACGTGGCCGAGATCTCGCGCGCCGATCTGATGCCGGCGCACGAGGCGACCGCCACCAAGCGCCTGGACCGCCTGGACCGCGCAGACCGCGCAGACCGCGCAGACCGCGCGGACCGTCTGGCCTAGCCGGCGTCGGGTCCGGTGAACGCCCGCCGGGCGGCAGCGCTGCGCTGGTCCTCGATGATCCGACGCTGGTCCCGGGCGCGCTCGTGCAGCGCGTCGAAGTCCACCGCGGCCAGCGGCGGGTAGCGGTCGCCGACGTCGCCCAGCGCGGTCCACAGCGCCGCCTTGCCCTCGACCCCCAGCGAGAGCGTCTCCAGCGCCTGGAACATCCCAAACTCGTCGCCGCCGCCGGCGCCGCTGAACTTGACGCGGCTGAGCTTCTCCGCGATCCAGGTGGTCGCCTGCTTGGCCGGGTTGCGTGAGGTCCCGAGCTGGTCCATGAGCTGCTTCAGCGTGTCCCGGTCGGCTTCGATCTCGGTGGCGAGCGCGCGCATCGCCTCGCCGAACGGTGCGTCGGAGGTCCGCTGCGCCAGCTGCTCGGCGAGGTCTGAGCCGAACATCGCCCCCGCCAGGTGGTCGTTGAGGTATACGTCCAGCGACTTATCGGCCATCGTGATCCGTTGATCTGATGCCGCGTGGCATGACTTCGAGGCTATCCCTACCCGAACGCAAACGCGAACGTGGCCGTGAAGATCACCGCACCGACCGTCAGCCAGGCGATGTAGTCGCCCGGATGGCCGCTGTGCAACGAGTGCAGCCGGCGGGTGACCGAACGGCCCGCGTCGAGCACCGGCGCCAGCGGTCCGGGCAGCCGCCGCGGCAGCACGACCAGCAGCCCGACGAGCAGCGTGACGATCGTGAAGCCGATGCCCGAGAGCACGTCCTGGAGCGTCGGTGAGGTCGCGACCGGCTGGCTGCGCAGGGCCGCCACGTGCCCGCTCAGGACAGCTGTCGTATAGGCCGAGGTTGCCTCAAAGCGCTGCGCGCCGGCGAGCGCGAGTCGCCCCACCCCCGGCAGCACGCCGATCGCCAGGCTGCCCAGCAGCAGTACCACCGCCGGACCGAATAGCACCGCCGGGGTCCGGTCGGGCGGGCCGCTGATCTCCTCCTCGCCCTGCTCAGACTCATCGACGTCGTCGTGCAGCGCCGGTCCCCAGCCCAGGAACGCGCGGGCGGCGGCGGCGATTGCCGCCGCGCCGATCAGGATCTCGACCGCCGTGACCACGGCCGGCACCCAGCCATAGCCGGGAAAGGTCGCGGCGGCGGACTCGATCAGCGATTTGCCCAGGAAGCTGCCCCAGCCCGGGACGGCGGCGAGTCCGAGAGCGGCCAGCAGGAACACCGCGCCCGTGTAGGGCAAGCCCCGTCCGAGGCCCCGCAACCGCAGCGAGTCAGGATCACCGCGACGGTGCTGGAGGATCCCCACGCACAGGAACAGGCTGGCCTTGAGCAGACCATCGGCGACGATGTAGATCGCGGTGCCCGCGAGCCCGCGCGTGTCAAGCAGGCCGATCCCGATCAGGAAGAGGCCCATGTAGCTGATCGTGGCGAACGCCAGCAGCCGCTTGAGACGGTCCTGCAGCAGGCACATGATGGCGCCCAGCAGCGCGGTGATCGCGCCGGCCACGACCAGGATCGCCCGCAGCGCCGCGGCGTGAGGTCCGAGTGGACCGGCAAACACGGTCCAGTAGACACGCGCCACTCCGTATAGCCCAAGCTCGCTCATCACCCCAGCGAAGATCACGCACACCGGCGTCGGAGCGCTGGCGTAGGCATCGGCCAGCCAGAAGTGAAACGGGACGATCGCCGCCTTGACCAGGAAGCCGACGACGATCAGCCCGAAGGCGACCGCGACCAGCCCGTCGACACGGTGGTGTGACAGGGCGACGCCGATCTGCGCCAGGTTCAGTGCCCCGGTGCGCCCATAGAGCAACGCGATTCCGAACAGCACCAGGAAGCCGCCGATCGAGTTGGTGATCCCGAAGTTCAGCGCCCCCTGCAGCGGCGCGCGCTGATCTGAGCGGTGCGCAGTGAGGCCGATGCCCGCGACCGTCATCAGCTCGAAGAACACGAACATGTTGAACAGATCGCCACTCAGGCAGAAGCCCATGATCGCGGTCATGAACACGAGCATCAGCGCCGGGAAGGCATGCCCGACCGCCTCGAAGTGACGCCAGGAGAACACCAGCGCGGCGATCGTCAGCAGCCCGCCGAAGCAGGCCAGGCCGGCTCCGAACGGATCGATCGCAAACGAAATCCCGAGCGCGACGCCGTGCCGGGGTTGCCAGCCGCCGAACCAGTAGACGGCCTCGCCGTGGCGGATCGCCAGCGCCAGTTCCAGGGCACAGACCGCGGTGCTGGCCACGGCTGCGCCCAGCGCCACCCCTTCTGAGATCAGGCGGTGGGGCACGGACTGGGTGGCGGCCAGCACGGCGGCCGCCAGCAGTGGGATCGCGAGCGTGAGCGGCGCCAGCGCCGAGGCGGTCATCCGTGCAGCGCTGCGATCTCGTCCGGGTCGACCGTGCCGAAGCGCTTGTCGGCCTGCAGCGCCAGCGCCAGCAGCAGGGCCGAGACCGTGGCCTCGACGACCACGTCGGTGAGGGTCAGCGCCTGCACGACCGGGTCGACCACGCGTGTCCCGACCGGGATGTCGGCGAAGATCGGCGCTGCGCCACCGGTGCGATAGCCGATCGCCAGCAGCAGCACGTAGGTGGAGGCCTGCACGACCCCGAGGCAGAGGATCAGGTGCACGAGGTGGTGGCTCGAGACGACCCCGTAGAGGCCCACCAGCAGCAACCAGACGGCCACCCCATAGGCGATCACGGTCATTGGTGCCTGCCGGTGAGCAGCCGTTGATCGACGAACTCCGACACGATCAGTGTGATCGCGCCCGCGACCTCCAACCCGACGACGACGCTGAGTGAGGCGATCGTGCCGCTGGAGAGCAGGCTGCCCTTGGTCCCCAGCGGCAGGAAGTTGGTCAGAAAGCGCGCTCCCGCGATCAGCCCGCCGAAGCCGAGCGCGACGTAGCCGCCGGCTCCCGCCGCCTCCAGCACCTCAGCGGCGCCGGTGGGGCGGATCGGCGCCGTGGCCAGGCGCCCGCCCGCGACGAACACGAGAATCACCGCGCCGGCGAGCACGACGCCTCCCTGAAAACCGCCGCCGGGGGTCAGCTGCCCATGGGTGGCGATATAGATCCCCAGCACCAGCACCGGCCCGATCAGCCATCGCCCGACCGCGATCAGCGCTGGGCTGGTATGTGGCCGGTGGGGCGGAAGGCCCGCATAGCGGTCCGGATCATCGGCCTGGTCGGGGCTGTCGTCGGGCTGCCGGCGCTCATCGCGCTGCTCGCGCAGGAGCACGACGAGCCCGAGCGAGGCGGCGAACAGGATGAACTCCTCGCCCATCGTGTCCAGGCCGCGATAGTCGAAGGTGATTGCCGTGATGACGTCCGTCGCCCGCCGCTGGGCGACCGTCACATGGCTGAGCAGGATCCCGTAGATCCCGTGGTATCCACCGAACGCGGGCAGGCCGCCGAGGCCATCGGCGAGCACCGCCGCGAGCAGCACCGCGGCCACCCCGAACAGGCTCAGGCGCGTCCGGCGACTCATTCATCCGCCCGGCTGCGCGCCCGCTCTCGCAGCTTGGCGAGCGTCAGCAGCACCATCACCGGCAGCGCGACGCCCCCGACCACGATCTGGGAGAGGGCCACGTCGGGCGCCTGGAAGACGAAGAACAGGATCCCCAGCAGCAGGCCGAAGAAGCCGGTCACGATCACCTGGCGCAGGGGATCGCGCGTGGCCACCACCGCGGTGCCCCCGGCGGCGACAGCCAGCAGCGCGATCGCCTGCAGAAAGGTCATGGCTCGGGCTCCGAGCGATGCCGGATCACGACGTCGCCGAGCTCGCGGATCCGCGCGGCGCGGGCGGTGACGTGGGAGAGCACGGGCGAGGTCACGAGCACGAACACGGCGATCAGCAGCGCCTTGTCACCGATCAGCGAAAAGCCCTCGCGCAGCAGGATCGCCACGGCCAGCAGCAGCGCTCCCAATCCGGCGGGGGCCGTGTAATGAAGCCGCGCGTACGCGGTGCGCATCACCAGCACGCCCACGCAGCAGAGGATCTCGATCGCCACCCCGCCGACCAGCAGGACCGCGACGAGGATCTGGACGGCGCCGTTCATCGACTCACACCCGCCACTCCAGGAAGCGGGCGACGATCACCGAGCCGGCAAACGAGACGACCGCCAGCACCACCGCCAGGTCAACGAACGGCTGGCGGTGAAGGCCCTCGGCGAGCAAGAGCAGGATCAGCGCCGCGATCGGTCCTCCGAGGTTGAGCGCCGCCGCGGCCGCCATCGCGTCGCTGATCAGAGCGGCCGCGGCGAGTGGCAACAGGCCACCGATCAGCAACACCGTGGCGGCGAGGATCCACTCGTTCATCCCAGCTCCAGCGGGTCGGCCCCGCTCCGCGACGAGCTCGCCACCAGCTCGTGCACGATCAGCACCTGATCCACCTCGTCGACGGCGACCACGATCGTGTTGGGGGCGAATGACCCCGCGACGCTGGCTAGCCCGATCTGGGCGGCGCGGACGTCGGGCTGATCCTCGATCGCGAACTGGACCTGTCGCAGTCCACCGGGGTCTCGGTCGTCCCCCATCAGCGCCCGGGCCAGCACGCGCACCAGCCCCGGCAGGTCAGCGAAGTACCGCGCCAAGCACACCCACCAGCGACGTCGCCAGACAGCTCGGCGGGCGAACCGCACCCGGGTCCGGGCCAGCGCCAGCGTGGCCGCACTGGCGCCGATCGTCGCCGCCACGGCGCCGTCCACCAGCTCGGGCAGGGCGGTCGTGTCGTCGAGGACCATCCATAGTGCGGCGCACAGCAGCCACCACGTGATCCACGCCTGGATCAGAGCCGCCGGGGGCGGTGAGGGGGGCGTCTGAAGACCGTCTGACGCAAGCGGGGGTGGATCCCTGGCCTGCATTGCCTGAGGATCGCGCGCTCGCCGGACGGCACGCGACGAGGCCCACGTGGCGTGCGGCGGGACCCGCGTGCGTGCGCGGGTCCCGCCGCGTCGGCTGGATGACGGGGGGGTGCGGAGAGGCTCAGGCGAGTTGCGGGGTGGAGGCGGTGGCCTGCAGCTCGCGGCGCCGCAGCGCCTGCACGATGCTGCGTCCCGCGACCTCGAACACCGCCATCGCCAGCAGCGCGGTGGTCCAGGCCTGGCTGCCGGTGATCTGGTGCTGGGTGCTGAATGTGGCCAGCGACGCGGCGCCGGAGTGGCTGATCCAGTAGATGAAGGCAAACCGCGAGCCCATGCCCAGCACCCAGAAGAACGCCGATACCCACCCCGAGCGAGACAGCACGGCGCCGTCGGCATTGCGGCGCATGATCACGGTCTGGCCGGAGGCGACCCCGATCAGCCCACCGGTCAGGGCGAGGATCGAGATAAGCACCAGGTCGTTGCCGGCGGTTGGGATCCCGGTCAGGTAGTTGACGGCGGCGATCGCGACGATCACCAGCGGCCGGATCAGGGTGCGGGTGGTGAGCTTGCGCTCCTTGATCTGCGTCAGGACCAGCAGGACCAAGGCGGTGTCGATGAGGTAGTCAGTGGTTGTCATGGCCACATCCTGCGCGCCCGAGACGGATCGCACATCGGCGCACGGGAGGAACCGTGGGTGGAACTTGGCCGGCGGCTCAACCTCCGGGTGGAGATCCCCGGGCGCCGGACGGCTGCCGCCGCCGATCCGGCCCCCGTACCCTCCCTGGGCGTGAACGGACGGGTGCTGACGGCAGCGGCGGTGGCGACGGCGTTGGCGATCACGGCGTGCGGATCGAGCAGCGCGACCCCGAACCCGACCCCGAACCCGACCGCGACCCCGACCGCGAGGCACGGCCCGGCGCCCGCGCAGGCGCACCCGCAGGCGGTGCAGCCCGCCGCCGGCGCGCACGCCTCGGCCAGCTCCGGCGGCTCGGAGATCGTCGGCGACGCCAGCGCTCATGCCCGTCACTGGCTCAGGTCAAGCGCGAGCTCAGGCGCCTGAACCTCTGCGGCGGGGTGAGCAACGGTGCCGACGCGGCGCAGGTGATCGCCGCCCGGGGCGCGGGCTTCATCGCCGACCCGGGCACGAGCCAGACCGAGGGCGGGCTGCCGGTGCTCAGCGCTCAGCTCAATGCGCTGGGCAAGGCGCTCGGGGTGACGATCTACGGGATCAGCGGCTACCGCACCCCGGCGCACAGCGTCGCCGTGGGCGGCTTCGCCGGCGACCCGCACACCAGGGCGAGGCCGAGGACATCCGCGTCAACAGCCTGCTCCAGCTGATCCCCCGCGGCGGTCCGCGGACGCTCGCGCAGGTCACCGACACGTTTGCTCCGGACCCGAGCTGCCGTTGAGGCTCAACCGGCGCGGAGCCCGACGCTCACGCGCCGGTCGCGCTCAGCTGACCGGCGAGCACGTACGTCTTGCTCGGACGGCCCGGACCGGCAGCCGCGATCGAGGTCGTCGCCTGACCGATCGTGACCAGATACTCGAGATACCGGCGCGCGGTGACTCGCGAAACGCCGCTGTGATCGGCCACCTCAGCAGCGGTCGCGGGACAGTCGAAGGACCGGAACGCTCGCTGGATCTCGGCCAGGCGTTCCTCTGACAGGTCGCGGGGCAGCCAGCGACGCGAGTTGGGACCGTCGGAGCAGATCTGATCGACCTCGTCCTGCACCAGTCGGCTGCCGCTCAGCATTGCCATACGCCGCCGGAACAGCGCCAGCGACTGGCGTAGGCGCTCCTGGTCAAACGGCTTGACCAGGTAATCGACCACGCCGAGGTGCACGGTGGCTCGCACCACCCGGGTGGCGCTCGCGGCCGTGACGACGATCGCCTCCACCGTCTCCCCGCGGGCGCGCAGACGCCTGAGCAGTCCGATGCCGGTCTCATCGGGCAGCCCGAGGTCGAGCAGCAGCAGGTCGGGCTTGAGCGCCGCGATCATCCGCTCGGCCTGAAGCGCGGCGCCGGCAACGCCCACGACCGAGAACCCCGACTCCCGGGACACGAACCGGCAGTGCAGGCCTGCGACCACGCGGTCGTCCTCGACCACCATCACGCGCCAGTCGCTCATCCGGGAATGCTCACCCGGAACGTCGTCCGGTCGTCCTCGGGGATCGCCTGCACCGCGCCCATCGCGGCCCGTGCCGCCGCGGCGACGAGCGAGAGCCCGATTCCCGCGTGCCCGCGTTTGAAGCTCACGCCGCGGTCGAAGAGCTCCGGCACGGCGTCGGGCAGGCCGGCGCCGAAGTCGGTCACCTCGATCAGCAGTGCGCCCCCCCGGTCGTCGATGTGCAGGATCACCTCGCGCCGCTCGGGCGCCAGGTTGGCGACGGCATCGAAGGCGTTGTCGAGCAGGTTGCCGAGGATCGTCACCACCTGGGTCTCGGTCAGCGCGGGCGGGAGCGCCCTCAGGCTGCTGTCCGGCGCTAGCGTCAGCCTGATGCCGCGCTGGCCGGCCACGATCGCGACGGCGAGCACCAATCCGGCGACGGTTGGCACCTGAATCCGCGCGTCGAGCGCCTCGCGGATCTGGACGTGGGAGCTCTCCAGCACGTGCAGGAACTCCTTGGCCTCGTCAACCTCGTCCAGCGCGAGCAACCCACCGACCGCGTGCAGTCGATTGGCGTGCTCGTGGGTCTGCTCGCGCAGCATCCGCACGACCCGGCGCAGGGCCGCCAGCTGCTGGTTACGCTGGTCCAGCAGCTGGGCGGTCTGCACCGCCCCGGCGGCGTGCTCGGCGAAGAACGCCAGCAGGTCGATCTCCTCTGCGGTCCAGGGACCGGCCTCGGTCCGGTAGATGTTGAGGGTGCCCACGATGCTGCCACCGGCGAGCAGGGGCAGCGACACGATCGCCCGATAGCACTCCTCGCGCGCGATGTCGCGCCAGGCCCAGCTGGCCACGCGCGGATCGGCGTCCAAGTCGTCGATCGCCACCGGTGCGCCCGTCTGAAACGCGACGCCGGACGGTCCTTCACCGGGCAGCAGCTTGGCCTCGCCGGTGGACAGCAGCAGCCGGTAGGCCTCGCTGAGTCCGAAACTGCCGGCCAGGCGGAAGCGGTGCTCCGATCCCTCGATCAGGATGATGCTCGAGCGGTCGGCGCCGAGCACAACCCCGGCCGCCTCAGCCGCGATCCGGTCCAGGACGTCGGCGAGTGGGCCGCCCTGAGCCACCGCCCGGCTGACGGTCAGCATCGCGCGCAGCTCCGGACGCGTCCGCATGCCGTCGGGCGGAGCGATGTCATGAGCGGGTCCGATGGTCAACGTGTCAGTCTCGAGTGCGGCGCCGATGTGTTCGCCCGCCGTGACCGAAAGTGACGTCGGCAACCGCGGGCAGGCCTATCGTGACACAGGGCCACTCTCAACGGAGGTCGTATGCCGCACATCGTCGATCTGTCCCAGGAGATCTACCAGGGGATGCCGGTATACGCCGGTCATCTGGAGACGAAGGTGTGGCAGCACCACCGCCATGAGGACACCGCCGCGAACTTTGACAGCGAGTTCTCGTATCAGAGCCTGGGGCTGACCGTCTGTGACCACGGTCCCACCCACGTCGATGCGATCAGCCACCTCGATCCGCGGGCGGGTGCGCTCCGGATCGACGAGATGCCGCTGGACACGTTCTGGGGGGAGGGGATCGCCCTGGACATCTCAGATCTGGGCACGCGCGAGTACTGCACCGCGCAGCGCCTGGATCGAGCGTTGGCCGACTCGCCGGTCGCGCTGCGCCCGGGTGACGTGCTGCTGCTGCGCACCGGAGCTGCCGATCGTCACGAGGGCACGACCGAGTACGCGACCGAGTACGGCGGCCTGGACCAGTCGGCGGCGGACTGGCTGCGCGATCACCGGCCGAAGATCTTCGGGGTCGACTCGCCCAGCCCGGACGCCCCGGGGGATCGGATCTACCCCGTGCACCTGTACTGCCGCCAGTCCGGCGTCACGCACTACGAGAACCTGACCAACCTTGGCGCGGTGCTCGGCCGGCGGTTTCAGTTCTACGGCTTCCCGCTGCGCGTGCGCGGGGGCCACGGCTCGCCCGTCAGAGCGCTCGCGATGGTCGATGACTGAGCCGGATCCAAGCCGCCCCGTCGTGGCTGTCACCGGTGCGGGACGCGGCATCGGACGGGAGATCGCGCTTGCCTTCGCCGACGCCTTTCTGGTGCTGGCCGCACGCACCGAGTCCGCCCTGCTTCAGACGCGCGTGCTGGCCACCGACCGCGGCGCGCACGAGGTGCTGGTCGCGCCCACCGACGTGACCGACCAGCTACAGGTGGAGCAGCTGGCTGCGGCGGCGGTCGCCGAGTTCGGCGCGGTCAAACGTGTGCTTGTCTGCAACAGCGGGATCCCCGGCCCGACGGCACCGCTGTGGGAGATTGAGCCCGAGCAGTGGCGGGAGACGATGCGCGTCAACGTCGATGGGTCTACCTGTGCTGCCGGGCGACGCTGCCGTCGATGCTCAAGCGTGGTGCGGTTCGGTGATCGTGATCGGCGCGGTGCGCGGCCCGCGGATCGACTCCGTGATCGCGGCGCAGGCGCAGTCGCTAGGCATCACCGTCGCCGGGGCAGAGCGGCGGTTCACCGCGTCCTCGCCGGTCGGCCGTCTGACCAGCCGCAGGAGGTCGCTGCGGCGGCCGTGTTCCTGGCCTCGCCGGCGGCGGCCGGGATCACCGGCGAGGACCTCAACGTGTCCGCCGGCGTGGCCATGTACTAGCCCATGGGTCCCGGTTCGCTGCCATTCACTGTACGCAAATGCCCGAAGCAGAGGAGCTCTTGATGCCGACGAAGGTCGTAGACACAATCCTGCCCACCACGATGATCGGCTCGTATCCAAAGCCGCGCTGGTACACGAACTACAACCTCGCGGGCGCCGACGTGCTGGAGTGGTGGAAGCTGGAGGAGAACTGGCACGCCTGGTGGGACGCGACGACCGCGTGCATCTCAGATCAGGAGCTGGCCGGACTGGACATCGTCACCGACGGCCAGATGCATTTCGATGACTACGGCGGTGGTATCGGCTCGTTCGTCTGGTACTGGTATGAGCGCCTTGGAGGCTTCACCAAGGCCAAGCTCCCCAATCCGCTGGCGCGGGCGATGGAGCAGGGTGACGATCCCGACCTGAGCCAGGTCGCCTGGATGCACAACTGGGGCGGCACGGCCGTCACCGGGGAGGTGTCGCAAGGGATCCCGGGCCGGCTGGGCGAGATGTACGAAGCCGCCGTGCAGCTGACCGACCGGCCGCTGAAGGTGTCGGTCGGCGCCGGTCCGCCGAATCTGACCTTCCACGTCGACTACGACGCGCCCGGCTCCCGGTACAGCTCGGCGCGTGCACTGGCCGAGGATCTGGTGCCGATCTTCAACGCCGACCTCAAGGATCTCGTGGCCCGGGGGGCCAAGTCCATCCAGATCGAGGACCTCGGCGCCTGGCGGCTGGACTTCGAACCCAACAGCGAATGGGTGATCGACGTGCTCAACGCCTGGATCGACGGAGTCGACGCCAAGATCGCCTGGCACTGCTGCCTGGGCACTGGCTATGGCAACACGTTTCGCAGCGTCGAGGACGCGCTGCCCCGGGTGCTGGAGCGGTGGCTGGCCGTCAACTGCGAGCAGTTCGCGTTGGACTTCACGCTCCGCGACATGGCCGACGTCAAGGCGCTCGAGGTGGTGCCCAAAGACCGCGAGGTGCAGGTCGGCGTGATCGACGTGCGCACGCTGTACATCGAGTCAGACGACGAGATCGTGGAGCGCATCCACAAGGTGCTCGAGCACATCTCCCCGGAGCAGGTGTACCTGTCGACCGACTGCGGCCTGAAGGCGCTGCCGCGCTTCTGTGCCTTCGAGAAGCTGCGGGCGCTCCATCGTGCCGCCGAGCGCGTGCGCGCGGAGATCGCGCCCTCGCCCACGCCCGCGGCCGTGTAGTGGGCGGCCGGCCGGGTCTCGCCATGGCGCAGTACCTCAAGCGCCCGCTGAGCATGGCAGCGAGGGCGCCCCGGCCGGTCGGGCTATCGGTGCTTGACCCACTCCGCGAACTCGGTGGCCACGATCCGCTGGTCGTGGACCCCGTCGGCCTGTGAAGACGCGAGCCACACGATCGCCGGCCCCATCACCGACGGGTCCAGCAGTCGCGAGCTGACCGCGTCGCTCAGTTCCTGCACCGGGGTCATCCCGGTCCTCGTCGCTCCGCCCGGGAGCAGGATGTTGGCGGTGACCGGAGTGCCGGTCAGGTCGGCGGCCATCACCCGCGCCAGCGCTTCGATGGCCGCGCCCGATGGTCCGTAGGGAACGAAGCCCGGCCGGACCATCGTCTGCTCGTTCATGGAGATCGTCACCACCCGACCGGCGCCAGTGGAGATCATCCGCGGCACCACCGCCCGCGCGACCAGAAACGATCCGGTCAGCTTGGTCTCGATCACATCGCGAAAGCCCGCGGGCGAGACTTCCCAGAACGGCTGCGGCTCGGTCATGAACCGAGGATTTACCGTCCGCATCCCGATTCCGGCGTTGTTGACCAGGACGTCGATGCCACCCAACCTCCCCCAGGCGTGATCGACCGCGGCGCTCACCGAGGCGGTGTCGCGGACGTCGAGCGCGATCGCGAGCGCGCCTGCCCCGAGCTCAGCGGCCACGGCGTCGGCGCGCTCCTGGTCGCGGCCGGTTAGCGCGACCCGTGCGCCCGCCTGCACGAGCGCCTCAGCCATCGCGCGGCCCAACCCGCTGGTGCCGCCGGTGACCAGGACCCGGGTGTCGCTGAGCGCGGCCATCTCCGCGTCAGGCTAGTGCCCTTCTCAAACGCGACGCTAGCCCGCGGAGCGGCTCGCCGGTGCGGCCGCGAGGCTCGGATACGCTGACCGAGTGCTCCGCTCGGCGCCCGTGGATGGTTTCTCGCTCGCCTATGACCGCCACGGCTCCGGCGCGCCGATCGTGCTCCTGCACGGCTGGCCCGGCGACCACGGTGACTGGCGCGAAGTGGTCTTTCAGCTGGCCGGCGGCGCCGACATCGTCGTGCCCGACCTGCGCGGCTTCGGCGAATCGGACAAGCACCCGCGCGACCCGGCGCAAGCCTATTCCGCCGCGGCCCAGGCGGACAGCGTGCTCGCGCTGATCGACGAGCTCGGCCTCGGACCGGCGGTGCTCGCCGGGTATGACGTCGGCAGCCGGCTGGCCCAGCAGATCGCGCGTACGAGGCCCGAGGCGGTTCGAGCGCTGGTCGTGGCTCCGCCGCTGCCCGGCGCCGGAGACCGCGTGCTGTCGGCCGATTCTCAGCGGGAATTCTGGTACCAGCCGTTTCATCAGCTGGCGATCGTGCAGGAGATCATCGACGGTCGCCCGCTGGCGGTGCGGGCCTACCTCGAACATTTCTGGTCGCATTGGTCGGGTCCGAACTTCATGCCCGCAGCCGGTGAGTTGGATCGGCTGACCGTGCTCTACGGCGCGCCGGGAGCGTTCCTCGCCTCGATCGGCTGGTATCGGGCCGGCGCCGGAATGATCGCCTCGAGCCTGGCCGAGCAGGCCCCCGCGCCCACGGCGCGGATCACGGTGCCGACGACGGTGCTGTGGCCCGAGCATGACCCGCTGTTCCCGCGCGCATGGGGCGACCGCCTCGATCAGTTCTTCACCGATGTCAGCGTTCAGGCGCTGGCCGGGGCCGGCCACTTCTCGCCGCTGGAAGCGCCCGAACGCTTTGCGGAGGCGATCCGGGCGGCGGCGGGATGATGACGGTGCTGATGCGGGCGGCGATCGATCTGGGTCGCGAGCGTGGTGCTGACGACATGGATCTGGGCACTGCTGAGACTGACGTCGCGGCCCGTGCCCTGTACGAGAGCCTCGGCTTTGAGAACCACGAGGGCAAGCCCGGCGGCCCGGTCAACCACTACTACGAGCGCGAGCTCTAGCGGGTCGGCGTCCGCCGGGCGTGAGCCGTTCGGGCGGCTGTGTGGCCGTTGGGCCGTCTGCGTGTGCGGTGGTTTTTGGCCACGAGCGGCGATGGGGCGCGGCCGGTGGCCGATTTCCCCCGAGGGCTGGGGGTAAACCGACGTTCACCGCGGACTGCGATCAGTCGTGGCGGAAAACCACCGCGTCCACGGGTGCGCCGGTCGGTCGTCGCGGCGGGTCCGGCGGGTCCGGCGGGTCCGGTTGTCAAGCTCGTTCCGGCGCAAGACGGTTCCGCGGCAACGCTTTGGCCGAGCTGTTGGCGGCCTGCGTCCTGCTGTTTGCGCCTGTGACGAATAGCTAAGCGACGCTAGGACCGGGCAAACCAACCAGGGATCTCGAGCAGCCGCCCCGGGGTACCGGCGGTCGCCCGGCGCAGGTCGTTCTCCAGCGCCCGCAGCCGCTCCTCACCCAGCGTGGCCGCCCACTCGCCACGCAGCTCGTCGAAGATCCGTGCCGACTGCGCGAGCAGGTCTGCGCCGCGCGGACTGATCCGCACCAGCTTGCGGCGGGCGTCGCTCTGATCGATTTCCCGGGTGACGTAGCCGAGCTGCTCAAGCCCGGCCACGAGCTTGCCGGCGGCCTGCTTGGAGATCCCCAGGCGCTGTCCGAGCATCACCGCCGTGGCGCCCTGCGGCCCGACGGCCTGCAGCACGAAGCCATGCAGTGGACGGGTCTCGGGATAGCCGGCAGCGCCCAGCCGCGTATGGAGCTCGTCGATCAGCCCACGGAAACCGAGCAGTAGCAGCAGCGGCAGCTCGAAGCCGGGAGGCGGATCGCTTGACGCATTAGACAACCAGGTTTACCATTGGTTCGACAACTAGGTTGTCCATTCTAACGAGGAGTTGTCATGACCGTCATCTGTCACGATCAGGCCCGCCGCACCGAGACCCCCAACGCCGTCATGACCACGCTGGCCTCGCCGACCGTGGGTGGTGCCGGACGCTCGCTGTGGCGTGTCGAGATGAGCCCGGGCGTGGCCGGCCCGTCGCATCGCTTCGATGTCGAGCAGATCTGGACCGCGCTGGGCGGCGCGGCGACCGTGGAGCTCGACGGTGACAGGCACGCCCTGGTACCTGGCGACACGATTGTGATCGCGCCCGGCCTGCCGCGCCGGGTGATCGCAGACCAGACGGAAGGCTTCTCGGCGATCGTCACCGCGGCGCCGGAGGCGCGCGCGGCGATGCTCGATGGGACTGACCGCGGGGTTCCCGCCTGGATCGCGTAGGCGCGGGTCACGACAATCGTGCCTTGGGACTGTCAACAACTACATCTTCACGCTGACGATCGCGGATCGCGCGGTGCGGCCGGAGCAGCACGCGGTGCCGCCCGTCGCCCGGGATCTGATTAGCCGGCTGAGCCACCTCCCCCGAGCAAGTCACCTGATCAAGCTGATCGTCTCTTTTTCCTCTACCCGAGCGTCTTGAAAAAGCGTGCGATCAGAGGACCGTCACGCGGACCGCCGTCGAGGCTGCCGCTGTCCTGGGTGACGATCGCGAACGCGATGTCGCCGTCATAGCCCATCAGCCACGCGTCGATCTTCAGCGTGCCGCCGCTGCCGTACTGCGCGGTGCCGGTCTTGGCGTGGCTGCTCGCGGGCAGCCCGGTGCCGGCGGCGGTGCCCGACGCGACCACATGCCCCATCATCAGCCGCAGCGCGTCGGCCACGTTGATAGGCAGCGGCGCGCTCGGCACCCGATCGTCGGGCGCGCCCGCGACCAGGCGCGGCGCCCGGACGGTGCCGCCGTCGACGGCAGCGGCCACCGTGGCCATGCCCAGTGGCGAGAACGTGACCTGCGCCTGCCCGATCGAGGTCGCCGCGAGCGCGGCCTTGTCCTTCGGCGCGGGGACGTTGGCGTCAAACGCCGGGACTCCGATCAGAGGACGGCGCTGCAGTCCGTACAGGCGCGCCGTGGAGGTGAAGTCCGCGGCGCTCAGGTGCCCGGTCGCCAGCCCGATGAAGGCGGTGTTGCAGGACTCGGTGAACGCGGCGTCAAGCGTCGAGGCTGGGGAGTCGCCCTCCGCGTTGTGAAACGTCTCGCCGTCGACCGTCGCGCTCGGCGGGCAGCTGGCCGGCGACTGCGTGGTCTCACCGGCGCGCAGCAGCGCGGTTGCGGTCAGCACCTTGAACGTCGAGCCGGGCGGATAGGCGCCCTGCAGCGCCTGGTCATAGCCATAGCCGGTGGGGTCGGAGACGACGGCCAGCAGCTGCCCGGTGGAGGCCCGCATCGCCACCATCGCGACGTTGAGCTGCTGGCCGGCCAGGGCGGCCTCGGCGGCGCGCTGCACCCGCGGGTCGAGGCTGGTCTGGACCGGCCGCCCGGAACGGCCCGGCCAGGTCTTGAGCCGGGCCTCGGGGTTGCCGCCGGAGTCGGCCACGTCGATCCGGCTCGTCGGGGTGCCCGCCAGGCGACGCTCGTAGGCCGCCTCCAGCCCGCTCTGGCCCACGCGGCTGGTGGCGTCGTAGGGGGCGCCGAGCTGGTGCAGCTGCTCGGCGGTGATCGGGCCGACGGAGCCGACAAGGTGGGTCGCCAGCTGTGGCGTGATCGCGGCCCGGTTCCCGTTTAGCTCAAACGTGGTCCCCCGGACCGCGTACACGTTGTGCGGTCCCGGCTGGGCTTTGAGCTGCTCGAAGTGCGCCTCGCTGATCTGGAACACCGGTTCAAACTCGCTCGGATGGGCTTTCGCCTGCGCCAGCGCTGCGCTCACCTCGGCCGCGGTCGCGCCGGCGGCCAGGAGGTCGGCGCCGACCGCCTGGGCGTCCTTGATCCGGCTGCCGACCACGCCGACCGCCACCAGGTTGCGGTCACTTACCAGCAGCGTCCCGCCGGCGCCGAGGATCGCCGCCCGCGCCGGCCAGACTCGGCTGACGAGCAGCTGATCTCCGGGGTGCTGGAGGTTGGGGTTGATCGTCGCAGGCGACCACGAGACCAGCCATTTGCCCTTGCGCTGCACGAGCGTGACGCGCGTGGCCGGGTCCCAGGGCCCCACCAGCGGCAGGGTTAGATGCTCGCTGACCGGCGCGCTGGCGTGCGATCCCCGGGTGCGGACGCGCCCGGCCGAGAACGACACCGAGGTCTCGCCCACGGCCTTCAGCGCAGCGGCGTTGATGGCTGTAAAGTCGGCCGGCGGGTCGGCCACCTGGCGCTTCATCGCCGTCCAGTCACGCTGCTGCCAGGCGGACAGGAATGCTTTCAGGGTGGCCTGCGGGGTCGACGACGAGCCGCCGCACGCCGACAGCGCAACCGCGGCGATGAGCGCCAGCACGGCGACGGTCAGCCGGGACATCACGGGCAGCCGCACGCCGGCGAGGATAGAGGCAGACGCGGGCCGGAGGGCGCGCTCACTCCCTAAACGAGCCGGCCCTTGACATGACTAAGTATATTAGGTAAATTCCTACTCTACTTAGAAAAGATCCGTCCGGAAGGCTTCGCATGCGTACCACCCCGATCACCGACAATCTGTTCCAGCTCACCAAATGGGGCCTGGTCAACGCGTACCTCGTGCGCGAGCCTGACGGCTTCACCCTGGTCGACACGACGATGCCCAAGACCGCCGATGACCTGTTGGCGGCCGCCAGCGCCGCCGGTGCCCCGATCCGCCGCATCGCGCTGACCCACGGCCATGGCGACCACGTCGGCTCGCTGGACCAGCTCAAGGTGGCGCTCGGCAGCGACGTGCAGGTCCTGATGCCCGAGCTCGACGCCCGCATCCACGCTGGGGAGAAGGTGGTGCCGGGCAAGCTCACCGGCAGCTGGCCGAAGCTCGCCACCACGCCCGACGTGCGCCTGCACGCGGGCGAGCGTGTCGGCAGCCTCGAGGTGATCTCAAGCCCCGGGCACACCCCCGGGCACGTCGCCTTCCTGGACACGCGCGACCGATCGCTGATCGCCGGCGACGTGTTCACCACGATCGGCTCGATCGCGGTCTCAAACCACTTCTACTGGCGGTTTCCGCTGGCGGCGATGGCCACGTTCGACAAGGCTCAGGATCTGGTCTCGGCGCGGGCGCTGCGCGCGCTTGACCCGACGACGCTGGTTGTTGGCCACGGTTCCGCGGTCCGCAGCCCCGGGCCCGCGATGGACCGGGCGATTGCGCGCGCCGGGGGCTGATGCCGCGCGCGGGCCTGGACGCCGAGGCGGTCGTCACGGCGGCGGCCCGGCTGGCCGACGCCGAGGGTCTGGAGTGCCTGACCCTGGCGCGGCTGGCCCAGCGCCTCGGCGTCCGCTCACCCTCGCTGTACGCGCACGTCGACGGGCTCGAGGAGCTGCGGGCACGCC
>JBPCPC010000055.1:0-22187 GCA_050999585.1 Solirubrobacteraceae bacterium | reverse complement strand
CGCAACTGGTGACCTGGCTCAACACTTCGCCCAACGGCGCCGCCGGCACGGTGTACTACGCGGTGAATTTCACCGATATCGGCAATGTCTGCACACTGCGCGGCTATGCCGGCGTCTCCGCGGTCAGCCAGGACGGCCACCAGTTGGGCAGCGCCGCCCGCCGCAACCCGGGCCGGGTCAGGACGTTCACGCTGAGCGGCGGAGCGACGGCCGCGAGCACTGTGCATGCGACGGTCGGGATCGTCGAAGCCGGCAACTACCCCGCGGCCAGTTGCCATCCGGCGACGGCCTCGGGCCTGCGCGTCTACGCGCCCAACCAGTCCAGCGCGAGGTTCCTGCCGTATCCGTTCGCGGCCTGCTCGAGCCGCAGACCGTCGTTGCTCAGCGTCTCGCCGTTGGCGGCAGGGGCCGGCCTGCGGTAAAGCCGAGGATCAGCTCCGCGGTTGGCCCCGGCACGTCGAGCTGCGGACAGTGCCCGACACCGTCAAGCGTGACCCAGTCGGCGTCGGGCAGCCACTCGTCGCGATAGCGCACGGCCGCCGCCGGCCACGGCAGCACCCGGTCGGCCGTCCCCCACGCGACCAGCACCGGACACGCGATCCGCTCGGCGTCCAGCTCCCAACCGTGCCGGCGGGCGAATTCGACGTAGGGCAGCGTCGCGTCGCAGGCCGCCGCCGCGCGCATCGAGTGCGCGATCAGCTCGGGCGGGATGTGCTCAGGATGTGCGACCGAGAACTCGGTGGCGCGCCGCATCCCCTCCGGCGTGGAGACGATCTGATCGGCACGGGGCGCCGCGGTCTGGAGCAGGTCGCGGATCATCACGAAGAACCGCAGCGTGTCGGCGAAGTTCGGGTCCTCAGCGGCCCAGCCCCCCGCCGGGGCCAGCGCCACTACGCTGCGCGCCCGGCCGCGGGCGGCCAGCTGCAGCGCGAGATGGCCGCCGAGCGAGTTACCGACGATGTGGGCGGTGCGCAGCCCGGCATCGTCCATCGCGCGCTCGACCGCGTCGGCGAGCGCGGAACGGCTCATCGGGTCAGGCAGCGGCGGACCGCCCGCGTGGCCGGCCAGCGTCAACGCCAGCACGTCGCGCTCGCGCTGGAGCGCCGGGAGCACCAGCTCCCAGGGGCGCCAGCTGTCGGTGAAGCCGTGCAGGCAGACCAGCGGCTCGCCGGAGCCGCCGCGGTGCTGTGGGGTGAAGGGAATGCTCACGGCGATGAAGCTATCGCGTGTTAATCTCGGCGCCGCCGGCCACCGGCGGTAGGCTTGAGCCTGCGCTCATGGCCGCCGTCGATCACCGTCGCGACTCACCGTCGCTCCCCGTCCGTCTCGCAATCTCGTGGCTGACCAACGCGCTGGTGCTGGCGGTGGTGGCGGCGGTGCTGTCCGGCGTCCACGTGCGCAACGTCGGCTCGTTGCTGCTGGCCGCCGCGGTGTTCGGCGTGCTCAACACCGGGTTCAAGCCATTGCTGCGCGTGGTCTCGCTGCCGCTGGCGATCCTCACTCTCGGCGCCGCCTGGTTCTTCGTGTCGCTGCTGATGCTCGTGATCACCAAGGACATCGTCTCGGGGTTCACGATGCACGGCTTCTGGACGCTGGTGAAGGCCACGCTCGTGGTCTGGATCGTGAACCTGGTGCTCGACTTCACGCCCGGACCGTGGCAGATCACGGGCAAGCGCCGGCAGCGCAAGCGCGGCTGACCGACCGCATCTGACCCGCTAGAGCTAGATTCCCCCGATGCCGATCTCGGCCGCTCAAACCGGCACGCTGGGGGTGCTGCTGATCGAGGACGACGATGATGACGCGCTGATCGTCTCCGACCTGCTTGCCGAGGGCGTGGCCGACGTGAGCCTGCAGCGCGGCCGCACCCTCCAAGAGGGGCTCGACCTGGTCACCCCGGGCGTCGACTGCGTCCTGCTGGACCTGCGGCTCCCCGATGCCGTCGGCCTGGAGGGCGTGCAGCGGGTTAGGGAGGCGGCGCCCTGGATCGCGGTGATCGTGCTCACCGGTCTCGATGACGAGCACGCCGGCCAGACCGCGGTCAGCGTCGGCGCTCAGGACTACCTGGTCAAGGGCAAGGTCAGCGGCGGGCTGCTCGCGCGCGCGATCCGCTACGCCGTCGGGCGCCGTCACGCTGAGGATGTGCAGCAGCAGTTGCGGGTCGCGGAGGTCCGGGCCGACGAGAACGCTCGGCTGGAGCGTGGGCTGGTGCCGCGCCCGATCGTCAACGACCCATCGCTGTGGATCGCCTCGGCCTATCTGCCCGGGCGCCAGCGGGCGCTGCTGGGCGGCGACTTCTACGACGCGGTGCAGACCGCCGACGGCCGCCTGCGCGTGATCATGGGCGATGTCTCGGGGCGCGGCCCCGACGAGGCGGCGCTCGGAGCCGGCCTGCGGATCGCGTGGCGGGCGCTGACCCTTGCCGGCGCCGACCCCGGCCGGGTGGTCTGCACGCTGGAGCTGATGATCCAGAACGAGCGCCGCGATGCCGGCGCGTTCGCCACCCTGTGCGCGCTGGAGATCGAACCGTGCGCGCGGATCCTACGCCTGCGCCGCGCCGGGCACCCCGCACCGGTGCTGATCGACGAGCGCACCGTCACCAGCCTGCCGCTGGACGGAGGAGGCCCGCCGATCGGCATGTTCGCAGACTCGGAGTGGCCCGAGTCGCGGTTTGAGCTGCCCCCGCGATGGACGATCCTCCTGTATACCGATGGCCTGATCGAGGGCCACGCCAACAGCTCCGGGCAGCTCGGCGAGGACGGCCTGCGCCGGTTGCTCGACGAGTACCTCGCCGCTCATCCCGACTGGCGCGCCGAACCCCGAGCGTTGCTGGATGAGGTGATCGCTCGTGCCGAGGAGCTCAACGGACAGGAGCTCGACGACGACGTCGCGGTGCTCCTGCTCGGCTCGCACGCCACCGAATAGCCGCCCGCCCGTCAGCGCCGGGTCGCCAGACACACGCGGGTCTCAAACGGCATCGTCACCGTGCCTCCGGCCGCGTTGATCACGTCGGCGATCGCCACCAGCAGGCGTTCGCGATCATCGCTGGGCAGCCGGATGTGGTCCTGATGGGTCTGCAGCAGACGCGTGTACTCAAGGCCCGTGTAGTCCCCACACCACGGGTGAATCCTGACCTGTGGGTTCTCGAAGCCAGCGCTGGCCTCGATCTCGGCCCGCCAGTCACCGGCCAGGCGAGTCGGCCGGCTGGCGGGATGCATCGGGAAGTCGCTGGTCAGCCCCGGCACCACCGCCCGGTAGGCGTCGCGCAGCCCATCGCGCAGCGCGCACGCCTCCCAGTCGGGAAACGTCCACAGTGCCGCCAGCGTCCCACCGCGGATCAGCGCTCGGTGCGCACGGGGGTAGCGGACGTCGGGCGAGATCCAGTGCCACGCGGCCGCGCTGAGCACCGCACGGACCGGCTCAGACGCCTGCCAGGACTCGAATTCCTGCTCGACGACACACACTCGGGGGTAGGCGGCGCAGTTGATTCGCGCGACCGCGGCCATCTCGGCGCTCGGCTCGAGCGCCAGCACTCGCAGTCCGCGGCCGGCCAGCAGCACGGTCGCCTTCCCCGTGCCGGCCCCGATCTCCAGCACCGGATCCGATTCGCGGAGCCCCGCATGCGCGATCACGTCGTCGATCGCGCCCGCCGGATAGGACGGCCGGGCGCGGTCGTAGAGCTCGGCCATCGGGCCGAAGGCCAGGCGCTGCTCGTCGAGGTGAGTCACGCCCGTCAGTGTGCCGTAGCCACGTCCGCTTCGATCTCTGGGAATAATGGTTAACGTCCGTTCCCCAACGGCGACGGGCACCATCGTGACCAGCGAATCATCAGGCCCATCGGATCAGACCACGCCCCTGGAGGTGTTGCTGGAGCTCGCCCAGAGCGCCGCCTCCGATCCGGTCCCCGAGGTGTTACGGATTGTCGCCGAGACCGTGCGCGGCATCGCCGGATTCGGTTCGGTGGTGCTCAACGTATACCGCCCGGCGTGGGACGACTACCAGGTCGAGCTGGTGCTGGGCAGCGACGTTACACAGGCCGAGCTGGAGCGGGCCACCACCCGTCGCGGCCCGCTGGAGGAGCTGCTGGCCGACCAGCAGCCGTCGCTGCCCAACACGTACTTCATCACCGCCGAGTCGGGATTCTGGGATGCGCTGGAGGGAACGCACCGTACGCCCGGCTTCAATGAGCTCCGTGACGAGGACGCCTGGCGCGCCGGCGACGGGCTGTTGGTGTTCCTCGCCGACACCACAGGGGCGCCACTCGGCTTTCTCTCGATGGACGCTCCCCACACCGGTCGCCGGCCGACCGAGATCGAGCTGCGGCTGATCCGCGCGATCGCATCGCACGCCGAGCAGGCGTTGGAGAGCGCTCGGCACGCCGAGCTGGCGCTTGAGAACGAGCGCATCCACAGCCGGCTGCTCGAGGTCTCACCGGCGCTGGCCGCCTGCTCGAGCACCCGCCGGTTGCTGGAGACGGTGTGCGACACGGTGGTCCCGCAGCTGGGCTTTGAGCGGATCGCCGCCTACGCCGTCGGCGACAGCGGCATGCTCGAGCTCGAGCTCACCCGCGGCTGGGAGACGCCGGTGCGGGCAACGCTCGCCCGGAGCCTCGACGTTGGCCGCGTCGAGGCGATCCTGGACGCCGTCCCTGAGCGCGCCGGCTGCTGGCTGCTCGACGCCGGGCAGCTGTTCGGCCCCCCCGCCGCGCCGCCGCGCTCGCGCTGCAACGGTCGCGGTGCCCAGGCCTGGAACGACTCATGTCTGGTGGTGGCCGCCCGGTCGCTCGACGGCCGTCTGCGGACGCTGCTGGCGATCGAGGACCCGGTCGACCGGCTGGTGCCCTCCGACATCCGGCGGCGTGTGCTGCGGCTGCTGCTCGATCAGCTCTCGGCGCTGCAGAGCGGGATCGACAACCACGAGCTGCTGGCCCATCTGGCCAGCCACGACCCGCTCACCGGCGTGCGCAACCGCCGCGACCTGACCGAGCTGATCGGCGCGCACGCCGACGTCGCCCTGCTGGTCTGCGACCTCGACCACTTCAAGCGCATCAACGACCGCCACGGCCACGAGGTCGGGGACCATGTGCTCGCACGATTCGGGGAGCTGCTGCTCAAGTTGGCCCGCGAGTCCGACGTCCCGGTGCGGCTCGGCGGCGAGGAGTTCTGCGTGATTCTCCCCGGCACCGACCACCGCGGGGCGCTCGCCGCCGCCGAGCGGCTGCGCACTCAAACCGCGGAGTGGATGCGCGAGCTGGTGCCCGAGGGCGTGACCGTCTCGATCGGAGTGGCCGTGACCTCGCGCGGAGTGCTTGACGCCCGCGGACTGCTCGCCGCCGCCGACCGCGGCCTGTACGCCGCCAAACACAGCGGTCGCGATCGCAGCGAGAGCGGCTAGACCGCCCGGCTCTCACGACAAACCGGTCCTGCGGACACGAGCAGCCAACCCTCGACTGATGCTCGACGCGCGGTCAGACTCTTATTCGCCGGCTCGCGATGAGAGCTAGGGCCGTGCGGCCCGTCTACCCGCGCGGGGTAAACGGCCACTAGTGGCGGTCGCGGGGAGCTCGTGGCCGATTTCCACCGGGGGTGGGGGTGAATCGACGTTCACCGCGGAGCGCGCTCAGTCGTGGCCGAAAACCACCGCCCCGCTAGCCATTTCCCGCGGATATCCGGCCAGAACTGAACGGTCGTGTGGATCGGTCGTGTGGGTCCGTCGCCGTCCACGGCGCGCGATCACGCCGGGACCCGCTCCCATCCTCTGACGCCCGCGTCGGGGCACAAACCCCATGAATTCGACCACCCGATGCGATCCGCAAGGGGGTGTGGGGTCTCAGACCCCGGGATCTGCGACCTGGCGCCCACACCCTGTTTGAGCCGTCGTCGAGTGGGACGGATTGGCTGTCTTTGTAACGGATCGGTCCGTCAGGGTGGGGTGGCGCGGCCGGTCGTCGCCGTCGGGCATCGATCTGGCGATTGAGGTGCTCTGATCGTGGTGGCGATGCTTGCCAGCGCCACCCGCGCCGCGCAATGCAGCCAGGATGTCGGGGCTGGCCCCGACTCGGACAGAAACCCCACCAAATCCCCCACTCGATGCGATCCGGGAGGGGGTGTGGGCTAGAGGTCAAGGGAACCGCGGTCAGAGACCCACACCCCCCACCGAACCCCCCGCCTTGGGGACGGATGTGGTGTTTATGTAACGACTCGGGGCGACAGCCCCGAGATCGTTGCCACATTGCGACCACGCAGCGGATGTCAAGCAGCGCCCCCACCCACCAAGCACCCCGCACCCGATCCATCGCTGCTTGATCGTCCGCAGCGGGGCGCGCCACAAGCCAAACCGACCACCACCACCACCGGACCTAGAGCTAGCTGGGCTGGGGCGCGGGTGCCGCTCAGCAGCCGTCCGGGCCGCAGGCGTCGCCGCCAGTGACCACGGCACCGACGCCAACGGCCCGACGGCGCTCCCAACCCTGACGCAGCAGACCGAGCAGCGCGTCGGCTGGGTGAGCCCCCGACCCGCCGATCGCCCGGTCGAGAATGAACGTCGGCACCGCGCTGATCCCCAGCTGCCGGGCGTCTGCCTCATCGCCACGGACCTCATCGGCAAACCGCTCGCCGGCCAGCGTCGCGCGGACCTCGGCCTCGGGCAGCCCGACCTCGACAGCGAGGCGAATCAGCACCGCGTGGTCGCCGATCAGCTCACCCTCGTTGAAGTAGGCGCGCAGCAGCCGCTCCTTCATCGCATCCTCGAGCTGATGCTCAGCCGCCAGGTGGATCACGCGATGGCCGTCGAACGTGCTGCCGCTGCGGGCGAGGTCAAAGCGAAAGTCCAGGCCCTCGCCGGCCGCGACCTCGGTCAGCTGGCGCCCGGAGTCCCGGGCCTGCTCCAGCGTCATCCCGTACTTGTCGGCCAGCCGCTGCGCCAGGTCGCCCTCGCGCTCGGGCGGGGCCTGCGGGTCGAGCTCGAGGCTGCGCCAGCGCACGTTGACCTCGTCGCGGTGCTCAAACTGCTCGAGCGCCGCCTCGAAGCGCCGCTTGCCGACATAGCACCAAGGGCACGCGATGTCAGACCAGATCTCGACGTCCACGATGCTCGCTCCTTTGTTGACTGAGCAACTAGTTTAGTCGGCGGCGAACCGCTGCCGGCCGCTCGTCGCCAGGAGCGCCAGCGCTATGGCTGGTGTGCCCGTCGATTGTTCCCGGCCGGCGGCAAGCTCAGCACCCGCTCCAGGACCTGCGCCACCCCGTCCTCGTCGTTGCCCGCGGTGACCTCGTCGGCCACGGCGAGCACATCGGGATGCGCGTTGGCGACCGCCACCCCGTGCCCGGCCCAGGTGAGCATCGGTAGATCGTTGGGCATGTCCCCGAACGCCAGCACCTCGCCGGCCGAGATGCCGCGGGCCGCGCACAGGCCGGCCAGGGCGGAGGCCTTGCTCACCCCGGCGGCGCTGATCTCCAGCAGCGCCTCCTCGCTGCTGGAGTAGGTGACCTCGACCAGGTGGCCGACGAGCCGCTGCACCTGCGCGGCCAGCGCGGCGACAGTCAGGTGCGGGTGGCGGAGCATCAGCTTCACCGGCGGGGCCGAAAGCAGCACGTCGATCGCGTCGACGATCGTGTCATCGGGCACCGGCCAGCGCGGCGTGTAGCCCGGCTCATGACCGAACGCATCGGCGCGCTCCACCGCCCAGGCGGCCTCCGGGAACTCCGGGCGCAGGCGCTGCACCACCTGCCGGGCGACCGGCTCGGGCACCGGAAACTGCTGGAGCACCACCTCGGCGTGCATGTCCCAGATCACACCGCCGTTGGCGCACACGGCGACCCCGTGGCGACCGGCGACGGCGAGCGGTCTCAGCCAGCGTGCCGGCCGAGCGGTGCATAGCACGACCAGCGCGCCCGCGTCCTCGACCGCGATCAGCGCCTGGCGCGTGCGCTGCGTGAGCGTCCCGTCGCTGCGCAGCAGGGTGCCGTCCAGGTCGGTGGCGACGACGCGCGGGAGCACTCAGCGAGAGTAGGGGCGCGGCGTAGGATGGTGGACTGCGGCGAGACAGGAGATGCGTTTTCAGTGCAGACCAGGATCAACCACGTGAGCGTCAACGCGCGCGATCTGGCGGAGTCGGTCGACTTCTACGTCGACCTGCTGGCCGCGGAGCCGATCCCGACCCCTAACTTCGGCATCCCGGTCCAGTGGCTGGCGGTCGGGCCCACCCAGCTGCATCTGTTCGAGCGCGAGCTGGCGCCGACCAGCCATCACCACTTCGCCGTCGCAGTCGATGACCTCGAGGCGGTCTACCGTGCCGCCGAGCGTCGGCAGGCGTTCGATTACACGGCGTTCGGCAACCACCTCGTCGAGCTCCCGGGCGACCTCGTGCAGCTGTACGTCCGCGATCCGGCGGGCAATCTCGTCGAGCTTGACCAGCCGGGCGTCAGCCGCCTGCCCGACGACCTGCGCGCACAACTCAAAGGCCTATGGGACTTTCATCCGCAGACCGAGGGCAATCTGCGCGGGCGGCTGTTCGTGCCGGCTCAGTCGTAGACGATCAGCTCCACCAGGCTGCCGTCGGGATCGCGGAAGTAGACACTGATGCCGGCGTCGCGGGCACCGTGGCGCCGCACCGGTCCCTGCTCGACGGTCACGTCGTGCGTGGCCAGATGGGCCCGCGCCTCGTCGATTGAGCCCGGCCAGCAGAAGCACAGGTCGCTGTTGCCCGGAGCGACCGGCACCCGCGCGACCGGGTCGGCGTGGACGCCCGGCCCGTGCACGTTGAGCTGCTGATCGCCGAACCGATAGGCCCAGCTCCCGTGGCCGCGGTCGATCAGCTCAGCCCCGAGCACGTCGCGATAAAAGCGATTGGAGCGCGCCCAGTCAGAGACGTGGATCACGCAGTGGTCAAACGTGGGCGCGGGCACCATCGGCCAACACCTTACGGCCCGACGTCGAGGGGTAAGGGGTCGGGGCGGCGCAGCTAAGGCCCCGCCCCGGCGATCACGCTGCGAACTGCCGATGTGGACCGGGCGGGCTTAGCTCAGAGTGCAGATAGACCCAACCGCACGACTCCCAGGAGGCACACGCATGAAAAACGAGACGACTTCCCTGTCCGGGCGCGTCCGGGCGATCCGCAGCCGGTCGATCGGCCGTGCGCGCGTGATCTGGTCAGAACTGGACTACGCGCAGCAGCGCTTGTTCGAGGTCCAGACCGGTCTAAGGATCAACCGGCACACTGCGGAGATCGACGATTTGGAGCGCCTCTACCACTGGCGCCCGCGCTCGTTCTGAGCCCGGTTTCCGGCTGACCCGCCGCGGCGCGTCAGCCGGGGCGGGCCTGCCCGCTGTACTCCGGGTTGGGCAGCATGTTGGTGGCCATCGCCATCCGATTGGTCAGGTTGTACATCGAGGCGATCTCCGCCACGTCCCACGCCTCCTCGAGCGTCAGGCCGACGTCGAGCAGCGACTGCAGATCTGAGCGGTCGATCTCCCGGGGCGCCACCGTCAGCTTCTCGGCGTAGGCGCAGATCGCGTGACGCCGGTCCTCGAGGTCGGCCCGTCGCCAGTCATAGGAGATCCGCTCCCCCAGGACCGGATCGCCGAGCTCCTCGCGCAGGGCCGCGCCGTGCGCCACTAGGCAATACAGGCACCCGTTCGCCGAGCTGACGACGACGCCGATCATCTCGCGCTCGGCCGCGCCCAGCTGCTCGGTCGGCTCGTGCAGCTGGCGGAAGTGCGAGAACCACGCGCTCAGCCGCTGCGGCCGGAACGAGTACACCCGGAACACGTTGGGTACGAAGCCCAGCCGTTCGCGCGCCTTGCCGAACAGCCCCGGCAATCCGTCGGGGAGCGTGGACTCCTCGGGGACCGGAAACCACGAGCCGGTGTCGTCGCTGCTCGCCATCGACTAATGCCTGGTCGGGCGGGTGTAGGTGCCGGTCAGCGTGAGCTGGGTGACCGACGTGGTCAGGTTGTAGTTGCCCTTGATCGTGAACGTACAGGTCTCCTTAACATGAATGCCGCTCCCGTGGATGCAGGTGCCGTTGCCGCTAATCGCGCCGATTCCACTCGTCGACGGCGGCCCGAGCGTGTAGGTGTCGCTGGTCGTCTGCGCCCCGTCGCGGAAGAACGCGATCATCGTGTCCTGGGCGCCGACCGGATAGCTGGACCCCTTGAGCGCTGCGTCTTGGATCGCGGCGCCTCCGGCGTCGGGCGATTCCTTGACGCGGTAGACGTTCTCATAGCGACTGCCGGTGGTGCTGACGCGAGCGCCAACGAGCACCTCGGTGAAGTGACGCTCCTGGGTTTTCGTCGTGGCCGCGGAGGCGGACATCGATGCTGTCCCCATCAGTCCGAGAATTGCGATTGCAGTCAGCGGTAGCTTGCGCATCAGAGCCTCTCCTTGAAGATCGAACTGCCTCTCGCATACCCACAAACGCCCGCGCTCAGCATCCGGCGACTCAGGCGGCCTTCGCGATCAGGCCATAGGGATCGATGTTCCGGACCTCGACCTTGCCGGTGCTCACTGAGCGCAGCGCTAACCGCCGGTGCCCCGAATCAGATCTGCTCGTGCACGCGAATCGATCGTTCCAGCTGGCCCTCGGCGTCACCCCTAAGCCCGCGGCGATCCTCTAACAGCGAGTTGGCGATCGCGTCCAGCTTGGTCTGCAGTGCACGTTCGGTCCGCAGCTCGGAGTTCTTCAGCACGGCCACCAGGATGAGCGTCACCGCCGACATCAGGCCGGCGGCCGCGCTCTCGAAGCGGTTGCTGGCCCCGACCGCGAGGCCGAGCGCCCAGGCCACCGCGATCAGCCCGCAGAACAGGAAGAACGGCGACGAGCTGGCGAGATGCGAGGCCCGCTGGGCGAACTCGTCAAACCGCCCACGCTGATGGTCGCTGCGGTCGACGGGATGCTGCAGGGAATTGCCGAGGCGCGGACGGCCGGTCGCTGACCGCCGGGGGCGGTGGCGGCGCATGTTTTCGGGTTGAGGCATCCCCCAACCTGTAGCAGGCGCCCGGCCCGCGGGCGCCTGCGGACGGGCGTCTCAGGCGGCCCGATCGGCCTCCAGCAGCGAAGTCATCGCGGCGCTCCCGCGGTCGATCGTGGAGCGCATCGCCGGATCGAGGTGGAACGCGGCCGAGTCATACTCGGCGGGCAACGTGCCCCGCAGATGCTGATCGAGCGCCGCCAGGCGAGGGTAATAACCGCCGCCCATGCAGTAGATCGCATCGAACATCTGGCCCCCGATCTCGTGGCGGTCGAGCGTGGTCGCATGCTGGACTTCGAGGCGGGTGGTCCCCGGCCGGTCGCCCGTCGCCAGCCGCAGCTCGATCTCGTCCGCCCCGCCGCCGAGTGACAACTTCAACGTGTGCGGTGACTCACAGACCTCGATCGTGCCCGCACCCATGTTGCGCTGCTGAAAGCTGCCGCCGACGCGGAGGTCGCCGGTGACCGTCGTGTACCAGCGGCCCAGCCGCTCGGGGTTGGTGCAGGCATCCCAGAGGTCCTCGGCCGTCGTCTCGTAGGTGCGCGTGAAAACCGCGACGCGCGCCTCGCCGGCGGCGATCCGGCCGCGACGCAGCTCGGGCGCGGGTTCGTGGTAGGTGATCGTGCTCATTTGGTGCCTCTCGTGTCGGGGTTGTCGGGGGTGGTCGGCGAGCCGCGCCGTGCCCGTTTGCCACGGGCCACCTCGGTACCGAGCGCATCGAGCCGCGGCTCCCAGAAGTGGCGGTAGGGCGCCAGCCAGCGATCGACGTCGCGCAGCGGGGTCGGGTCGACGGCGTACAGGCGGCGGTTCCCGGCCGCCCTGACGGTCGCAAATCCGTGCTCGCGCAGCACCCGGAGATGCTGGGAGACGGCCGGCTGTGAGATCCCGAACTCCTCCCCGATCGCCGCCACGACCTCACCCGCGGCTCGCTCGTCGTCGGCGAGCAGCTCGAGGATGCGGCGGCGGACGGGGTCACCGAGGATCTCGAATGCGTGCATAGGGCGAGCATATCGATCTGTACTTATATAAGTCAAGTCTAATTCACCAGCGACGATTCCCGATCCGTCAAGATCCTGGGCATGGACACGGTGCAGCTCTACGGGCTGGCGGCCGACCGATTCGTGCCCGAGCGCAACGCGCTTGCCCGCGAGCTCCGCAGCGCCGGCCGGCCCGCCGAGGCCGAAGCGGTCGCCGCGCTACGCAAGCCGTCGCTCGCCGCCCAGGTCGTCAATCGCCTGGCCCGCAGCGAGCGCAGGGCGTTCACCCAGCTGTTCAAGGCGGGCGATGCACTGATCCGGGCGCAATCCGACCTGCTTGCCGGGCGTGCCGACGGACGCGCGCTCACGCAGGCCGTGCAACGCGAGCGGACGCTCGTCGACGCGCTGGTGAGCACGGCGTCTGAGCACGCCGAGCTCACCTCGTCGGTCCGCGACCGCGTGTCTGAGACGCTGCACGCAGCGGCACTGGACGAGTCGGCCCGTGAGCCGGTCGCGGCGGGCCGCCTGGAGCGCGAGCTGCGCCATGTCGGGCTGGGCGCCGTCGGCGCGGACATCGCGGCTTCACCGCCGGCCAAGCGCAGCAAGCGCGATCAGCCTGAGGACCGACCCGACGCCAAACGCCGGCAGGCCGAGCGCGAACGCACCGAGGCACGCCAGCGAGCCAAGGCGGCCGAGGCGGCTGCGGACAAGCAGGTGCAGCGTGCCGCCAAGGCTGTGCGCGCAGCCGAGCAGGGTCATCAGCGCGCGACCGACGCGCTCCGTCAGGCGGACGTCGAGCTAGCCGCGGCACGCGCGCAGGCCGAGGCAGAAACCGCCCTCCATCGCGCAGCGCAGGCGCAGCTCGAGTCGCTGTGAGATCAGCGGGGCGCGCTGGGCCAGCGCGTGGCGACAAATCGTCGGCGGCGAACGCGAACGCGAGGCGGCCGGCGCGCCATCACGCCGACAGGACGGGCACGTCCCGGGTCAGCACCTCGCAGCCGTCCTCGCCGATCAGGACGTTGTCCTCGATCCGGATCCCGCCGAAGCCGAGCATCGCATCAACCCGATCCCAAGCGACGTCGTCGTGATGGCGGCGCCGGTGCTCGGGATCCTGCAGCAACGCCGGCACGAAGTAGATCCCCGGCTCGACCGTGACCACGAAGCCGGACCCCAGCGGCAGATCGATCCGCAGGTTCGCGAACGGCGGTGGGTCGTCTCGGCGCTCGCGCAGCGGCTCGCCGGCGTCGCGGACGCCGAGGCCCACGAGGTGCCCGATCCCGTGAGGAAAGAACAGCCACACCGCGCCGGACTCCAGCAGCGCGGTCGGCTCGCCGCGCAGCAGGCCAAACGCGACCAGTCCCTCGGCGATGACCAGGGCCGCCGTCCGATGCACGTCGCGCCACTCGGTGCCCGGCCTGCAGCACTCGATCGCGGCGAGCCCAGCGGCTCGGACCAGCGCGTGGAGCTCGGCCTGCTCCGAGCTCAGCCGACCGCCGACCGGATACGTGCGGGTGATGTCTGAGGCGTAGCCGCGATACTCGGCGCCCGCGTCGATCAGCACCAGGTCGCCGGCCTGCAGCTGGCGGCTGGTCGGGGCGAAGTGCAGCACCGCCGAGTTGCTCCCGGCGCCGACGATCGTGTCGTAGGCCATGGCGTCACCGCCGTGGCGGAATGCGGCCGCCTCGAGCTCGATCTGGACCGCGCGCTCAGTCGTCCCGGCCTCCAACCGCGGGACCGCCGCGGCGAACGCGGCGCTCGTGGCCCGTTCGGCGACGCGCATCCGCGCCAGCTCGACGGGATCCTTGGGGCGGCGCACCAGCGCCAGGACAAGCCGCAGGTCCTCGGTCACGGCCGCGTCGCAGTCGACACCCGAGGCCGGCACCCCGAGACATGCGACCGGACGCCCCACCCGCGAGCTCAGCCATCGCCCCAGGTCGGGCAGCGGCAGCCCGTCGAGCTCCCCGTGGCCCGCTCCGGACCACAACCGCTCGGCCGCGGTGACCGGGGCGACGAAATCGAACCAACCGGCCTCGGGATCGAACGCGAGCACGCCGCGGGGGCGGTTGCGGTCGGTCAGGTAGTAGTACTCGGAATGCGCCCGGAACGGATACGTCACGTCGCCCCGGCCGGGGACCGCGATCGGATCGCCGGCGCCGATCAGCACGATCTCGCTGGTCAGGCTCCACCGCGCCGCGGCGGCCGCTCGCCGGCGGGTCAGCTGTGCGTCGATCTGCATCGCATTACCGGCGTCAGTCACGGCCGCCGAGTCTACGCCCGGACTAGGATCGTCTGACCCCTTGCGCCCAGCCACCGGCAGGCGTTTGGTGGGTGCATCACGACGGCAAGGAGCACGACCAGATGAATCAGACGACGCTTCTCGGCGACAAGCCGATCCGCCGGATCGGCTTCGGCGCGATGCAGCTCGCCGGGCCGGGCGTGTTCGGTCCGCCGCGCGACCCGGACGCCGCCCGCGCCGTCCTGCGCCGGGCGATCGAGCTCGGCGTCGACCACATCGACACCTCGCAGTACTACGGACCGGACATCGTCAACGACCTCATCCGCGAGACGCTGCATCCCTATCCCGAGAACCTCAAGCTCGTCACCAAGGTGGGTGCCCGGCGCGATGACTCCGGCGCCTGGCTGCCCGCCCTGGGACCGGATGAGCTGCGCCAGGGCGTGGAGGACAATCTGCGCTCGCTGCGCCTGCAGCGCATGGACCTCGTCAACCTCCGCGTCGCCGATGGGCAGGGCGACGCCGGCGTACCCCTGCCCGAACAGCTCGGCACGCTGCAGGAGCTCCGGCAGGAGGGCAAGCTGGACCTGATCGGGATCTCCAATGTCACCCTGGAGGGGGCACAGCGGGCGCTCGAGCTGACGGAGATCAGCGAGGTCCAGAACGCCTTCAGCATCCTGGACCGCACCCACGAGCCGATCGTCGAGCTCTGCCGCGAGCACGCGATCGCGTTCGTCCCGTTCTTCCCGCTCGGCTCGGCGTTCATGGGCGGACCGAAGAAGCTGGCCGACGATCCGGCGATCGCCGCGGCCGCCGGCAAGCACGCGGTCACACCCTCACAGATCGCGCTCGCGTGGCTGCTGGCCGGCTATGAGCGCATGCTCCTGATCCCGGGCACGACCTCGGTGGCACATCTGGAGGAGAACCTCGCGGCCGACGAGATCGAGCTGGACGCCCAAGACCTGGAGGCCCTGGCGTGAGCTACTCAGCGGACGGGCGGCGGGATTCCCTGCGCGCTGGCGCTCAGCTCCGGATCCCAGTCACAAACCGCGCAGCTGTGGCGAAAGGCGCTGCGGGCGAACTGTAGGACCGCGGCCCGCGGGTCGGGCAAGGCGCGAACGTCGTCCCAGTCCAGCACGTACTCGCCCAGTGCGGGCTCCCATCGCGCGTCGGCCGGCTCCAGCGTCGCATTCTGAAACCCGTCCGGCACCGGATGCGCGTAGGCATAGAACGCGGCTCTGTCATAGCGCGGGTCGCCGGGCCACCAGCCGATCGCGATCTCCTGGGCATCCATCGCGTTGCGCATGATGAAGTCCTGCGCGGGCGGCTGCGCCGGGCGCCCGGAGAACAGGTTGACGGCGAGATCGAAGGAGCCCCACCAGGCGTTGACCGGTGTTGACCGGCCGCGGTACGGCGCGCGAAACGCGGACAGCGCGAGCGCCGCCTGGGTCGCCGCGGCGAAGTACGATGCGGCCTGCCCACGGTCGTAGGTCGCGTGCTCGTCATCCTCGTCGAGCGGCACGCTCCAGCTGACCTCCTGCGGGATCAGGTTGACCCGAACGTCACCGGCCAGCTCACGCACCGCGTCGAGCACCGAGCGCGTCACGACGCTCACCGGCCGATCGGGACTCAACGCGACGCGTTGCTCCGCGCCGGCGCTGTGTTCGACGATCGCCTCGTGGGTGCGCAGGTCAAGCGCCACCACCAGCGCCCCGGATCCATCCGGCGCCGGGAGCGGGGAGGTCTCCCAGCCGCGCGCCGTCAGCCGCAGCGCCGCGTGCTGGAGCTGCGGCTCGGGCGCCGCCAGCGCGACCGCCAGCTTGCCCAGCAGCTGAGTATGGGCGTGCAGCGTGTCACACGTCTGATGCCAGCGGCTGTAGGAGAGCTCCGGCCAGGGCATAAGGTCACGCTACTGCACGCCCGGCAGTCGATAATGGACTTGATGCCCGAGTTCGCACGCTCACTGCCCGAGCAGGCGGTTGATCCCGATCCGCTGCGGCAGTTCGCAGACTGGTTCGAGCAGGCGGCCGGTGCCGGGGTGCCTGCCCCCGAAGCGGCGGCGCTCGCGACCGCGAGTACCGACGGGGTGCCGTCGGTGCGCATGGTGCTGGTCAAGCGAGCCGACGAATCCGGGTTCGTGTTCTACTCCAATTACGGCAGCCGCAAGGGCCTCGAGCTGGCGGCCAACCCGCGCGCCGCACTGTTGTTCTACTGGGAGTCGTTGGGCCGCCAGGTGCGGATCGAGGGGAGCGTCGAGGCTACGAGCCCCGGCGAGTCAGCCGGCTACGTGCGCACGCGCCCACGCGGCAGTCAGCTGAGCGTGCTCGCCTCACCCCAGAGCCGGCCGATCGAGAGCCGTGACTGGCTCGAGCAACGGGTCACTGAGCTTGCCACCCGGCACGCGGGCGCCGAGTTGCCGCTACCCGACGCGTGGGGCGGCTTTCGCCTGACCCCCGACGCGTTCGAGTTCTGGCAGGACCGCGCGGATCGTCTCCATGACCGCCTGCGCTATGCCGGTCGCGCTGGCGGCCACTGGGAGATCGAACGACTCGCACCGTGAGCCGGCGGTCAGGCGGCTTGGAGTTCGGTCTCGGGCTCGTCGCCGTGGCGGCCGGCCGCCGTGGAGTCCGATGCCGTCTCGGTCGCCGTCGCGCTGGCGCGGCTGCGCAGCACGGCGAGCGCGGTCAGGATCCCGGCCGAGACGCTCGCGGCGCCGATCACGAACGCGAAGTGATATCCGCCGACCAGCGACTCGGCGAGCGCGTGGTGCTGTGTGACCAGCGCCTTGGTGTGATTGGTCGCGACGGTGCCCAGCACGGCGAGGCCGAGCGCCCCGGCGACCTGCTGGGAGACGTTGATGATCCCCGAGCCCAGACCAGCGTCGGCGGCGGGGACGTTCGCCATCGCGATCGTGAGCAACGGCATGAATGCGCTGCCGATGCCGAGGCCGATCGCAAAGTAGGCGAAGAACACGGTCGGGAAGAAGCTCGTGTGAACGCCCACGGTGCTGAGCAGCGCGAGTCCGGCGATCACGGTGACCATCCCGGAGATGAGCACCCGCATCGGTCCGAAGCGGGCGACGAGGCGTGCGGTGACACCGAGCGAGAGGATGCCCACGGTCACCGTCCACGGCAGGAACGCCAGCCCGGTCTGCAGCGCGCTGAAGTGACGCACGTGCTCGAGGTAGAGCGTGCCGAGGAAGAACGTCGAGTACATCCCGGTGACGAGGAAGCCGCGGACGACGCTCGAGCCCATCAGCCCCGGCACGCGGAGGATGCGCAGCGGCAGGATCGGGTTCTCGATCCGGGACTCGAGGACCAGGAAGGCGGCCATCAGAGCGATCGCCAGCGCTCCAAAGCCGAGCACCTGTGACGAGCCCCAGCCGTGAGCGGTCGCCTGGACGATCGCGTAGACGGCGGTCATCAGCGAGAGTGTGACCAGCGCCGATCCGCCCCAGTCCAGGCCACGTCCGAGCCCGAGTCCGCTGTCCTGAGGGATCAGCGCCTTACCGGCAACGAGCGTGGCGAGGCCGATCGGGAGGTTGACGAAGAAGATCCAGTGCCAGCTGAGCGCCTGGGTGAGCACGCCGCCGGCGAGCAGTCCAAGTGAACCGCCGGCGACCGCGACGAACACGTACGCGCTCATGGCGCGTGCTCGGTCGCCCGGCTGCGGGAATTCGGTGACGATGATGGCCAGGATCACGGAGGCCTGCATCGCGGCGCCGACGCCCTGGATCAAGCGGGCGGCGATCAGCGCGCCCTGGCTGGGTGATAGGCCGCACAGGATCGAGGCGACGGTGAAGACCGTGACCCCGAACAGGAACACTCGCTTGCGGCCGATCAGATCGCCGAGTCGCCCGGCAAGCAGCAGGAAGCTGCCGAAGGTGACGAGGAAGGCATTGATGACCCAGGTGAGGTTGCCCTGGGTGAAGTGCAGATCGCGTTGGATCGCGGGCAGCGCGACGTTCACGATCGTGGTGTCGAGAACGATCATGAGCTGCGCAAGGCAGACGACCACGAGGGCCAGCCAGCGGCGGCGATCGGGGGTTATGGATGTAAGAAGGCTGTTCATCTGCGGTCCAGACTGTTGAGGCGAGGGGCTAGGACTGGGTGGTAAAGTGGAGGACACCTCCAGAACTAAGTGGAGGCTGCCTCCAGATCATAGCGGAGGTACCCTCCGGTTTGTCAAGCGATCTGGATCAACCCCCTCATGACCGCCACCGACAGCGACACCGAGACCGAGACCGTCCAGACGCTGCGCGGCGACCGCCCCAAGCGTGCCGACGCCCGCCGCAACTACGACAAGGTCATCGCCGCGGCGCGCGACGCGTTCGCACAGGGCGGCGCCGCGACGTCGCTGGAGGAGATTGCGCGGCGCGCGGAGGTCGGGATCGGCACGCTCTACCGCAACTTCCCCAATCGCCAGGCGCTCCTGGAGGCCGTCTACCTCGAGGAGGTGCAGGCGCTGTGCGCGTCGGCCGGCGACGGCGACCTGGAGCCCTGGGACGCGCTCGTGAGCTGGCTGCACCGGTTCGTCGAGTACATGGTCACCAAGCAGGCGCTCGCTCCGGAACTGCTCGGCTACGTCGATCGGGACGCGGCCGTGTTCCAGGACAGCCGCGCAGCGCTGTACGCCGCCGGCGAGCCGCTACTGCACCGCGCCCAGCAGGCGCGCGCAGTGCGCGCCGACACTGACCTGTCCGAGGTCATCCAACTGGTCGGCGGGATCGCCAAGATCCCGGTGAGCGAGCCCGAGCAGATCGATCACATTCTCGGCATCGCCCTCGACGGCCTGCGCTACGCGGCGTAGCGGGGGCGCGCTCGTGATCAGAGTGTGTCCGGGGCGGCCGCGATGCTTCTGGCGGTGAGGACGGTTGTGCTGATCGCCGCGCCCGCACACGCCGCTACAGGCCGCCACTGCTGCGGTGGACCGCGCTGCTGCAGACCGATCGCGGGCCCACGACGATCGGGCTCCCTCGAGGGGTTCGCGCGATCAGCAGCCGGCGCGATCCGACCGGCCCCGCGGCGACCAAGCTCGACGTGAGCACGTCGCTGGAGGCAATCTCGTGCGGGTCTCACTCGCTGTGCGTGGCCGTCGCGGGCACCGGGGATGCGGGGGGCTCCGGCGGCGTCTGGCGCAGCACCGAACCCCGCCGCGCCCCACCCCCAGTGGCACTCTCGCAGCCGGATTCCAACCAGCAGGTCGCCGTGGCCTGCCCCGGACACGGGCTGTGCGTCGCAACCGACTCCGCCGGGGAGGTCGCGATCAGCGCCCACCCCGCCGCAGCGGATCCCGCACGGCAGACCGCGCATGTTGACCGATCGAACGTGATGTCAGGGACCTCGTGCCCGGCGATCGCGCTGTGCGTGGCGGGCGACACCTCCGGCAACGTGCTGGTGGGACGCCGCTGACGCTGTGCCGCCCGCTGCCGGCGATGCGTTCAGGCGCGTCGACGCTCTGATCGGAGTCGGGCTTGCGCTCGCGCGCTCGGCCCCGTCGGGCCAGGTTCTCCTGGCCCAGCTCGCGCTCGGGATCGACCCAGGCTGGATCCCGCACCCGTGGGGCGATGAGCTCGCCGCCGAGCTCGAGGCGGCGAAGCGCAACGCCCGCGAACCGCTGAGCTCGAAGCGGATCGAGCAGGCGCTGCGCGATGCCTGGGGGACGCCCCCGACGGGCGAGCTGGACGATCTGGATCTGGAGCCGGTGGCCGTGACTCCGACCTCGCAGGTGCACCGGGGCGTGCTCGACGGTGCACCGGTGGCCGTCAAGGTGCTGCGTCCGGGACTGGCCACGTCGGTACGCCAGGATCTTGCGCTGCTGGATTCGCTGCTGGCGCCGCTCGGCGCGGCCTTTCCCGCCCTGGACGCGCGCGCGGTGCTACGCGAGGTCCGCGAGCGCGTGCTCGACGAGCTCGATCTCGAACAGGAGGCGAGCACGCAGCGGCGCTTTCATCGCGCGCTCCGAGCCCATCCGTGGTTGACGGTGCCCGCGCCGGTCATGCGACTGGCGCACCCCGGCGTGCTGGTGAGCGAATGGATCGACGCCGTCACGCTGTGGGACGCGCCCGATCCCGACCAGGCCGCCGCCCGTCTGGTCCGGTTTGCGTTCGGCGCCGCCACCGCCGGGATCATGCACTCCGGCCTGACCCCCGACGATGTGCTCGTGCTGCCCGACGGCGGATTGGCGGTGCTCGACTGCGGTGCCTGGTGTGAGGTCGATCGCGACCGCCTCTCGCTTTTCGTGGTGGCGTTCGAGGCATTCCTCGCGCGTGATCGGAACAGCTTCGCCGCCGCACTCGAGCAACTCGGCTGGCTACCGCGGAGCCGCGGCGCGGCATCACTCGAGCTGATCCAGCAGGCCCTCGGCCCGCTTTCGGAACCGGGTCCAGCCCGGCTTGACCGCGCCGCCGTGCTCGCCGCCGGCGACCGGTCCCGTCAGCACTCCGATGCGATCGCGCCGGTGCTACTCGCCGGAGCGCTGTCACCCCAGGACCTGTGGCTGGCCCGGGGCGTCGCCCAGCTGTTTGGAACGATTGCCCGGGTCGGCGCGACCGGCGACTGGAGCGGACTGATCGGCGAGGCGCTGCATGACGGCTGGAGCGCGCCGCTCACATGATCAGACGCTGCGGTGGTCTGGATTCGGGTAGGTGGCGGAGATGGCGGTGAAGGCATGCCTGAACGGGGCGCGCCGGGGCGACGAGCACCCGGCAGTGCCGTTGACGCCCGATGAGCTCGCCGCCGACGCGATCGCCGTTGCGCAGGCCGGCGCGTTCGCGGTGCACCTGCATCCTCGGGATGCCGACGGCGCCCAGACGCTGGCGGCGCGTCCGTGTGACGCCGTGGTCGCGGCGACCCGCGCCGCGGCCCCGGGCCTGCCCATCGGGCTCTCGACCTCTGCGGGGATCGATCCCGATCCGTTCGCTCGCGCCGCCGCCGTCGGTGCCTGGCGACACCGACCCGACTTCGTCTCGGTCAATCTGTCTGAGGTCGGCTGGGCCGGAATCGCCCGCACGGCGTTGCGCGGCGGTATCGCCGTGGAGGCGGGTCTCGCGACCCCCAACGACGCCGACCAGCTGACCGACAGCCCGTTCGCTCACCAGGTCTTGAGGGCGGTGGTGGAGGTCGATGGCGTCGATGGCGGAGTCCGCGACGCCCGCGCGATCGCGGAGCGGATCCCCGCCGGGATTCCCCAGCTGTGGCACGGGTTTGGCCCGCGGACGTGGGAGCTGCTGGCAGCCGCAACCGACGCCGGGGTCGACGTGCGCGTGGGCCTGGAGGACGTGCTGGTGATGCCCGACGGGAGGATCGCCCCGGGGAACGCCGAGCTGGTCGCCGCCGCCGTGGCGCTGTCACAGCGTCCGGAGTAGCGCGGCCGGCATCGTCGCTTCAGCTCGCCGGCGTAGGCTGTCTCGATGCGGATTCCGCGTCGGCCCAAGCGTGGGGTCGCGAAGGAGCCGGCGATCTCGATCGACGACCCCCGCCTGGCGGACTGGGAGACCGTCGGCAGCTTCGAGGACCAGGCCACCGCCGTGGCCTGGCGCGACCAGCTGCGAGCCCTGGACGTACCGGCGAGCTGTGTCGCGGATCATCCGCCTGATCGCTTCGGGCGTGGCGACGTCTACCTGGTCGTCCCTCCCGAGTACTGGTCTCAAGCGAACGAGATCCTCGCCAACCTCGACTGACGGGGCACTCGCTCAGCTGGTGGTCGGTCTCGGTTTTGGTTGGTGATTGCGTCGAGGGCGGCACGGGGGGGGTGGTCGCGTTTTGCTTGTGCGTCGCGGCGAGGACGATCGCGTTTCTTGGGCGGGTTGACCGCGAGCAGACCAGATCCGCGGCGCCGGCGTTGATGACATCCCGCGTTCGGGCTGGCAGCGTCTGAGCGCTGCGATGCGTCTCGCTGCGGGCCGCGGGTGGGGTGCCGGTCAGTCTGTGCAGGGTCGGTCGTGGTTCGTTGGTGACCAACCGCGGAGCGGGTAAGCAGGCCGTGCTGAGTGCGACAAATCTCGGTTC
>JBPCPC010000039.1:0-4060 GCA_050999585.1 Solirubrobacteraceae bacterium | reverse complement strand
AGCTTGCCCTGGCGACGATCGCCGCGGTTGAGGTGCTGGGGGCGTTTCGGGCGCCCCGGGCGGTGAAGGCGGCGCTCGCTTCGCGCACCGGGTGGCTGTGCCGCGCGTCGGTGAATCCGAGCGCGCGGTGGCTGGATCTCCACGCTAGCGAACCAATCTCGGGGCGCTGGGCGGTTACACGATGAAAGGACATGCGATGAACAACGACACGAACGCCCCGATGGTCAAGGCGCTGGAGCTCACGCGTAGCGGACGGTTGGCCGAGGCCTCTGCGCTTTTGCAGCAGGGTCTTGGCGGTGCTGGTGCTGGTGCTGGTAGCGCCTCGCCGGTCGCTGAGCCGCTTAGCGGTCTCGGCTGGCGTCGCTGGCTGCTGGGAGACGCCGGTCACCACGCCGAGGCGCAATCGCCGGTCGCGCACCCCGTGCCGGCACTGGACGGTCTGCTTGGGCGAGCCGACGGCAAGCTGTCCGGCCTGCCACCGGTGATCAACCTGACGGGGCTGCCCGGCGGCGCACCGTCGTCTCGTTCGGGCGCTGCGGCGACCGCTGCCGCCGCCCCCGGTGGCGAGATCCGCCATCTCACCCACACCGAGGCAGCCGGAACGCGCAGCTATGACCTCTACGTTCCCACCGGCTACACCGGAGACCCCGTTCCCCTCGTCGTGATGCTCCACGGCGGCAGCCAGAACGCAGCGGACTTCGCGGCCGGCACCCGCATGAACGACCTCGCCGAGCAGCACACCTTCCTGGTCGCCTATCCCGAGCAGTCAAAGGCAGCCAACCACGGTGGCTACTGGAATTGGTTCTCCGCCGCCGACCAGCGCACCGGTGCCGGCGAGCCGTCGATCATCGCCGGCATCACCCGCCAGATCACGTGTGACCTCGCCGTGGACCCCACCCGCGTCTACGTCGCCGGCCTCTCTGCCGGTGGCGCGATGGCCGCGGTCATGGCCGCGACCTACCCGGACCTATATGCGGCGGTGGGGGTGCACTCCGGACTCGCCTATCGCGCCGCCCACAACGCCAGTTCGGCGTTCGCGGCTATGCGGACCGGGGGCACACCGGCCGCAACCAGTGCGGTGCCGCTGATCGTCTTTCACGGCGACCGAGACACGATCGTGGCTGCGGTCAATGCCGACAAGCTGATCGCCGCCCGGCTTGCTGCCGAGGAAAGCACCGGCGGCTATGACCCGACAACGACCAGCGGCAACCGCGGCCGTCGTTACACCCGCACCGTGCACCACAACCGCGACAGCGTGCCCGTGGCCGAGTGCTGGATCGTTCACGGCGGTGGGCATGCTTGGTATGGCGGCAGTCCCGCGGGCTCCTACACCGACCCACAGGGCCCCGACGCCTCCACCGAAATGATCGGCTTCTTCGGCCTGCGCCAGCACTAGAGGCCAACCAGTGCTGCTAGCTACCTTGCTGGTCACGTGCTAATCTGCAAGCGGAATACGAAGTCCTGAAAATCAAACTGGGAGGTCATTCATGACCCCGACCGAAACCCAACTACCACCCTTCTTGACCAAAATCCCTGGCGAGACGATGGCTTCTTTTTTCGAGGCAGCCACGAGGGTCGCGAACGCATCAACTAGGACCTATATCGCTGGGCTGGAGGCTATTGCCGAGCAGCAGAAGCTCGCCCAGCAGGCCTCTATGGAGTGGATCTCTGAGGTCACCAGCATCCAGACCAATGTGAGGCAGGAGCTGGTCGGGAGCTTTGACTCGGTCAAGGACGAGTTCGCCGACCGAGCTGAGGAGGCGACCAGCCTCGCCAGCCGAGCGGGCGCCGAAGTCGTCAAGAGCAGCCGCGAGGCCGCTGCCAGCGCGAGCAAGCAACAAGGCCGGGCGCAAACCCGCCCCAAGACCCCCACGACGTCAAAGCCGACGTCGGGGAACGCTTCGCAGAGCGGCCCGGCACGGTGGACCGGTGAAGCCTACGAGTCCTTGACCGCCGCAGAGGTCAACGAGAAGCTGCCGCAATTCTCCCAGCGTGAGCTGCGCGAGGTGCAGACCTATGAGAAGGCACACCAGTCCCGCCAGACGGTGCTCGACAGAATCAGCGCCTTGCGCGGCCACGAGCCCGTACCTGGCTATGACGAGCTCAACGTGCCGGAGATCCACAAGCTGATCTCTGAGGGCAACGACAAGCTCGTCGCGAGCGTGCGTGACTACGAACGCCCGCGCAAGCGCCGCGACGGCGTGCTGCAGGCGGCCGACGCGAGACTCAGCAAGTCATAACCGCCGACGGATGCTGCTCGGCCGGGGAGCCGGATGCTCCCCGGCCCGCTAACGGAAAGCGCACCCGGCCGCCCTACTTGCTTCGACGTCGCAGGCGGATCGGCCCGCGCGCGTGCACGATGTCGACGACCTCGCCGCGCTGGGTGACCTCGATCTCGCCGTCGGCCACAAGCTCGGCGGCGGCGGCGCGCGTCGTGTCCATGAGCGGGCGGAAGTCCTTGCCGGCCAGTGCACGGGCGGCGTCAGAGGGACAGATGGTCTTGCCGGGTTCGCGGCGCTCGAGCAGCTCGAGGATCACGGCGCGCAGCCGAGCCTGTTCGGGAAGGATGGGAGGCATTGGCGAAAGGGCTCGGTCGTCCAGCGTCAGACGGCGCCTGAGGGCTCTCTACCCGCTCTGCTCGTGCGCCGCTCGGGGACTGCCGCGGAGAGCCGGTCCGAATTGGCCAGTGAACTAATGCTCCTGCTGAGTCGCCGGACCGGGTACGAAGAACGGGCTTCCGCTTCCGCCGGTCCGCCTGAGCGTCGACGGCGACGTACGTCGGATGGCGTCATTCGAGAAGCTCGCTGCGATGCCGGTGAAGCAGGTCGTGCAGCTCGCAGTAACGCGTCTGCCGAGGGCCCTGCGGATACGTCGTCGAGCGGCTCCGGTCGGTAAGCAGCAAGCCGATGCCTCCCCAGATTGCGCCGCGACACTCCCCGTCGCGAAACACGTAGCCCGGGACCAAATCCAACTCGTAGTACACGAGTTTCGGGTCCTCATCGAGCGCGAGGCTCTCGATTCCGGCCCGGATCTCCGCGTTCATCGTGTCGTGCACGAGGATCACGGAGCGCGCCGTCGCCGCAGATTCGAGCAGTGCCAGCAGGTCAGACCGGACGCCCTCAAACGAGTGATCCCCGTCGACGAGGACGAAGTCAAGGCTGCGGCCTCGGCTCACGAACGACTCCAACAGCGGCACCAGCAGCTCGCCGCTCGAGCCGGTGTGGCGGGCAACATGCGATGGCAGGTCGCGGGTGATCTGGTCGTGGGTGAGATCGATCGAGTGCACCTCAGCGCTGTAGGCGGCGATCCGTGCCAGGCTTCCGCCCTCGGCGGTTCCGATCTCCAGCGCCAGCCTGGGTCTGACCTGGGCCAGGATCCCCTCGAGTACGGCTCGTTCGCCGAAGGACATCTGCCAGGCGGCGTCTTGGGTGAGCGGGAGCGCGCCGCGGTCAAGTGGCAGTGGCCGGTTGTCGTTGGTGGGCGCGTATGGAGGGTTGCGCGCAAGGGAACTGTGGGCAGGCGGCTCGCCCGGCCCGCCCAACGCCGCCGCGAGCAGCGCCCGCGCCGCTTCGGAGTCGGGCCTGGTCGCGACCGGGTCAAGATCCCGGTCGCGGGCGTGCTGGGCTTCGGCCATGAACCGCGCGAGCCGTCGGTCGAGCACCAGCTCACCTCCACGCAAGCCAGCGAGCACGTCTGCGGTGGACCGCACCTGGCCGTCAAAGTACGCGCGGAGCTTGCCGCTGCGTTGGAGCTCCAGCAGTCGCAGCTGATCGCGCCCGACCTCCGGCGACCGGAACGGCAGTGACTCGTAACCGACTCCGGTGGCCAGAACCTTGCGCTCGAACTGAGCGAACGTCCGCATCGGATAGTGGAGCACCTCCAGCAGCCCGCAGTCGGGCGCCGGCGCCAGTGCTGCGCCGCTGATCCCGTGGTTGCCGGGCATGACCACGACTGTGGGGTCTCCACGGTGGGCCACCTTCGGCTCAAGCGGGGCGTCCACCAGGTTGCGGGAGTGCTTCTCGCGCACCACCAGCTGCTCGTAGAACGGCCGCTCCCCGGT
>JBPCPC010000033.1:0-5754 GCA_050999585.1 Solirubrobacteraceae bacterium | reverse complement strand
AGGGGTGGATAAGAAACAGCCCCATTGCACTCTGGTCGGCGGTGAGGCGGATGTGCGGACGGTTGGGGGCGGTGGTGGGGGCGGCGGCGCGCTGCGCCCCGCCGCATCCGGTCGCGCCGGCCAGCGCCAGCGCTCCGATGAGAAGTGATCGCCGGCGCACCCCCACAGGGTGCCACGCCCGTGGGCACTATGCTCGCGCGCCGTGAGGCCGACGCTGATCGTCACCCATCTTGACGACCGCGACACCGGGCTGGTGCGCGGCTGTCTGGAGCGCGCCGGCTGCCCGGTGGCGCAGGTCGACTCAGTCGACGGCGACCCGTTGCCGCCGCTCTCCGCGCTGGGCGCGATCGTCACGCTCGGCGGCCGCCAGAGCGCCACCCGAGCCGATCAGGACCCGTTTCTGTCGGCCGAGGTCGGGTTGCTGTCAGACGCGCTGGTCGCCGGCGTGCCGGTGCTGGGGATGTGCCTGGGCGCGCAGCTGCTGGCGGTGGCCGGCGGCGGGCGCGTGGCCGCGATGGAGAGCATGTACGCCGGCTGGCCGCCGCTCGCGCTGCTGCCCTGCGCCGCGTCCGATCCGGTGTTCGGTGCGCTCCCCGACGGGCTGCCGGTGCTGAAGTGGCACGAGGACCTGATCCAGGCGCCGGCGGGGGCCCAGCTGCTCGGCACTACGGCCAGTCCTGGCGCCGCCCTGTTCCGGGTCGGCGCGAGCGCCTGGGGCAGTCAGATGCATCTCGAGCTCACGCCCGGGCTGCTCGTCGACACCTGGCTGGCCGAATCCGGCGGGATCGCCGAGATCGAGGGCGCCGGGCACCCGATCGCGGAGTTCCGCGCCGAGAGCCGGCGTCGGCTGGTGGCCCAGATGGCGGCGGCGCGCCCGATGTTCGCCCGCTTCGCCGAGGTCGTGCGCTCGCGGTCAGCCTGAGGCCAGCAGGGCGAACCAGCGTCCGCCCTCGGTCCACCACCGCCGGACCGCAAAGCCGCTGTTGGCCGCGACGCCGGTGATGTCGGCCGCCGAGACCTCCGCCCACGCGAACCATTCGCTGGACGTCTCTACGGTCTCCAACCGGACGTGGGTGCGCACGCTGGTGGTCTCCGGCGGCTCCAGCTCGACGAGCATCTGTCCGTCGGCGGCCAGCAGCCCGCCGACGCGCCGCAGCAGCCTCGCCGGGTCCCCGCCGATCCCGATATTGCCGTCCAGGAGCAGCGCACTGGCCCAGCTGTCGGTCCCGGGCAGCTCGTCGAAGATCGAGCCGACGATCGCGTTTGCGCCGGCGCCGCGAGCCAGCCCGACGGCGACGGGCGACAGGTCGACGCCCAGGCCGAACACGCCGCGCCGCGCCAGCGCGTGCAGGTGCCGCCCTGGTCCACAGCCGACGTCGAGCACGGGTCCGTGCAGTGCGCGCAGTGCCCGTTCCTCGATCTCGTCGGCCCGGGCGATCCAGCGCGAGACCAGCAGCGGGCGCGAGCGGCCGTCGCGGAAACGGACGATCACGTCATCTTCGCCGCCCTGCGTCTGCCGGCGCAGGCTGTCGGAGTACAGACCCAGCGGGCCGCGCCGGCGCTGGTCCGGCCTCGCCTGGGGGTCGGCGGCGCGAGTCATCCGGCCGCGATCAGCGCCAGCACGCCGGCGAAGCGCGATCTCGGTGCCTGACGGGCGACCGCGTGCGCATCGGCGATCGTGTCCACGTCGCGCAGCTGCGGCTGGTCATAGACGCCCAGCCCCAGCCCGGCGAAGCGCTCGCGCTGGCACCGCAGTGTCGTCTCCGAGCTCATCGGGATGTCGCGGAAGGCGTGTTCGTGGGGGCGGCGCAGCCCGACGCTCCAGTAGCCGCCGTCGTCGGCGGGTCCGAGCACGGCGTCGAACCGCGACAGCGCCTGCAGGCCTTCGGCGAGCAGCTCGCCGGTCAGCTGCGGCGTGTCCATCCCGATCAGCAGCGCCGGACCGTCGATGTCGGCAAAGGCAGCTGCGAGACGGTCGGCCAGCCCGTCCCCGCGCTGCGGGATCACGTCCAGTCCGCGCCGGCGCCAGCGCGCCGGGTCCCCGTCGAGCACGAGCACCCGGCGGGCGGCCGCGGTGGCGATCACGACGTCGAGCGTGTCGCGCAGCGCCGCCTCGGCCAGCTGGGCCGCCTGCGCCGGTTCGCACGGCGGGCATAGCCGCGTCTTGGCGTGACCGGGCCGCGGGTCCTTGGCGATCACCAGTAGCGACGGCTGGGTCACGCCGCTGACCGCAGTGGGGCGTGGGCGAACTCGGCCATTCCCGCGCTGAAGTCCTCATGCGCCCGAAAGTCGAGCAGCTGCTCGGCTTTCTGTGCGGAGGCGAACACGTGGCGCACGTCGCCCAGCCGGAAGTCGGCGGTCACCACCGGCCGGGGGGCGACCGGGCCATGGGCGTCGGCCAGCGCCTGCGCCATCTGCAGCACGCTGCGCGGCCGCCCGCTGGCGACGTTGAGCGCGCCGGTCAGCGATCGCTTCGCCGTCAGCGCCGCGACGTTGGCGCGAGCGACGTCGCGGACATGCACGAAATCGCGAAGCTGGCCGCCGTCCTCGAACACCCGCGGCGCGTCGCCGCGGGTCAGCGCGCTGGCGAAGATCGAGGCGACTCCGGCATAGGGCGTGTCGCGGGGCATCCTTGATCCATATACGTTGTGATAGCGCAGGGCGATCACTGCGGCTCCGGACTCGCGGGCGAAGCAGGCGCAGAGATGCTCCTGGTGCACCTTGGTGGCGGCGTACACGTTGCGCGGATCCAGCGGGGCGGCCTCGGTCACGGCGGCGGGGTCCAGCGGGCCGCCGCAGTCAGGGCAGCGCGGCTCGAACTGACCCGCCTGCAGGTCGGCGGCGCGGCGCGGCTCGGGAGCGACGACGCCGTGCGCGGGGCAGCTGTAGGCGCCCTCGCCGTAGACGACCATGCTGCTCGCCAGCACCAGCCGGCCGCCGAAGCCTCGGGCCGCCAGCGCGCTGAGCAACACCGCGGTGGCCACGTCGTTGTGGCACGCGTACGCCGGCGCGTCGTCGAAGTTGACCCCCAGCCCGACCATCGCGGCTTGATGGCAGACCGCATCGACCCCGGCCACGGCGTCGCGGGTCACACGCGGATCGCCGAGGTCGGCCTCGATCAGCTCGGCGGCGGGATTCAGATAGTCGGGACGACCCGCATGGGCGAACGGCAACATCGCGTCGAGCACCCGCACGTCGTGGCCGTCGTCGATCAGTTGGTCGACGACATGCGAACCGATGAACCCGGCGCCGCCGGTGACGAGCACGCGCATCGCCCGGACGCTATGGCAACCGATGCCTGCGCGGAGCGTCGCAGGACCCTCGTTTTCAGACTCGTAAGAACCGCCGCCTACGGTTCAGACCGTGGTCGAGGTGATCCTCCCCGTGCTCGACGAGGCCCAGGCGATTGCGCTGGTGCTCGAGACGATGCCGGCCGGTTTCGAACCGCTGGTCGTCGATAACGGCTCCCGCGATGGGTCGGCCGCGATCGCTCGCCGGCTCGGTGCACGCGTCGTGGTCGAGCCCCACCCCGGGTTCGGGGCCGCCTGCTTCGCGGGGCTAGCGGCGGCGCGGGCGGAGCTGGTCTGCTTCATGGACTGCGACGGGTCGCTGGACCCGCGACAGCTGCCCGCGGTCGTCGAGCCCGTGCAGGCCGGCCGCCTGCAGCTGTGTCTGGGTGCCCGGCGCGCGCAGCGCGGGGCGTGGCCGGTGCACGCGCGGGTCGCCAACCGCGTGCTGGCCCTACAGCTGCGCCGGCGCACCGGCGTGGCGCTCACCGAACTCGGGCCGATGCGCTGCGCCGCCCGCGAGCCGCTGCTGGCGCTGGGGCTGCGCGACCGCCGCTTCGGGTGGCCGCTGGAGATGGTGCTGCGGGCCTCCCGCGCCGGCTGGGCGATTGCTGAAGTGCCGGTGGACTACCGCCCGCGGGTCGGCGGCCAGTCCAAGGTGTCGGGCAGCTTGCGCGGCAGCTGGCGCGCGGCGTGTGACATGCGCAACGTGTTGGGGGAGCTGGCATGAAGCTGCCCACGCTCCCCAAGCCGCCGGCGCTGCGCTGGCCCGCTCCGCCGCCCGGTCCGACGCGCCCGGGCTTCTGGCGCAGCCCGCTGCGCAGTACCTGGCTGACCTCGTTCATCGGCTCGATTCTGCTCGGGTTGGTGCTGCTCGTCGCGGTCACGGGCTTCATCTCCCACGCGGCCTATCACCCCGGGACCGGCCACAACGCGATCGTCCCGCCCGGCGGTGACATCGGCCCACTGATCACGCTGCCGGCGTCGAGTCCCGCGTGGCTGTACGCGTTGACCCAGGGCGCCCACATCACGATCGGCCTGATCGCGATCCCGCTGCTGCTGGCCAAGCTGTGGTCGGTGATTCCGAAGCTGTTTGCCTGGCCGCCGGTGGTCAGCGTCGCTGCGGTGCTCGAGCGTCTGTCCATCCTGCTGCTGGTCGGCGGGGCGCTGTTCGAGTTCGCCACCGGCGTGGTCAACATCCAGGTCTACTACCCGTTCCATTTCAACTTCGTCCGCGCCCACTACTACGGGGCCTGGGTGTTCATCTCGGCGCTGATCCTGCATGTCTCGGTCAAGCTGCCGACGATCCGGCAGGCGTATCGCACGCACGGCGTGCTCAAGCCGCTCAAGGACGACCTGGCCAACACCCACCCGCATGCCTATGAGCCCGGTGGCCTGGCGCCGCTGAAGCCGGCCAAGCCTACGATCAGCCGCCGGGGGATGCTGGGGCTCGTCGGCGGTGGCTCGCTGGCGCTGCTGGTGGCCAACCTCGGCGAGTCCGCCGGGGGCCCGCTCCGGCGGCTGGCGCTGCTCGCCCCCCGGGGTCGCGTGTTCGGGACCGGGCCCAACGACTTCCAGGTCAACAAGACCGCCGATTTCGTCAAGGTGACCAAGCTCGCCTCGAACCCCGGCTGGCGCCTGACGTTAAAGGGGCAGCGCACGGTCAAGCTCAGCCGCCAGCAGCTGATGGCCATGCCTCAGCACACCTACGACATGCCGATCGCCTGCGTCGAGGGTTGGTCGACCACGCAGCGCTGGACCGGTGTCCGGCTCGCCGACCTGGCCAAGCTGGCCGGGGCGGCCCCGGGCGCCTTCCTGGAGGTGCAGTCGCTGCAGACTGCCGGCCCATTTCGGGCCGCGGCCTACACCGCCGACCAGGTGGCCGATGACCGCGCGCTGCTCGCGCTGTGCGTCAATGGGGTTAGCCTCTCCCTCGACCACGGCTATCCGGCGAGGATCATCATCCCGGTGGTGCCCGGCGTGCACTGCACGAAATGGATTGGTTCGATGACGTTCGCGCACGCATGATCGGCGGCTTCCGCCGGCTCTACGGCTCGGGCCCGCTGCATCTGGTCGGACATCTGGTCGCGTTCTTCATCGCCGCCTGGGCGATTGTCCAGATCCTCGGCGGCGGAACGATCATCAACTGGATCGCCTGGTTCGTCGGGGCGGCGCTGCTGCACGATCTCGTGCTGCTGCCGCTCTACTCGCTGCTCGACCGGATCTGGTCCCGAGCGCCGCGTGGCGCTCGCGGGCCGGGAGCGCGGCGGCCGCGGCTGGCGGCCGTCAATCACTTGCGCGTTCCGGCGGCGATCTCCGGCATCCTGCTGATCGTCTACTTCCCCGTGATCCTGGGACTTAGCAGTGCCAACTACTTCAACGACACCGGCCACCACCTCGAGGGCTACACCCGCAATTGGCTGCTGATCACCGCCGCCCTGTTCCTGGTCTCGGCCCTCGTCTACGC
>JBPCPC010000258.1:0-30675 GCA_050999585.1 Solirubrobacteraceae bacterium | reverse complement strand
CGACGAGGCCGAGCAGCTCGCGGCCACCGCCGAGGCCGCACGTGTCCGCATCGAGCGCCAGGTCCCGCCGCGCCCCCGGCTGCACGCGCCGGCTCGGCCAGCCGGCCCCGAGAGCGCTCGGCTGCGCTTCGAGGCGCAGCTCCGCCTGCGCCAAGCGGGGGTGGGGAGCCGTGTTCCCGCCGAGCCATCGCCGTCCTCGTCGTTCTCGCCGCCGCCGCGGCTGCCCGAGCCCGCGGACGTGGTGACCCCGCCGCCGACACCGCCGTCCGCCGTCTCGCTGCCGAGCACCCCCCGGCTCAGCGACGGGCTCGTCGACACGCTGCGCCGCGAGCTGGACGCCCGGGCCGCGGCGGACGCCTCGCTGCGCGCCCGCGTGGTCACCGCCGAGACCCGGCTGGCCGCGCGGGTGCTGCTTGACCAGCGCATGACGGCGACGCTCGAGCAGCTGCGGAAGGAGCTCTACGGGCTGCGCGGCGCGCTGCAGCGGGAACGAACGCTGCGTGAGGCCGCCGAGCGCCGCGTCGCCCAGCTCGAAGGCGAGCTCGGCGGACAGCGCGAGCGCTCCCGTGACGCGTACGCCGCGATCGGCGAGCTGCGCGGCGCTTTGGACTACCTCCGGCCCGCGTCGCCGCCGCCGCCGCCGGAGCCGTTACCACCGGCTGCGCCGGCTCAGGGCGCCGATGACAGCGGCTCCGCTCCCGGCGGTGCTGGGCCGGTGCAGGCCGCCCGGCTGACCGACGCGTTCACCCGCCTGCGCGAGTCGGTTGCGCCCCCGGAGCCGGTCGGGGACCCGCTGACCGGGTCGCTGGTGCTCGCCGGGGTGGGGCGTCCAACGCTCGCCGCCGCCTTTCGCCGCCTCGTGCGCAGCGACGCCGGCGCGGCCGGGCAGCTGCTGCTGGAACTGCTCGCGCTGCAGCGCGTCGTCTATCCCCACCCGATCGCCTATGACCTGGTGCTGGGTCCGGGGCGCGGCTGCGTGCGCGTGTCGGTGGGCGAGAGCGAGGCCCGCGTCGAACTGCACGGCGGCGCCCGCTCGCGCGAGGAGGTCGCGTTCCGCGTCACGGGCGCCCCGGACCGAATCGCCCGGCTGCTGATCGCACGCGGGCTCTGGCGCCGGCTGGGCGGACGGGTGGCGGGGTGGTTGGGACTGCGATTCCCGCGCGTCCGCGGCCGCCGCGACGGACTGGCAGCGCTCCACGCGCTGCTGGCGCTGCCGCTCGACCTCGTAGCGTTGCGCGATGCCGGCGTGACGCTGGCGCCGACCACCGCGCTGCACCTGATCGCGGCGATGGTGAAGCCCGCCTGGACCGCCGGCGAACGGTTCACACTCGCCTACCAGGACGCCGAGCGCGACTCCGCCGGTCGCGTCTACCTGGTGGTCCGCGACGGCCGCCCGATCGAGGTGACGCGCTCGGCCCCGGAGGGACGGATCGCGATCACGATCACTGGTCCCGGCGAGGCGCTGCTGGCGGTCCTGGCCGGATCGCCCGCGCCGGCGGCGGCGATCGACGGCGATGCGGGTCCGCTGGACACCCTGCGCGGATGGATCAAACGCGCACAGAGCGAGTGATTCTGAAACCCGTGGCCACTGCGATCAGCCGCGGCGTCCGCCGCGATGCCTAACCTGAATATGAGCCGCCGATGACCCCGACCTGCGCCCACCTCCACGTCCATTCCGAGTACTCGCTGCTCGACGGGGCGTGCAAGATCGAAGCCCTGGCGGCCCGCGCCGCGGAGTTCGGGCAGCCGGCGCTGGGGCTGACCGACCATGGCGTCATGAACGGCGCCGTCGAGCTGTTCACGGCCTGCCGCAAGCACGATGTCAAGCCGATCATCGGCTGCGAGGTCTACCTCGTCGACGACCACGCGGTGCGCGCTCCCGGCAAGCTTGATCGCTTCCATCTGACGTTGCTGGCGGCGAACGCGGCCGGATATCGCAACCTCTTCAAGCTCTCCTCGGCCGGCTTCATCGAGGGGTATCAGCGCGGCAAGCCGTCGCTCGACATGGCCCAGCTGGCAGCCCACGGTGAGGGCCTGATAGCCCTCAGCGGCTGCCTGGCCTCGCGCTTCTGCCAACACCTCGCCGCCGACCGGCCCGACGACGCCCGTGCCCATGCGCACGAGCTGATGGCGGCGGTCGGCACCGACAACGTCTACTTCGAGGTGCAGAAGAACGGCCTCGCGCTCCAGGACAAGTGCAACGAGCAGATCGTTCGCATCGCCCGCGAGTTGGGCCGGCCGATCGTCGGCACCGGCGACGTGCACTACCTGCGGCGCGAGGACTACCACCACCACGCGGCGCTGCTGTGCGTGCAGACCAAGTCGACGCTCAGCCACCCGAAGATCAGCTTTGAGACCAACGAGTTCTACCTGCGCTCCAGCCAGGAGATGGCCGACTCATTCGCGCAATGGCCCGAGGCGATCGCCTCGACCGTCGAGATCGCCGAGCGTTGCGATGTCGAGATCGAGCTCGGCCGTCAGCTGATCCCCAGCTATCCGATGCCCGACGGCGCCGGAGAGCGCGATTACCTGCAGCGGCTGGTCGACGCGGGGCTGCGCGAGCGCTATGGCGACCCGGTGCCGGCGGCAGCCCGCGAGCGGGCGCAGTACGAGCTCGGCGTGATCGACCGGATGGGCTTCAACGCCTACTTCCTGATCGTCTGGGACTTCGTCAAGTACGCCAAGGACGCGGGGATCGCGGTCGGCCCCGGGCGTGGATCGGCGGCCGGCTCAATCATCGCCTACTGCCTGCAGATCACCGATGTGGACCCGCTGCGCTACGACCTGCTGTTCGAGCGCTTCCTGAACCCCGAGCGCGTGTCGATGCCGGACATTGACATGGACTTCTCGGTCCGCGGCCGTGAGCGCGTGATCCGCTACGTGACCGAGAAGTACGGCAAGGAGGCGGTCGCGCAGATCGTGACCTTCGGCAAGATGTTCCCCCGCGCCGCCACGCGGGACGCGGCGCGGGTGCTCGGTCACGACTACGGCGTGGGCGACCGGTTGGCCAAGCTGATCCCGGACCAGATCATGGGTCGGCCGCCCAGCTTTCAAGACTGCCTCGCCCCCGGCCAGCCGCTGCGCCTCGAGGTCGACCGCGACGGCGTCGCCAAACAGATCGTCGACGTCGCCCAGGGGCTGGAGGGGATCGTCCGCAACTCGTCGATCCACGCCGCCGCCGTGGTCATCTCCGACCGCCCGCTGACCGAGATCCTGCCGCTGCAGATCGCCGATGCCGGCACCGACGAGAACGGCGAGAAGGTATTCCGCACGGTCACGCAGTTCTCGATGAAGCCCGTCGAGCAGCTCGGCCTGCTGAAGATGGACTTCCTAGGACTGCGCAATCTCGACGTGATCGAGGACGCGCTGGACATCATCGAGCGCTCGACCGGCGACCGACCCGACATGACCACGGTGCCGCTCGACGACGCCAAGACGTACGAGATGATGGCGCGCGGCGACTCGATCGGGGTGTTCCAGTTCGAGTCCGAGGGGATGCGCGAGACGCTCAAGAAGGTCCGCCCCAGCGAGCTCGAGCATCTGATCGCGCTCAACGCCCTGTACCGCCCAGGCCCGATGGAGCAGATCCCGACGTACACGCGGGGCAAGCACAATCCCGAGAGCGTCTCCTACCCCGACGACCGGCTGCTCTCGATCCTGGAATCGACCAACGGCGTGGTCGTCTACCAGGAGCAGGCGATGCAGATCTCCAAGGAGATCGCGGGGTTCAGCGGCGCCAAGGCCGACGACCTGCGTAAGGCGATCGGCAAGAAGAACCGCGAGGCGATGGCCAAGCTCAAGCCCGAGTTCTACGAGGGCTGCCGCGCGTCGGGGACCACCGAGTCAGTGACCGAATGGCTCTGGACGGCCAACGAGCGGTCCGCTGACTACTCGTTCAACAAATCTCATTCTGCGTGTTATGCGCTGATCGCCTACCGAACCGCGTGGCTGAAGGCCAACTACCCGGCGGAGTTCATGGCGGCGCTGATCTCTTCGGTGATGGACACCAAGGACAAGGTGCCGTTCTTCGTCGCCCAGGCCGAGCAGATGGGGATCGCGATCCTCCCGCCCGACGTCAACCTCTCAGACCACGAGTTCGTCGTCGTCGATGGCAACATCCGCTTCGGCCTCGATGCGGTCAAGGGCGTCGGCTACCAGGCGGTGGAGGCGATCAAGCGCGCACGGGAGGACACCGACCCCGCTCGCCCCTCCCGTCCGTTCACCAGCCTGTTCGACTTCTGCGAACGGGTCGACAATCGGGCGGTCAACAAGAAGGCGATCGAGGCGCTGATCAAGTGCGGCGCCTTCGGGTCGACCAACGCGACCCGCAAGGGCATGCTGTCGGTGCTCGAGCAGGCCCAGGCAGCCGGCCAGAAGACCCAGCAGGACGCCTTGATTGGGCAGGGCTCGATCTTCGACCTCGGCTTGGACGCCGACTCCTCGGGTGACGGGGGGACCGCGAACGGGGCGGCTGCGGCGTTCGCCGGGCCCAGCCACGCGCCGATCCCGGGTGAGGAGTTCGATCGCTCCGAGATGCTGGCCGCCGAGAAGGAGTCCTTGGGACTGTTCATCTCCGCGCACCCGCTCAAGGAGGTGGGTCCGGCGCTGCACGCCAAGGCCGATAGCACCCTGGCCGAGCTCACCGACCGCCGCGACGGCGACTGGGTGACGATCGGAGGAATGGTCACCCAGTTTCGGAAGATCAAGACCAAGAAGGGCGACTGGATGGCGTTCGCCACACTCTACGATCTCGACGCGTCGGTGGAGATCGTCGTGTTCGGCAAGGTGCTGGACGCGTGCGGGGACGCGCTGGAGACCGACTCGATCGTGCTCGTGCGCGGCCGGGTCGACCACAAGGACCGAGACAAGACGTGCCTGATCGCCCAGCAGGTCGAGCACTTCCGGCCCAGCGAGGCGGAGGTGCTCAAGGCCCAGGTCCAGGCCGCCAAGCCGGCGCTTTCACCGGCGGCGCTGCGGCTGTGCCTCGACGCGACCGCGCTGCCCGCCACCGCGCTGGGAGAGCTCAAGGACCTGCTGGCCGGGTTCCCCGGCGAATCCGACGTCGTGATCGAGCTGACCACCACCGTCGGTCGTCGCCGGCTCAAGCTCGGCCCCAGCTTCCGCGTCGCCCGCGGCCCCGGACTGCACGCCGAGCTCGATCATCTGCTCGGCCCGGCGCTGATCTCCGAGGCGGCCAGTCCCTCTGAACCGCAGGCCGCCAGCGTCGCCTGAGGTCAGCGGGCGTTCGGCCAAGGACGAGCCCACGTTACAGATGCTGGGAGCGGGAGCGCGCCAGGTACCGCGAGAAGCAACCGCAAGCCCGAGACGACTGACGCGCCGCGGGCCGCGGACGGACACGAGCTGCGCCGAGGTCGGCCTGAGTCAGTGCACGTGCAGGTTGATCCCGAGCAGCAGCAGCGGCCAGAGCACGACCGCCAGCGCGGCTGAGACCACCGGGCGGATCGCGTTCAGGTTGACTAGGTAATTGTGAGCCGAGGCGATCAGCGCCCCGACGATCAACCAGATGATTGTGCTCAGGCTGATGCGCACGCTGGCGGGTACTTCGCTCGGGCGGCGGGGATCCCTGCCCGCGTCTCAGCCGGGCAGCCAGGGCCCGCGCCAGCCCCCGAAGCCGGAGACGAGCGTGAAGGCCTGCTCCGGGCCCCAGGAACCCTGTGCGTACCGGATCGCCTTCGGGGGCGCGTCGAGCACCGGCTGGACGATTCGCCAGCACTCCTCGACAGTGTCCTGGCGGGTGAAATGGCTGGCGTCTCCCACCAACGCGGCGTGCAGCAGCACCTCGTACGGGGTGGCGCCCTCGCCGCCCTCTTGGGCGAACTGCATCTCGAGGTCGATCTCGCTCGCGCCGGGGCGGTCGGCGCGCAGGGCGTCGAGCGTCATCCGGATGCCGCTGTGCGGGTCGATCCGGAAGGTCAGCTGGCTCGGCTGGGGGCGGCGACGCGCGCTGGGGATGAACGGCAGCCGCGGCGGATTGCGAAACACGAGTCGCAGCTCCGTCTGATTGGTGGGCAACCGCTTGCCGGTGCGGATGAAGAACGGAACGCCGGACCAGCGCCAGTTGTCGATGCCCAGGCGCAGCGCCACAAAGGTCTCGGTGTCGGAGTTGCGTCGCACCCCGTCGATCTTGCGATAGCCGTCGTACTGCCCGCGCACACAGTGCGCCGGGTCAGCAGACTTGACCGAGCGGAACACGGCCGCCTTGGCGTCCTTATAGCTGTCGGGGTCGCCGGCCGCCGGCGCTTCCATCGCCGCCGCGGCAAGCATCTGCATGAGGTGGTTGACGACCACGTCGCGCAGGGCTCCCACCGGGTCGTAGAAGTGCCCGCGATCCTTGACGCCGAAGCTCTCGGCCATCGTGATCTGCACCGATGAGACGTAGCTGCGGTTCCAGACCGGCTCGAGGATCGCATTCGCGAAACGCAGGTACAGAATCTCGTCCAGGCCCATCTTGCCCAGGAAATGGTCGATGCGGAACAGCTGCGGCTCGCTGAGGTATCGGTGCAGCTCGGCCGCCAGCGCCTGCGCCGACTTCAGATCGTGCCCGAACGGTTTCTCCACGGCCACCCGCTGCCCGTTCTGGACCAGGCCGGCACCCGCCAGGCCAGCGACCACGGTCCCGAACAACGACGGTGGGATCTCCAGGTAGAACACGGGGTTTGCGGCCTTGCCGAGCGCGGTTGCCACCGCCCGGTAGGTGGCCGCGGTGCCGAAATCACCACTCACGTAGGACAAGCGCCTGGCAAACCGGGCGAACACCCCGTCGTCGATCGTCTCCCCAGTGGCCTGCACGGCCTCACGGGCGTGCTTGCGCAGACGCTCGTCGGTCCAGTTTTCGACCGCGACGCCGATCACCGGGACGTTGAGCAGGCGGCGACTTTCGAGTCGGTACAGAGACCGGAACGTCATCTTGCGCGCCAGGTCGCCGGTGATACCGAACACCACCAGGGCGTCGCCGGGGCGGGTCAGGTTGCTCGCGGCCATCGCAGAACCCACGCTATCCGTCGCCGCGGTCGGCTGGCATCGCCGCGGTCAGCTCGCCGACTTCTTGGTGCGCGCGGCCGTGCGCTTGCGCGACGCCAGTCCGCGCGTGCGCAGCCCGGCGCACAACTCGAGTTCGTCACGAGTGGGCCCCTGCCGGTCGGGGCCCGGGGTCTCGAGCACGCACGCGAGTTTGTCAAACCGCGGCTCTGACAGGAACGCCGCGCAGCCGGACTCACCGAGCTCGCCCTGACCGATGTCGGCGTGGCGGTCACGGTTAGAGCCCAGCGGCGTTTGGGAATCGTTGAGGTGCAGGGAGCCGAGCCGCCTGATCCCGACCTGCCTGCGGAAGTCGTCAAGCGTCTCGCTCAGGCCCTTGGCGGTGCGGATGTCATAGCCGGAGGCCAGCAGGTGGCAGGAGTCCAGACACACCCCGAGGCGCTTGTCGGCGCCGGCAGCGTCGATCAGTTGCGCCAGCTCGGCGAACGAACGACCGAGCGTGCCTCCGGTTCCGGCGGTGTTCTCCAGGTGCAGCGGACAGCGCTCGGTCTCCGACAGCGCTTCCGAGATCACCGTGCCGGCGCGCGTGATCGCCTCACCGACGTCCCCCTGCTTCGCCGATCCGGCGTGCAGCACTACTCCGGTCGCGCCGATCCCGGCCCCGACCCGCAGCGATTGGATCAGGGAGGCGCGAGACTTGTCGCGGATCTCTGAGTCCTCCGAGGCGCAGTTGATCAGGTACACGGCGTGGATCAGGACGGCCTTGATCGGGCTCGGTTTCATCGCCTCCCTAAACGCCCCAAAGGCGTCCTCGTCATAGGCGGTCGGTCGCCACATGCGCGGGGACTGGTTGAAGATCTGGATCGCCTCGCAGCCGCGCTCCACGCCCCGCTCAATCGCCTTGGGCAGGCCGCCCGCCGGTGAGACGTGCGCGCCGATTAGCATGCTGTCACGGTGTCCATGAGAGTTCGCTTTGCTCCTTCCCCGACGGGCGCCCTGCATATCGGCGGGGCGCGCACTGCCTTGTACAACTGGCTGCTGGCGCGCGGCCAGGGCGGCACGCTCGTGCTGCGCATCGAAGATACAGACCGCGAGCGGTCCACACCCGAGAACATCGAGCAGATCCTCGATGCGCTCAGCTGGCTCAATCTGGACTTCGACGAGGGACCGATTCTCCAGACCGCGCAGGCCGGTCGCCACGCCGAGGTGCTCGCCCGGCTGCTGGAGTCAGAGCACGCTTATTACTCCTCGGCGACCGCCGACGACGTTCGGGAGTTCAAGGACCGTCACGGCTCCGAGCGCGGCTTCCGCGGCAACCCCGAGTCCGCCGGAGCAGTTCGCCTGCACGTGCCCGATGACGGAGACACGCTCGTGCGTGACGTGATCCGTGGCGAGACCCGGTTTCCCAACGCCAACCTCGACGACCCGGTGATCGCCCGGGCCGACGGCTCGCCGCTATACAACTTCGCCGTCGCGATCGACGACCTGGACGCCGGGATCACGCACGTGGTGCGCGGCGAGGACCATCTCTCCAACACCCCCAAGCAGCAGCTGGTGCTCGAGGCTCTGGGCGCGCCGATCCCGCTGTACGCGCACCTGCCGCTGCTGCACGGCCCCGACGGGCGCAAGCTGTCCAAGCGCCACGGTTCCGCGTCGGTGCAGGAGCTGCGCGACGCAGGCTACCTGCCCGAGGCGGTCGACAATTACATCGCGCTGCTAGGGGCCGGTTTCGCGTCCGACGAGGAGTTCTTCACGCTGCCGGAGCTGGCCGAGCGCTTCCGACTGGAGCGGGTGTCCAAGAACCCGGCCGTGTTCGACGAGCGCAAGCTCCGTCATCTCAACGGCCGCCATCTGCGCGAGCTCCCACTCGAGGAGCTGACCGGGCGTCTGGAGCGCTTCACCGGTCAGAGCGGGCTGCGCGACGCGGTCGAGATCTCGGCCGAGAAGAGCCAGACGTTGAGCGACTTCTTGCCGCTGGTGTCGTTCGTGTTCGACGGGCCGGTCGACGACCCAGAGGCCTTTGCGAAAAACATCGGACGCGATGGCGGGGCCGAGACGCTGGCCGCAGCCCGCGCCGCGCTCGCGCAGGCCGCCCCGTTCGACGTCGCCACGATCGAGGCTTCCCTGCGGGGGGTGGTGGAGTCCCGCGAGGTCAAGCCCGGAAAGGTGTTCCAACCCGTGCGGGTCGCGATCGCCGGTCAGACCGTGTCGCCCGGGATCTTCGAGACGCTGGCGCTGGTGGGTCGCGACGAGTCGCTTCGGCGGATCGACGCGGCGCTTCAGCGGGCGCGCCGGGACGGATGAGAGTTGCGGTTTGAGGTCTAAACAACCGTCGAACATCTGCCGATAATCACCCGATGAGTTGGCCTTCGCAGATCAAGGCAAAATGAATGACGCCCTATCGGGCGATAGGGATGCGTGATAGACCGGTGGCATTGGCTGCGGTGAAAAGCGGACCTACGGATCCATACGCCTCACGCGAGCGGCATCACAACGAGGGTCACGGACGTCGACTGACCAACGCGTTCGAGGCGCTCGAGGCCTATCCCGTGCTGGTCGAGTCGCGCAACCGCGTGCTGCGACTGTTCGAGGCGGGTGAGCCGTCCGTCGGCGATGTCATCTCCGCTGTGGAGGCCGACGTGGCGCTGGCGGTCACGGTCGTGCGTCTCGCCAACCAGGCCGAGGGTTCGACGCGGAGCCGCGTGGAGAGCGTGGTCAGCGCCGTCGATGTCCTCTCCACCAAGACCGTACGCGCGATCGCTCGCCGGGCGCGGACATTTGACTTCTTCGAGCGCACCGCCATGTGGCAGGGGATGCCCGAGCGCTTTCGCCTGCATGCGGTCGCCACTCAGCGGGCCGCCGACCGCCTTGCCCGGGAGATCGGCTATGAGTCACGCGACCGGCTGATGGTGACCTCACTGTTGCACGACATCGGCAAGCTCGTGCTCGTGCACGCCTATCCGGGCTACCCCGGTCAGGTGCACGGTGACGCCCGCACCCCCGAGGAGCGGCTGCAGCGCGAGCGCCGGGAGCTCGGTGTCGACCACGCGCTGGTCGGCGGCGTGCTGGCCCGCCGGTGGGCGCTGCCGCGCTCGATCGCCAGCGTGATCGAACGCCATCACGCCGCCGACGCCACCGAAGAGGCGGCGATCGTCCGCCTCGCCGACATGCTTGCGCACTACGTTCTGGGAGGCACGATCTCCCCGTCGGAGATGCTTGTCGCGGCCCGCACCGTCGGCCTGAGTCCCGCCAACCTGCGTACCGTGCTCTACGAGTTGCCGCTTCCGGCTGCCAGTGCGCGTCCGCGTCAGGTGGACCCGTGCCCGATGTCCACCCGCGAAGTGGACGTCCTGAGGCGACTGGCCAAGGGCATGGTCTACAAGCAGATCGCCGCCGAGCTCGGTCTGTCGACGAGCACGATCCGCACCCATCTGCACAACGTCTACGGCAAGCTCGGCGCGATGGATCGCGCACAGGCGGTGCTCATCGCCACCGAGCGCGGCTGGATCTAGCAGGTCCGCTGGGCATCCCGGCTCGCGGCGTGTCGCCTAGGATCGAGCACGCCGATGATCTCGATCACCACCAAGTCACCGTATGCGCTCAGCGCGCTGGTCGAGCTCCACCACCAGGGGTCGGCCTGCCCGGTCCCGATCGCAGAATTGGCCCGTCGCCGGCAGATCCCGGTGCAGTTCCTGGAGCAGCTGTTCGCGACGCTGCGCCGCGCGGGCATCCTGAGCTCCCAGCGAGGGGTCAAGGGTGGCTACAGCCTCGCTCGCCCCGCTACCGAGGTGACCGTGCTGGAGCTGGTTGAGCTTCTGGACGGGCCGCTGGGCGCGGGTGCGGCGGGTGTGTTCGCAGACGCGGCCACCGCCGCCTGTGGCGTGCTGCGTGAGGCCACCGTATCGTCGGTGGCCGAGGAGGAGCTTCGCTCGGCAGGTGCACCGATGTACCACATCTAGCCGCCGGCTGGCTAGGGTGTTCGGCGGTAATGGCGCCGGTTTCGAACAACATCGCAGACCTCGTCGGTGGAACCCCGATCGTCAAACTCACCCGCATCGTCGGCGAGCTCGAGATCGAGCTGTTTGCCAAGCTCGAGGCATTCAACCCCGGCGGCAGCGTCAAGGACCGGATCGGGGTGGCGATGATCGACGCGGCCGAGCACGAGGGCCGGATCCAGCCCGCCAAGACGACGATCGTGGAGGCAACCAGCGGCAACACCGGGATCGCGCTGGCGTTCGTGTGTGCGGCCAGGGGCTATGACCTGATCCTCACCCTCCCCGAGGGAATGAGTCGAGAACGCGAGAGCCTGCTGCGTCTGTACGGTGCGCGGGTCCAGGTCACCGAGTCGCTGGGCGGGATGAACGAGGCGGTTGACGCGGCTCGGGAACTGGCGGCCCGCGACGACGTGTTCCTGCCCGACCAATTCTCCAACCCGGCCAACCCGGAGATCCATCGTCGCACGACGGGCCCCGAGCTGTGGGCCGCGCTGGACGGTCGGATCGACGTGTTCGTCGCGGGTGTCGGCACAGGCGGAACGATCACCGGCGTGGGGGAGTTCCTCAAGGAGCGCGATCCGGGTTGCCGCGTCGTCGCCGTCGAGCCGCGTAGCTCCGCCGTCCTCTCGGGCGGTCTCCCGGGGCCGCACAAGATCCAAGGGATCGGCGCCGGGTTCGTTCCGGCGGTGCTCAACCGCGAACTGCTGGATGAGGTAATCGCCGTGCAAGACGAGGATGCGATCGAGACCGCCCGGCTGTTGGCGCGTCGCGAGGGGGTGCTCGCCGGCATGTCCTGCGGAGCGGCGGTCTGGGCGGCGCTCCAGATCGGCGCCCGCCCGGAGTCACGCGGGGCGCGGATCGCCACGATCCTGCCCGACTCGGGCGAGCGCTACGTGTCGACTCCGTTCTTCGCTCCGTAATGGGTGGTCGCCCCGATCGGCGCTCACGAGGTAACGGAGAGACGGGTTGGGCTCGCTACGCTGGGTCGATGTTCGGCCTCGGTCTGGTCGCCCGCACCGCGGCGGAGATCCGGGGCGACGTCGCTGCCGTCAAGGCACGTGATCCAGCCGCCCAGGGAGTGGGCACCGCCCAGATCCTCTCTGCCTGGCCGGGGGTGCACGCGCTGCTCGCCCATCGGGTCGCCCACGCGCTCTACGGCGCCGGCCTGCCGGCGGTCGCCCGCATGGTCGCTGCGGTCGGCCGCTCGCTGACGGGGATTGAGATCCACCCAGCCGCACGGATCGGCGACGGCTTCTTCATCGACCACGGCATGGGCGTCGTGATCGGTGAGACGGCTCAGATCGGCGATGACGTAACGCTGTATCAGGGGGTGACGCTCGGCGGCACCGGCTTTGCCACCGGCAAGCGCCATCCGACCGTGGAGGACAACGTCACGATCGGTTCGGGGGCGAAGCTGCTGGGACCGATCACCGTCGGCCACGGTTCCAAGATCGGCGCCAACAGCGTCGTCATCCACGACGTCCCGTCCCACGCCACCGTAGTCGGCAATCCCGGTCACCCGGTCCGTGTCGAGGGCCGGCGCCCCGAGGGCCCCGACGCCGACTGGATCCATCTGCCCGACCCCGTGGCCGAAGCGATCAAGGGCCTCTCGAGTCGGATCGCCGCGCTCGAGGTTGCGGGCCCAGGTTCGCGCCAGCCAGACGGCCGGGCCAACCCGGCAGTCGGTCCTAATCCAGCCGGCGGGTAGTCGGAGTCAGCGGCTGCCCGTCGATTGGATCGACCGCCGCCGCCGTCAGGTCGGTATCGGCGGCGACCGTCGGCAACGCGCCGCGGTGAAGCTCGGCTGACGGGTCGGCCATGTTGCGCCGTGCCCGCACCAGGTAGAGCGGGCGGCCCTTGACCTCGTCGTAGATCCGGCCGACGTACTCGCCGATGATCCCGATCGCGATCAGCTCGATCCCGCCCAGCAGCAGCACGACGATCGTCAGCATGCTGAACCCGGGTAGGTAGGAGCCGAGGATCCGCAGCACGATCACCACTGGGATGGCGATGAAGGCCAGGGTCGAGATCAGGAAGCCCAGCAGCGTGGCCAGCTGCAGCGGTCGGTGCGAGAACGAGGAGATCGCGTCCAGAGAGAAGCGCAGCATCTTGGAGAGCGCGTACTTGGTCTCGCCGGCGTAGCGCGGATCGCGGTGATAGGGGACGGCTGCCTGGGTGTAGCCGACCCATACCGTCATCCCGCGCAGGAACCGGTTGCGCTCGCGCATCGACAGCAGCGCGTCCAGCGGCCGGCGGTCCAGCAGGCGGAAGTCGCCCGAGTTGTGCTGCAGCTCGACGTTGGCCAGCTTGTCGAACAGCGCGTAGAACCAGCGGGCGGTGCTGAGCTTGAAGCGTGACTCGCCGTGACGGTGGTCACGGACCGCGTAGACCACGTCGCAGCCGGCGCGCCAGTGATCGAGCATCGTCGTGATCAGCTCGGGCGGGTCCTGCAGATCAGCATCCAGCATCACCGTCGCGTCGCCCCGAGCGTGATCCAGGCCGGCGGTCAGCGCCGTCTGATGGCCGAAGTTGCGTGACAGGTACACGACGCGCACGCGCGGATCACCCGCGGCGATCTGCTCCAGGCGGTGCGGGGTTCCGTCGGTCGACCCATCGTCGACGAGCACGACCTCAAACGGCAGCCCGTCCAGCGCGCCGCAAACCCGCGCATAGAACTCGTCGATCGTCGCCTCCTCGTTGAACACGGGTGCGACGACGCTGACCAGGTCGAGCACCCGCGGATCGTCAGCGAGAACCGGGGGAGGAACGCTCATGGGTCAATCGTAGGGGTCACAGTCGCCACGTCCTATAAGAATGCGCCATGCGGGATGTAACCCAGCAGCTGGATCGCCTGTACCACTCCCGTCATCACCACCGCCATCCGCCACAGCCGGCGGTCATGGCCGAGCGCAGCGAGCGGAAGCATCCACAACACGTACCAGGGCAGCAGTGAGCTGGAGGCGATCAGCATCGCGAACGTAGCCCAGCCCGCCCCGTCGATCCAGTCAGTCCGTCCCTGCCAGACGCGCCACACCAGCCAGGCGGACAGGACCACGAACGCCGCCGCCAGCACGTAGCTGGAGATGTGCCCGACCGTCGGCGAGCCGAGCCGCGTCGAGATGACGCCCGGAATGCTCTTCCAGTCACCCTCGGACTGGCCCTGGCTCACGGTGGCCAGCAGATGGAACGCGCCCGAGCCGAAGACCGTGAAGCTGAGCGCGGCGATCAGCGCGAACCCGACACCGGCGCCGAGCAGCAGATCGCGGCGCCGGCCCCGTCCGCGGTGAGCGCCGCCGGCGGCGACCGCGAACGGCAACAGCAGGCCAGCGGTCAGCTTGATCCCGATGGCGACCATCGTCAGCCCGCCACCGAGGCGCTCGCGCGAAGCCAGCACGGCGTAGATGGCGCCCACCACCGCTACCAGCATCAGCAGGTCGTTGTGGCCCCCACCGACGCCGTAGAGCACAAGCAGGGGGTTGAGCCCGACGAGCGCCGTCGCCCGGACCGGATCGATTCCACGCAGGCGGGCGCATTGCCAAACCAGTGCCACCAGCGCCAGACTGGCGACGGCCGCGATCGACTTGTAGGCGAACACGCTGGTGGCGATCGTGAGCGGCGCCAGCAGGTAGCTGAACGCCGTGAACACCGGTCCATAGACGCTCGGCGTGTAGGACCACTTAGCGCCGATGTAGGGGAACACCTGATCCAGCGCGATCGCGTGCGGTCCGTTCAGGTACGGGTTGTAGGAGTACTGCGCCCCCATGCGCGCGTACGCCTGGTAGCTGAACACATCGGTCGAGACCAGCGGCGGCCCCAGCAGCACGACGGCGTGCAGTGCCGCCACCGCGATCACCACGACCTTCGCCGACAGCCTTCCGGCGGCGGCGACGACCATCGCATAGGACACAAACATCAGGGTCAGGGCGGCGATCGCCCCTCCGACGTGGAGGTTCAGCCCGGTGGCTCCAAACGCGCCGGCCAGCGACGTCGGGACCGGTCGGACCGACAACGGCAGCAGGGACTCGGTTCCGGCGGCCGCGACCGCGAGCAGGCAGCCGGTGATCAGCAGTCCGGCGATCGCGATCAGACCGCCGCGGCTGCTGGAGGTCTCACGGGCCCGCAGACCGGCGGCGGGCAGCGGCATCCCCGCGCCGTTGACTCCAGCGCGCAGCGGACTCTGAACGGTCATCTCGGTCGAGGATGCCCGAGTGAGGACTCCAGGGGGTTTGAGCAAGGTTTGAGTCGTGTTAGGAGTTCTGCGGCTCCGACGTATTTCTACCCGCGCGCGCGAGCGCGGAAGCAGCGTCGCGCTTGATCGCCGGCACCAGCCACATCGCCTCCAGCGCGATCCGGGCCGACATCTTTGACTTGCCCGCCGTGCGATCGGCGAACACGATCGGCACTTCTCGAACTGTGAAGCCCGCCAGTACCGCCCGGTAGGTGACCTCGATCTGGAACACGTAGCCCTCGGCGCGGACGCTCGGCAGATCGATCGCCTCCAGCACCCGACGGTGGATGCACTTAAACCCGCCGGTCAGGTCGCGCACTTGGACCCCGAGGACCGCGCGGGCGTACAGACCTCCGCCGCGACTGACCAACTGGCGCACCAGGCCCCAGTCGCGCACCCCGCCACCCCGCACGTACCGCGAGCCGAGCACCAGGTCCGCCGTCCGGCCGGCGTCCAGCAGCGCTGGGAGATAGCGGGGGTCGTGGGAGAAGTCGGCGTCCATCTCGATCACCCGCTCGGCGCCGGCCTGCAGTGCCTGGGCGAAGCCGGCCAGGTAGGCCTGCCCGAGTCCGCGCTTGTCCGGGCGATGCAGCACCTCGAGGTCGTCGCTGCCCGAGGCGAGCGACTCGGCGATCGCCCCCGTGCCATCGGGCGAGTTATCGTCAACAACCAGGATCCGATACTCGCCGGGGATCACGCGGCCGAGCTCTGAGCGTGCCGCGGCGACGATCCGCTCCAGGTTCACGGCCTCGTTGTACGTGGGGATGATGAGCCAGGTGGGGGCGGACACGGCCACGTCAGCGTAGACGGACGCTCGGGCGGCACGGAGCCGCCTCAGCCGCCATCATGAAAGCCCGAACACGCGTCCTGACCAGCCTTAACGGGTCGGGGACGACTGACTCACAGCCCAATGGACGACGGCGACTCCTCACCCACCGACACCCTGTTCGCCCGTGTGCGCACGCGGCTGCAGAGCGACGGCAGCCGAGCCCCGCTCGCGGTGCATCACCGCCGTCGCCGCCTGGCCGCGCTGGGGATGTTGGCAGCGCTGGCCCTGGTGGTGGGAATCGTGATCGGTGCCTCCTCGGGTGGCGGCGGCCAAGCGGTCAGGAAGGTCGCCTCCGTCGGCGGGTATCTGAGCCGCATCAAGGCACTGGCCGGTGGCGGGGCGGGATCGTTTGTGGCGGCCGAGCAGACAGCCGAGAACACGGCCATCACCCGAACGCTCGCCTACGCTCCCGCGGTGCGCATGGCCGGCGGCCAGCACCGTGAGCTCGCGCTGACCTTCGACGACGGCCCCGGGCCCTACACGCCGCAGGTGCTCTCGGTGCTCGAGCGCCTGCACGTGCCGGCCACGTTCTTCGAGGTCGGCGTCGAAGAGAAGTATTTCCAAGCTTCGACCGCCAAAATCGTCGCCCGCGGCTATCCGATCGGCGATCACACCGAGACTCACGCCCCGATGTCGCACCTCTCGCCCAAGCTGCAGCAACAGCAACTGCTGCAGCAGACCGCGGCGATCGGTGACCTCGGCGCGCCGTTTCCGCGGATGTTCCGGCCGCCCTACGGCCTCTGGGACAACGCCACCCTGGCGCTGCTGAAGCGCTACCGGATGCTGATGGTGCTGTGGACGGTGGACACCAACGACTGGCAGGTACCCGGCGTGCAGGCGATCGTCGACTCTGCGGTCGACGCCGCCAAGCCCGGCGCGATCATCCTCCTGCATGACGCCGGAGGCAACCGGACCGAGACGATCGAGGCGCTATCGCAGATCGTCCGGATCCTGCGCAGGCGCGGCTACAAGCTGGTGACGGTTCCGCGGCTGCTGCTCGACAACCCGGCCCCCAAGGAGCAGGACATCGGCTCGCTGCAAGGCGCGGGGGGCTAGCGGCGCACGTAGGCGACGCGGTTCCAGCTCGGCTCGGGCGCGAGCTCGATCGGTTCGCCGCCGCGATCGGGCTGCACGTAGACGAAGGACTGCGCGTCCTCGTCGAAGGCGACGTCGAGCTCGCCCTCCTTGACCCGCTGGTCCAGCCACGCACCGCGGAAGATCAGCCTACGCAGCCAGTGCACCAGCGAGCGCTCGGAGGGGCCGACCAGCTCCGGCCAGCACTCGTTGACATGCTCACCGAGCGCCGAGGCCGGGTCGGTGACCTCGCCGTTGACCACGAGGTTGATCAGGTCCTCCGCCTCGTCCTCCTCGACCGCGCTGCCCAGGAAGCCGAGCTTCCGCGCTGCCTGCTCGCAGCGTTCGCGGAAGTCACGCTCGTTGAACGTGAAGCGCAGCTCTCCGTACTCGAGGACGAAATCGTCGCCCGAGCTGTAGTTTCCGCGTCGGTACATCGGCGTCGGCATCATATGTGCGAATCCTTCTCGGGCGGGGCCCTGAATGTGAATTTGCAGGGGGTGAACCGCCCTGCGCTGGTGGCTCTTGCTGACATGCCACCATCCACGCCGCCGACGATCCTGATCGTAGAGGACCACCTGGCCACGCGCCGGTTTCTCGCCGACAACCTGGCCGCCGACGGCTATGAGCCACTGGAGGCCGACTCGGCGCGCAGCGGCCGGCGACTGTTGGCCGCTGAGCGCCCGGGGCTGGCGATCCTCGACCTCGGGCTGCCCGACCGTGATGGGCTGGCGCTGCTGCACGAGCTGCGCACTGGCGGAGACCGCGGCGAGCTCGACAGCCGGGTGCCGGTGATCATCCTGTCGGGCCGGGCGACCGAGCTTGACCGGATCCGTGGCCTTGATCGGGGCGCGGATGACTATCTGCCCAAGCCCTTCGCCTACGCCGAGTTGCGGTCGCGGATCACCGCGCTGCTGCGGCGCACGACGCTGCGCGCCACCGCCGGGCGGGTGCGAGTCGGCACGCTGGAACTCGATCCGCTGTCCCGGGAGGTCTGGGTCGCGGGTGAGCGCCTGCACCTGGCCAAGAAGGAGTTCGCGCTGTTGCGCGCGCTGGCCGAGGCGCCGACGCGCACGTTCACGCGCGAAGAGCTGCTGCGCGAGGTCTGGGGGTTTCGCGCAACGGGCGCGACGCGGACCTTGGACTCGCACGCCTCGCGTCTGCGCAAGAAGCTGAGCGTCGGGCGAGGGGTGTTCGTGATCAACGTGTGGGGCATCGGCTACCGCCTGATCGATGGCCAGGTCGCCGAGTGAGTTCGGCCGCCACGGTGGCCGGCTGGGTGGCTGCCGGGATCGCCGCGGCGCTGACGGTCGCCGTCCGGCGAGCGTTGTCCACGCGGATGGAGGCCGTCGCCCGCGCCTGTCACGAGCTACGTGGGCCGATCACGGCCGCTCGTCTGGGTCTGTCGTTCGGTCAACGTGCGGGGGAGCTGTCGCCGTCCCGGCTGCGGGCGATCGACACGGAACTGGGCCGGGCCACGCTGGCCCTCCAGGACCTGGCTGACCTCCGTCGGCGCGATCCTCCGCAGTTGCGCGCGCTGGAGCGGGTGGACCTGCGGGAGCTGATGGTCGACTGCGTACAGGCGGCCGACGGGCTCGCTGATGATCTGGGCGTTACGACGACGGTCGGCTGGGACGGCCCGCCGGTGGCGTTGTGGGGCGACCGGCTGCGCCTCGCGCAGGCGCTCGGCAACCTGGTCACCAACGCCGTCGAGCACGGCGGCGGACTCGTGCGGGCTCGCGGAGTGGTCGCGCCCGGGCTCGTCCGGATCGAGATCGCCGATCAGGGACCGGGCCTGCCCGTGCCTGTCGCTGAGCTTATCCGCCGTCCCCGCCAGGGGCGCGGCGCCCGCGGTCGCGGGCTCGCGATCGCCGCCGCGATTGTCGAGGCACACGGCGGTCGTGTCGCCGCCGCGCCCGTGATCCACGGCGGCTGCGTGGTGATGGAGCTGCCGCTGCCGCCGCCCGCAGCGGCGTCTGATCGTGCATAGACAGCCGCTCCCCTAGGCTCCGGCGCGGGCCGTCCGCGCGGCCGATCTGGCCCCACGCACAGGCCGCGGACGGAAGTCACCCCGGAGCTGCAACTCCCGTTTCATCGCGCGGGCCTGCAGCCGGCCATGCAGGCGGGCCGCTGATCGCTCCGTACCTTCTCCTCCAGCGCAACGTCCAGTGAAGACGGGCGATTTGGGCTCCGGTTGACCCGTCGTGGAGTGCCAGTGGGACGATCGGTGGGAATTAGGTTGCATTGTGGGAGAGAGTGGGTTACTGTGGGCGCCGCTTCCGGAACCCGGGTGGCAGGGCTCCTCCCACCCAGCCACCCGGGTTTTGAGCTTCCTAGCCCAATCCATGGCCCCTTTTGACCTTCCGCGGAACCTTCGAACACGCGCTCGACGCGAAGCACCGGCTGACGATTCCGGCGAAATTCCGCGGCGCGCTGGCCGACGGAGTGGTGCTCGCGCCGTCGCCCGAGCTCAAGGCCGGTGGCCTGCGCGCGGTTGCGATCTGGACCCCCGAGGGCTACGACGAGTTCACCGCCGCCACGCTGAGCGGCCTCAACCCGTCCTCACCCACCGCACGCGAGCTCAAGCGCTTCTACTTCAACTCCTCGTTTGACACCGAGCTCGACGCCGCTAATCGCGTGATGATTCCACCCCGCCTGATGACGTACGCCGACCTCAGCAAAGAGGTCGTGGTCACCGGCTCGGGGGAGTGCCTGGAGGTCTGCGACCGCAGCCGCCACGCGGAGAGCTACGAGGAAGTCCTGACCCGTATCCCCGACCTCACGGCGAGTCTTGGCGACACTGCTTGACATGACCAGAACGCACATCCCGGTCCTCGCCGGTGAGCTGATCGACGTGCTCGATCCGCGCCCGGGCGAGGTCGCGGTCGATTGCACGGTCGGTGGCGGCGGCCACGCGCGGCTGCTCGCCGAGCGGATCGGGCCGGCCGGCACGCTGATCGGGATCGATCGTGACCCGGTCGCCGAGGAGCGGTTCGCCGCGCTGTCGGCGGAGGTGCCATGCCATACCCGCTTCATCCGTGCCGACTTCGTGGCCGGGCTTGCCGAGCTCGACGACGAGCATCTGCGCGCGGATCTCGTGTACCTGGACCTGGGAATGTCGTCGATGCAGGTCGACACCTGGGAGCGCGGGTTCTCGTATGCCTATGACGCTCCGCTGGACATGCGGATGGACCCCGAGCAGCCAGTGACCGCTGAGGAGATCGTCAACACCTGGGAGGAGCGCCGGTTGGCTCGGCTGCTGCGCGAGTACGGCGAGGAACGCTACGCGTCGCAGATCGCGCGGGCGATCGTCCGGGCGCGCGGACCTGACCGGCTCGGCACTACCCAGCAGCTCGTCGACACGATCAAGACCGCGATCCCGATTCCGGCCCAGTTCGCCGGTGGCCACCCGGCCAAGCGCACGTTCCAGGCGCTGCGGATCGCCGTCAACGACGAGCTTGCTCAGCTCGAGCAGGCGCTCCCGGAGGCGTGGGACGTGCTGGCCCCGGGTGGTCGCCTGGCGGCGATCTCGTTTCATTCGCTGGAGGACCGGCTCGTGAAGCGCTTCCTCGTGGCCCGCGCGCGCGGCTGTATCTGCCCGCCCGAGCTGCCGATCTGCGTCTGCGGGCACGAGCCTGAGGCCGAACTGCTGACCCGCCGTGCGGTGGCTCCGACACCGGGAGAAGTCGCCGCCAATCCCCGATCCAGGTCCGCGCACCTGCGTGCCGCCCGCAAGCTGGAGGTCGCTTCCGAATGACGCCCACCGCCGTCACCCCGGCCGCCCGGGGTTCCCGGTCAAAGTCGCGCCCGGCCGCGCCGCCCCGCAAGGCGGCCTCGCCTGCTGGCCCCAAGCCGGCTGGATCGCGGGGCGCCGGCTCCAGCCGCGCCGCCGCCGTCACCCAGCCCGCCGGCGGACGGGGTATTGGTCATCGATCGCCGCTGAAGCGCTCGTCGGCGCCCCGGAGCCCTCGGCGTATCTCCGGCCCCAGTCGCCCCGTAGCTCGTCCGCGCGCTCGTCAACAGCCGGTTGTGCGCGCACCGCTGGCCCGGCGCTCGGCGTCCTACATCCGGGCGCTGCCCGACCACGCGCTGCTGGACCGGATCGTCCGCGGCCGCGCATGGATCCCGCTGCTCGGGGTGCTGCTGGTCGGGATCGTGGCCATGCAGGTGGAGGTGCTCAAACTCAACGCCAGCATCGGTCGCTCGCTGGAGCAGGGGTCCACGCTGCAGACCAAGAACGAGGGGCTCCGCACCGCGGTCGCTCGCGCGGGCGACGACCAGCGCATCGAGAGCATGGCCGCGCACATGGGCATGGTCATGCCCCAGCCGGCCGCGATTCGTTTCCTGGCCAAACATCCCTCGGCCGAGCTGGGCAAGGCGGTCTCCAATATCCATCCGGCCGCCGCCACGAGTTTTCAATCGACGCTGAGCGCGGCCGCTGCGACCACCGCTGCGACGACGAGTGCCACCGTCGCGGTGCCGGCGGCGGGCGCGGGTACAGCGAGCCCCTCGACGGGCGGCTAGGAGCCTCGCCATGGCCGCGATCGATCGTCGCGTCGGCTTTCTCTTTTTGGGCTTCATGCTGCTGCTCGCCATTGCCCTTTCCAGGGCGATGTACCTGGGCGCGTTCAAGGCCGACTACCTGCAGCGGGCGGCGAGCACCCAGCAGATCGTCTCCAGCACGATTCCCGCCACCCGCGGTGCGATCACCGACCGCAACGGTGTGCAGCTCGCGCTCACGCAGTCGGCGGCCGACGTGATCGCCGACCCGTTCCTGATCGCCAAGAATGCTCTACCGGTGGCGCAGAAGCTGTCGCTGGCGTTGCACAAGCCGGTGCTGACACTGCTGGCGCTGCTGACCAAGCACACCGGCTATCAGCCGATCGCGCACCAGATCTCGTCCGCGCAGGCGCAGCGGATCATGAAGCTCAACATCAACGGCATCTCCACCACGCCCGATGTCAAACGCGTGTATCCGCTCTCGTGGACCGCTTCGCAGGTGCTCGGTGGCACCAACGACAATGGCGGCGACAGCGGCCTGGAGTACTACTACAACCGCCAGCTGCAGGGGAGCGCCGGGGAACGCCGCGTCGTCGACGATGCCCGGGGCCAGCCGATCTCGATCGACGAGGTCAAGCAGATGCGCGCGGGTCAGACGCTGAAGCTCACGCTGGACGCGGGGCTGCAGAGCGAGGTGGAGCAGGTGCTGGCTGGCGTCGGGGCTCGTTATTCGCCCAAGAGCGCAACGGCGATTGTGATGAACCCCAATACCGGCTCGATTCTGGCGCTCGCCAACTGGCCACGCGTGAACGCCAACGATCCGAGCGGTGCCCCGGCATCGGCCTACCGCAACGAGGCGGTCCAGTTCAGCTATGAGCCGGGCTCGACGTTCAAGGCGATCACCGTCGCTGGGGCCCTCCAGGACGGGCTGATCACGCCCAACACACCGTTCAACATCCCGTCGGTGCTCCAGGTGGCCGATCGTCAGATTCGAGACGCCGAGCCCCACGGCGACGAGACGCTGACCACCGCGGGCATCCTCAAGGTGTCCAGCAACATCGGCGCCGATGAGATCGGGGCCAAGCTCGGACCGAACCGCTTCAACCACTGGGTGCATCAATTCGGCTTCGGGGCCCCGACCGGCGTTGACCTGCCGGGCGAGGGCGGCGGCATCATCCTCCCGGTGTCGAAGTACTCGGGCTCGTCGATGGGCAACCTCCCGTTCGGCCAGGGTGAGTCGGTGACGCCGATCCAGATCGCCACCGCCTACGAGGCGATCGCCAACGGCGGCGTCCTGCGGCCGCCCCACATCGTGCAGTCGGTCGGAGGGAAGGCCGTCAAGCTGGCGACGGGGCGGCGGATCCTGTCAACCGCCACCGCCGCTGAGCTGCGTCAGATGCTGGAAGGGGTCTACGGGGAAGGCGGCACGGCCTCCGGGGCCGGTATTCCCGGTTACGACATGGCGGGCAAGACAGGCACCGCGAACATCGCCGTCAACGGCAAGTACTCCCAGAGCGAATACGTCGCCTCGTTTATTGGCATGGTTCCGGCCAACCATCCTCAGCTGCTGGGGCTGGTGGTCGTCGACCAGCCCCAGGGCTCGATCTACGGCGGCTCGGTGGCGGCGCCGGCGTTCCAGAAGATCGTCGGCTGGGCCGTGCCCCATCTGGGCATCAACCCTGATCCGGCGGGCGTGAGTCCCAGCCCCTGAGCCCGAACATTACTCGCAGGTGCGCCACGCGGGCCGTACGAGCATCCACAGATCCTCAGACACCGCCTGCAGCGACGCCCCCACGGATCGGGCACCCCAGGAGGCGGGCTACTTGGGCGGGCCGCCCAGTGTCTGCGCCAGCCTGGCCAGTCGCTCGTCCCACTGTCCGCCGACCTCGGCCATCCAGCTGACGGCGTCAGACAGCGGCGCCGGGGTGACGCGATAACGCACATCGCGGCCGCTGCGCTCGCGCTCCAGCAGCCCGGCGCGCGAGAGCGAGCTCAAGTGCTTGGCGACTGCCTGGCGGGTGATCGGTAGATCTAAGGCCAGCTCGGTGGCGGTCGCGGGAGAGGCCGCGATCTGGCTCAGCAGGCGGCGGCGCATCGGATCGGCGAGGGCCTCAAAGACGGCGTCCGCGGAGTCGGCGGGCATCGCCTCAGGCGGCCACGAGCGCGGGACCGAACCGCCGGCCGCTCAGAGCGCTCGTGCCCCCCAGCGGGATGCCGATCACATCGAGGACTTCCAGCGGCCGGGCCTCGACGACCCTCAGGCGGGTGCCGCGCGCGGTGCCGATCAGCTCCAGCTCGACCCGGGACGGCGACCCGTCAGCGCCGCCATCGGGCTCCCACCAGAACGCGAGCCGCCCGATCGCGCCCTCCCCGGCGTCGGCGGGCGGCGGCGTGGCCTCCTCGACCCAGCCGGTGCGGGTCTGCTCGTCGATCGTAAACCGGGCCTCGCCGCCGGGCCACAGTTCGAGCTCGGCCTCGTCGGCGAACCATTCTGTCAGCCAGGTCGGGTCCGTAAGCGCGGCCCAAACGGCGCCGGGGGAGGCGGGGAGCTCCAGTTCGCGTTCGATCAGGTCGGTCATGGAGGCCTCCGGGGCGGATCGAGAAACGTGCAACTCGCGAGTTGCTTGTTTGCTAGGGTCTGTGCAACCTGCAAGTTGCACTCTACCAGGATCGAAAAGGAGGCCCTCGATGGCCCTCGTACCCATGGTCGTGGAGCAGACCGCGCGCGGCGAGCGCTCGTTTGACATCTACTCCCGGCTCCTCAACGACCGCGTCGTGTTCCTCGGCGGACAGGTCGACGAGGATGCCGCCAACCTGGTCGTCGCCCAGCTCGTGCACCTCGAGTCCGACGATCCCGACAAGGACCTCCACCTCTACATCAACTCGCCGGGCGGCTCGATCTACGCCGGGCTGGCGATCTACGACACGATGCAGTTCATCAATCCCGACGTGCAGACGATCTGTTACGGGATTGCGATGTCGATGGGCTCGTTGCTGCTGGCCGGCGGCGCGCCCGGCAAGCGGGCGGCGCTGCGCAACAGCCGGGTGCTGATCCACCAGCCGTCCGGCGGCTTCGAGGGACAGTCGACCGACGTCGAGATCCACGCTCGGGAGATCCTCGCCCTGCGCGCGCGGGTGGACGAGATCTACGCCAAACACACCAACCAGTCGGTCGAGCGGGTCCACGCCGACATGGATCGCGATCGGTACTTCACCGGCGACGAGGCGCTCGCCTACGGACTGGTGGACAAGATCCTGGATCGTCGCCAGATCGTCAACGGCGCCAGTGGTTTCGGCTCGCGATAGGCGGTCAGCACAGAGCACCGACCTGGCCAGGTTGGCCAGGTCGGTCTTCGGCTGCTGCAACGACGAGCGATCCCGTCAGCATCAGCGAGGCCAAGACTCAGCTGTCGAGGCTCGTCGCAGGATCGCGCCGGACTTCAGCGCGCTCGGCCCGGAATGGGACCCATACAAGTCGCCACCGTGGGCCGGTCCTGGCCTACGCGTCGGCAGCCTGACGATGCGTCGCCACCACCGGCACGTCGTCGCCTACGCCGACTGAGCGGCCGTCCGTGGACGCTCAGCGCCCCGGTGGACGCCGAGGCCGACTGAACGCTCGCGGTCAGTGGCCGACGGCGTCGATAGCTAGGCTGTCGGCTCGATGCGGCTGGACCAGGTTCTGCCCGGCGCGGCCCCGGCTGGTGCGCGCGACCTCGAGATCACCGATCTCGCCTATGACAACCGCTTGGCGGGGCCGGGTACGTTGTTCTTCTGCGTCGTCGGCTATACCCGCGACGGCCATGATTTCGCCGCCGACGCGGTCGCCCGCGGCGCGGTCGCGCTGGTAGTGCAGCGGCCGCTGGAGCTTGAAGTCCCCCAGATCCTGGTGGAATCGGTGCGGGCGGCGATGGGCCCCGCGGCCGCGGCGCTCTACGGCGACCCGACGGCGCAGCTGCAGACGGTCGGGGTCACCGGCACCAACGGCAAGACGACCAGCGCCTTCCTGGTGCGGGCGCTGCTGGAGGCCGACGGCCGCGCGACGGGGCTGCTGGGCACCGTCAAGAGCGTGATCGGCGGCGTCGAGCATGATGTCCAGCGCACGACTCCCGAGGCGATCGACCTGCAGTGGACGTTGCGCCGGATGGTCGACGCCGGGGATCGGGCGTGCGTGATGGAGGTCTCCTCGCACGCGCTGGCGCTGCGTCGCGCCGACGCGATCCACTTCGCGGCGGCGATCTTCACCAACCTCACCCAGGACCATCTGGACTTCCACCCGACGATGGAGGACTACTTCAATGCCAAGCGGCTGCTGTTCCGAGGCTCCGAGCCGCCCCGCGCCTCGGTGATCAACGTCGACGATCCCTACGGCGCCCGGCTCGCGGCCGAGGTCGACGATCCGATCACGTTCTCACTGCGCGGCGACGCCGACTACCGCGCCGCCGGGGTGCAGACCGACCGGCATGGGTCGCGCTTCTCGGTTCAGACGCCCGAAGGCGAACTGTCGCTGCGCTCGCCGCTGCGCGGACAGTTCAACGTCTACAACGTGCTCGGCTCACTGGCCGCGGCGCGCGCGCTCGGGGTTGACGGACCGACGTGCGCGGAGGCGATCGCGACCGCCGGTCAGGTGCCCGGGCGGTTTGAGACCGTCGACGAGGGGCAGCCGTTCGCGGTGCTCGTCGACTATGCGCACACGCCCGACTCGTTGGAGAACGTGTTGTCTGCGGCGCGCGGGCTGACCGAGGCACGCCTGCACGTCGTATTCGGCTGTGGCGGGGACCGCGACCGCGTCAAGCGCCCGATGATGGGGAAGATCGCCCGCCGCTTGGCCGACCGCGTGATCGTCACCTCCGACAACCCTCGCTCCGAGGATCCCGAGGCGATCATCGCCGAGATCCTGCAGGGATCCGGTCGCGACGTGACCCACGACGCCGATCGCCAGGCCGCGATCGCCCGCGCGATCGCCGATGCGCGACCGGGCGACGTGGTGGTGATCGCCGGCAAGGGACACGAGCAGGGCCAGGAGTTCGCCGACGGCTACAAGATCCCGTTCGACGACGTGACGGTGGCGCGCGAGATCCTGCGCGGCGCGACCGTGAGCGCCGCGCAATGAGCGTCGGCCTGCCCGGTTCACCACTGATCGTTGCGGCTGCGTCGGCCTCCACGCCCGCACACTCCGTCCACCTGATCGACACCGGGTCAGCGTCGGGCGTGATCCTGCTGGCCGGGACCGCGTCCCTGCTGATGTGCCTGTTTCTGAGCCCGAAGTTCATCGAGTTCCTGCGGCGGCGCGAGTTCGGCCAGAACATCCGCGAGGAGGGTCCGCAGGGGCATAAGGCCAAGGCGGGCACGCCGACGATGGGCGGGATCATCATCTTTGCCTCGATCACGATCCCGTACCTGCTGCTGTCGCGGCGCGACTGGCAGTCGCTGGGGGTGTTCGGCGTCGCCGTGTGCTGCGCGCTGCTCGGCTTCGCCGACGACTACACCAAGATCGTCAGACGCCGCTCGCTGGGCCTGCGGGCGCGGACCAAGCTCGTGGTCACGGTCGCGATCTCCCTCGGCCTGTGGTGGGTGGCGACCCAGAAGGCCAACATCGCGCCGTCGATCTCGCTGCGGCCGTTTGACGTCTCGATCGACATCGGCCCGCTGTTCCCGGTGTTCATCTACCTGGTCGTGGCCGGCACCTCGACCGCGGTCAACTTCACCGACGGTCTGGACGGCCTGGCGGCCGGCTGCGCCGCGATCACGCTGCTGGCCTACATCGGGATCACGTTCATCGTCACCGGCGATCACAGCCTGACGCTGCTGGCGGCCTGCCTGGTGGGGGCCTGCATCGGCTTTCTGTGGTTCAACAGCTTTCCGGCCAGCATCTTCATGGGCGACACCGGCTCGCTGGGGCTGGGCGGGGCGATCGCGGGGCTGGCGGTCATGACCAGAACCGAGGTGCTGCTGATCCTGCTCGGCGGCATCTTCGTCGTCGAGGTGCTGTCGGTGGTGATCCAGGTGTTCTCGTTTCAGGTGTTCCGCAAGCGCGTGTTCCTGATGGCGCCGATTCACCACCACTTCGAGCTGCTGGCGTGGTCAGAGACGAAGATCATCCTGCGCTCCTGGATCGTCGCCGCGGCATTGTAGGCGATTGGCTTCGTCGGGTTCCAACAGGGCATCAAGGCGTAGCGCTGCCCGCCATCGCGCAGCCGCGCCCGCCGCTCCCGGGCGGACCCTATGTGGTGATTGGCCTCGCCCGCTCGGGCGTCGCCGCAGCGCTCGCGCTGCGCGTCCGCGGGGAAACGGTGATCGGATGCGATACGGGATCGCATGGCACCCGGGGGCTCGACGAGGCGGCGACCAGGCTGTCCGCGGCCGGGGTCGAGATCCACCTCGGCGTGACCGGCGACGCCTTCGCCGTGCGCGCCGGGACGCTGATCAAGAGTCCCGGTGTGCCGCAGACCGCCACCGCGGTGCGGGCGGCGCGCACCCATGGCGTGCCGGTGCTCGGTGAGCTCGAGCTCGCCTGGCGGCTGCTCGAGAACGAGTTCATCGCGATCACCGGCACCAACGGAAAGACGACCACCAGCGAGTGGATCGGCCACATCCACCGCGAGGCGGGCCGGCCCGTCGCCGTCGTCGGCAACGTCGGTACCGCTGCGGCGTCGCTGGTGGACACCGTTTCGCCGGAGGCGACCGTCGTCTGCGAGGCCTCCTCGTTTCAGCTCGAGGACACGATCGCGTTTGCTCCGAAGACCGCGGTGCTGCTCAACCTCGAGCCCGACCACCTCGACCGCCACGGGGATTTCGACTCCTACGTGGCCGCCAAGCTGCGGGTGTTCGCCAACCAGGGCAATGACGACGTGGCCGTCGCGCCCGTCGGTCTCGAGGTGCAGGATCTCGGTGGTTGTGCCCGCCGGGTCCTGTTCGGCGGTGCCGGCGCCGAGCTTTCAGACCGCGCCGGCCAGCTGTGGTGGGACGAGCACCCGCTGCTGGGCACCGACGAGATCGGGTTGCCGGGCGCACACAACCGCGCCAACGCAATGGCCGCGGCCGCCGCCTGCCTGGCCCGCGGGATCGAGCCCGAGGCGGTGGCCGACGGACTGCGGAGCTTCAGTGGGGTGGCGCACCGGCTGGAGCTGATCGCCGAGCGCGACGGGGTCGCGTTCGTCAACGACTCCAAGGCGACGAACGTCGCCTCGACGCTGGTCGCCCTGCGCAGCTACGCCGGCGGCGTGCACCTGATCGCCGGCGGACGGGGCAAGCGCCAGGATTTCTCTCCGCTGACAGCGCCGGTGGGCGAGCGCTGCCGGGCCGTGTACCTGATCGGAGAGGCCGCCGACGAGCTGTCCGGCGTTCTGGCCCCTGCCGGGGTGCCGATTCACCGCTGCGATGTCCTGGACGCCGCCGTCGATGCGGCCGCGGCAGCGGCTCGCCGCGGCGACACGATGCTGCTCTCGCCGGCCTGCGCCAGCTATGACCAGTATCCGGACTTCGAGGCGCGCGGCGAGCACTTCCGGTCGCTGGTGGCGTCGCTGGCCGGGAAGGCATCGGAGGTCCGCCGTCGAAGTGACCGGTGATGCGTCAAGCGCCGCCCTTGCCGCCCTCGCCCCCCAAGGTCCCGTAGATGGCCAGGACAGCTGCGTCGCCCGTGAGCGCGTCCCCGCGCGCTGGGGGCGTGGCGACCGCCGATGTCCACCGCCGCGCGACGAGCAAGCGGGTGGCGCCGCCGCTTGAGCACCGCATCCTGATGACCGCGACGCTGTGCCTGCTGGCGTTCGGAGCCGTGATGGTCTACAGCGCGTCCTCGCCGCTGGGGGTGCTCGGCGGCGCCGGCGGCAGCGGCGCCGGGACGTTCATCCGCTATCTGGCGTTCGGCGCGATCGGGCTGGGGGCGATGCACGTGCTCGAACGACGCGGGCTGGCGCTGCTCGACGCCCGGGTGACGAAGCTGATGCTGCTCGGCTCCTTTGGCCTGCTGGTGGTGGTGCTCGTACCCCACGTCGGCCGCGAGGTCAACGGTGCTCGGCGCTGGATTGCAGCCGGCCCGATCCAGTTCCAGCCGTCGGAGCTGATGAAGATCTCGCTGATTCTGTTCGTCGCCCGGTACCTGGCCGACCACCCCAAGCGCCCGCGGGGCTTTCGGCAGGCGATGGCGCCGATCGGCGTGGTGGCGGCGCCCGCGCTGCTGCTGATCGTTGTCGAGCCCGACCTGGGCACGGCCCTGGTCGTCGCGTTCACCGTCAGCACGCTGCTGATCGCCGCCGGAACGCCGCGGCGTCACCTGATGCTGCTGGCGGCGCTGGCGGTCGGCTGCGTCGTCATGCTGGCGGTCGCTCAGCCCTACCAGCAGGCTCGCCTGACCTCCTTCCTGCACCCGTGGTCGGCGGCGTGCAAGGCCGGTCCGTGCTACCAGGCCGTCCAGGGGCAGATCGCGCTGGGCTCCGGTGGCCTGCTGGGCGTCGGCCTGGGTAAGTCCGTGCAGAAGGTCTTCTACCTGCCCGAGGCGCAGACGGACTTCATCCTGGCGGTGGTCGGCGAGGAGCTCGGGGTGATGGGGATCCTCGGCGTGGTCGCGCTGTACGGGATGATCGCCTACGCCGGCCTGCGCACGGCTCGCCGGGCGGGGACCCGGTATGCGAAGCTGCTGGCCACCGGCCTGACCTCTCTGATCCTCTGCCAAGGCATCCTCAACATCTTCGTCGTGCTCGGCCTGGCGCCCCTCACGGGCGTCCCGCTGCCGTTCATCTCCTACGCGCCGACGAACCTGTGCGTGATGCTGGCCTCGGTCGGGGTGCTGTTAAACATCTCCCGTCCAGGGGCGCGGAGGTTGAAGGTGGTCGAGGCTCCAACGGGTGAGAGCGCCGCTGATCGTGATCGGCGCCGGCGGGACCGCCGGGCACGTCGTGCCGGCCTTGGCGGTCGCCGACGCTCTGCGGGCTGACGGCGCCGCCGTCCAGTTCGTCGGCGGCGAGCGGGCCGAGCGCGAGCTCGTGCCGGGCGCCGGCTACGAGCTGCACCGCCTGCGGGTCGCGCCCCTGGCGCGTCGTCGCCCGGTGCAGGCC
>JBPCPC010000172.1:0-6078 GCA_050999585.1 Solirubrobacteraceae bacterium | reverse complement strand
GGCACCGGCAAGACGCTGCTGGCCCGCGCGGTCGCCGGCGAGGCGGGCGTCCCATTCTTCTCGATCTCGGGCTCGGACTTCGTCGAGATGTTCGTCGGCGTCGGCGCCTCGCGCGTGCGTGATCTGTTCGAGCAGGCCAAGCAGAACTCCCCCTGCATCATCTTCATGGACGAGATCGACGCCGTCGGCCGCCATCGCGGGGCCGGAATGGGCGGCGGTCACGACGAGCGCGAGCAGACGCTCAACCAGCTGCTGGTCGAGATGGACGGCTTTGAGATGAAGGACAACATCATCCTGATCGCCGCCACCAACCGACCCGACATCCTAGACCCGGCACTGCTGCGTCCCGGCCGCTTCGACCGCCAGATCGTCGTCGACCGTCCCGACCGGCTCGGCCGTAAGAAGATCCTCGAGGTCCACACGCGCGGCAAGCCGCTGGCCCGCGAGATCAACGTTGACGTGCTGGCCGGCCAGACGCCCGGGTTCACCGGCGCCGACCTGTCCAACCTGGTCAACGAGGCCGCACTGCTGTCTGCTCGCAACGGCAAGCGCGAGATCACCCAGGTCGAGCTCGAAGAGGGGATCATGCGCGTGATCGCCGGGCCCGAGAAGAAGACCCGGGTGATGAGCAACAAGGAGCGCAAGATCACCGCGTATCACGAGATGGGTCATGCGATCGTCGGGCACTTCCTGCCCAACTCCGATCCGATCCACAAGATCTCGGTGATTTCCCGCGGTCAAGCGCTGGGCTACACGATCTCGCTGCCCGGCGAGGACAAGTTCCTCACCACGCGCGCCGAGCTGCAGGACACGATGGCGATGTCGCTCGGCGGCCGCGCCGCCGAGGAGATCTGCTTTGAGGAGATCACGACCGGCGCCTCGAACGACATCGAGAAGGTCACGGCCACCGCAAAGCAGATGGTGATGCGCTTCGGGATGTCAGAGAAGCTCGGCCCGCGTGTCTTCGGCCACGACCACGGGATGCCGTTCCTGGGGCGCGAGTTCTCCTCCGAGCCCGACTACTCGGATGAGATCGCCCGGGAGATCGATGACGAGATCCGTCGTATTGTCGAGATGGCGCACGTCCAGGCCAAGGAGATTCTGACCGAGAAGCGCGCGTCGCTGACCAAGCTTTCGGAGATCCTGATCAAGCGCGAGACGATCGAGAAGGAACAGTTCGAGGCGCTGCTCGAGGGTTCCACCGAGGAGGAAGTGTTCGGCGCCGAGGCGCCTGTGCCGCCTGAGGTTCCGACGGTCGTCACCGGCACCCCCCCCGAACGCGCCGGGCGTGACGCTCCGCGCCCCCTGCCGCGGCCAGGTCTGGCCGGCGGCACCGCCGACTAGCTTCTTCTCGCCGGTGGATCCGGACGCCGCCTCAAGCGGGGCGGCGGCGACGGCATCCCTGGCAGTGGTGGGTGCAGGCCGTCCGCCGTGCATTGCTTCAGGCCTGGGCCGAGGCCGGGTCCGGAGGCAAGCTCCGGGGGCTGCGCGAACGCTGCGTGGCGGAAGTCGAAGTAGTCGGTCATCGGCTGGGCGTTGGCGTCGCGGTAGGTCATCGCCGGGAGATTCCACTTGCGCTCCACGAAGGCCAGGATCGAGGTGTGATCCTGGACCCGGCGCGAGACATAGCCGGCCCGCGCCCACGGTGAGACGACGATCGTGGGGACGCGGAAGCCGTAGCGGTCATAGGCGCCGGGGACGTTGCCCGGCACGGGGATCGGCGGCGTGGAGTCGGGCTTGATCGCGCGCGGTGGAGGCACGTGGTCGTAGTAGCCGCCGCCCTCGTCGTAGGTGATGAACAGCGCGGTGCGCTTCCAGCCCGGGGAATGCAGCAGCGCGTTGACGACGCTGGCCACGAAGCGCTCGCCGACCTGGATGTCCTGGGGGTTCTCCTCCGACGTGGTCGAGTACTGGGGATCCAGGAACGTGTAGGCGGGTAACGCGCCGGCGGCGGCCGCGGTGTAGAACGCATCCATCTTCTCGATCCGCGGTTTGCGCGCGTCGCTGTAGAAGCCGGGGACGATCAGCGCGCTGGGCGCGCTCTGATAGTAGATCCGCCAGTCGATCTGGTGCGCGTCGAGCCGGTCCCAGATCGTGCCGTTGGCGGCCGGGACGTTGAACGTGACGTTGTTGGTCGCGGTCGTCCCAGAGGCGGTGCCGGTGAACATGAAGCGCCTGTTGGGATAGGTCTGGGCCAGCACCGAGCTGAAGTAGCGCTCGCCGAGCGGAAAGTGCTTGACCAGCGAATAGGTGAACGGCAGCTCGTGCTGGTCCCAGAACTGCATCGCGACCGGCCCCGAGGCGCGGACGAAGCCGTCGTTGCGCCCGCCGTCATAGGACTGATGCGAGGCGTTCCAGGATTGCGTCGGCACGCCGTCTTGCTGGCAGGGGGACGCGGCGCTCCGGGCGTAGACCCGGTGTCCGCCGGCCGCGCGGTTGAAGTCGGCGAAGTGCCGGCCGGTGCGCGTCAGGCCGTCGACGCCCTCCCGACCCGGGACCTCGTAGGGGACCATTCCGAGCAGGTTGTCGAACGTGTGGTTCTCCATCATCAGCACGACGATGTGCTCCAGCTCAGGCATCGAGGGGGTGCCGGCGGGCAGGTGGGGAAACGGCAGGGAATCTGGTGCCCGTCCGGCCTGGCCCGCCCCGGTCGCGCGGGCGACGCGGGCGACGGGCCGCGCCCACGCGGGCAGCCCCCCTCCGGCCAGCAGGGCCGCGCCGCCGGCAGCGCCGGCCAGCACCGAGCGCCGGGTCAACCCGCGCGCGCAGCGCTCGGATGGGGATGGAGATGCGGGTCGAGCCATGGCGCGCTGAGCCGGGTATATCACCGCCGGGCGGTGACTGCCACGGGCGTTCACGGCAGGGTCATACGAGTAACGTGGATCGGGCATGCTGAAGTTCACCCGTGTCTGGTTGCCCGCCGCGATCGCGATTGCGGGCGTCGTGCTGATCGTGGTCGGCCACGGGAGCTACTCCAACCTGGCCAGCAGCCGCTCGGTGGAGTCCGGCGCCGGCGTGGCGCTGCTGATCGTGGCCCTGATCGTGTGGATGATGAACTGGATGTTCCGGCTCAGCGTGAGCTCCAACGAGGAGCGCGACGAGGAGGAGCGCGCGCGCGAGTACTTCGACCGGACCGGTCGTTGGCCCGACGAGGAACCTTGAGCAACCGGCTCCCGCCCACCCCGGCTCCCCGCGACTTCACGGTGATGGGGATCGTCAACGTGACGCCCGACTCGTTCTCTGACGGGGGGCTCTACCTGGATGCCCGGATGGCGATCGATCAGGGCGTCGCGCTGGAGTCCGAGGGTGCGGCGATCCTCGACGTCGGTGGTCAGTCGACGCGGCCGGGCGCCCAGCCGGTGGGAGTCGACGAGGAGTTGCGCCGGGTGCTGCCGGTGGTCCAGGGCCTGATCGCGGCGGGCGTGCGAGCCCAGATCTCGGTCGACACGTCCAAGTCCGCCGTCGCTGACGCGGCGCTGAGCGCGGGGGCGACGTTCGTGAACGACGTCACCGCGCTGCGCGGCGATCGCGCGATGGCGCAGACGATCGCCCAGCACGGCGCCGACTGCTGCCTGATGCACATGCTCGGCGAGCCGCGCACGATGCAGCGGGACCCCCGTTACGCCGAGGTCGTGTCCGACGTCAAGGCGTTTCTGGCCCAACGGATGACGTTCGCGGTCGCCGCCGGCATCCCCGAGGAGCGGATCATGCTCGATCCTGGGATCGGGTTCGGCAAGACGCTCGAGCACAACCTGGAGCTGCTGCGCCGGTTGGACGAGCTGGCCGCGCTCGGCCGCCCGCTGGTCTTCGGGGCATCCCGCAAGTCGTTCCTCGGTCGGATCACGGGCAACCCGGTGGACGATCGCGTCGCCGCCACGGTCGCCGTCAACGTGCTCGCCTACGAGCGCGGCGCGCGGGTGTTCCGCGTGCACGACGCCGGGCCAACCCACGACGCGCTGGCGATAGCGGCTGCTACGGTCCTTGCGCCATGGCCGAGGACGACGCCGACGAATACGACGATGTCGACGACGTAGATGGGGACGAGGACGAGGGCTCAGAACCGGAGGTGATGATCGAGATCTCCGGGCTGTCGCTGTACACGCATCACGGCGTGACGGCGGCCGAGCGAGAAGTGGGCCAGCGGTTGTTGCTGGATCTACGCATGGATGTGGGGGAGTGCGACGCGACGCTGACCGACCGGATCGAGGACACGATCGACTACGGCGAGGTGTGCGAGACCGCGACCCTGGCCGCGCAGCAGCGCTCCTACAAGACGCTCGAGCGGCTGTGCGCGGTGATTGCCGACCGGCTGCTGGAGCGCTACGGGGCCAACGCCGTGTGGGTCAAGGCGGCCAAGCCCGAGCCGCCTCTGGCGCTGCCGGTGTCCGAGGTGTCGGTCGAGGTCTGGCGCGAGGCCACGGGCTGAGGTGACGGGATCGGGCGCGGCCGCCGGGCGGGGGGGCTCGGCGGCGCGGCGGGGGTTCCTCGGGCTGGGCTCGAACATCGGCGACGCCCGTGCGCACCTGCTGGCGGCGGTGACCGCGTTGCCCGCTCACGGGGTGCAGGTGCTGCGCTCCTCCTCGACGTATGAGACTGAGCCGGTCGGCCTGGTGCTCGATCAGCCGGATTTCCTCAACGCCTGCCTGGAGGTCGAGACCGGACTGGGCCCCGAGGAGCTGTTGGACGCGTGCAAGGCGGTGGAGCGTTCGGTGGGGCGGGCCGCCGGAGGTCCGCGGCACGGCCCGCGCGTGATCGACGTCGACGTGTTGCTGTTGGGGGATCTCGTCCACTCGTCGCCGCGGCTGACGCTGCCGCACGCCGAGGTCAGCTCGCGGCGGTTCGTGCTCGTGCCGTTGCTGGAGCTGTGTCCGGGGTTGACGCTGCCGGGCGGTGGGGCACCGGTGGGTGGAGGGGCGCTGGCGGGTGGAGGGGCGCTGGCGGGGATGCTGGCCGGGCTGGACCGATCACCGCCGATCCAGGCGGTACGCCCCGCCGGGCCGCCGCTGGTGTAATTGGGCTCATGCTGCTGGTCGTCGACGTCGGTAACACCCAGACCCACTTCGGCGTCTATCCGGAGGGCGAGACGGTCGTTTCCGAGCACTGGCGGTTTGCGACCGTTCCGGAGTCCACGCGGGACGAGCTCGGCGCGGTGCTGTCGAATCTGCTGGGTCTGCGAGGGCTGGGCTTCGTCGACATCGACCGCTCGATCGTGTCCTCGTCGGTACCGTTGTTGTCGGAGGAATGGACCGAGATGGCCCGCCGCTACCTGGACCACGAGATGCTGATCGTCGGACCGTCGATCCGCACCGGAATGCCGATTCGCTATGACAACCCGCGCGAGGTCGGCGCTGACCGGCTGGTCAACGCGGTGGCCGCCTACGAGCGGGTCCAGGATGCGTGCGTGGTCGTCGACTTCGGGACCGCAACCACCTACGACGGGATCCCGCCGGCCGGCGAGTACCTGGGCGGGATCATCACCCCCGGCGCCGAGATCTCGATCGACGCCCTGTATCAGCGGGCGGCGAAGCTGCCCAAGGTCGAGCTGATGGAGCCCCGCGCGCTGATCGGCAAGTCCACGGTGGAGGCGGTCCGCTCGGGGATCGTGTTCGGGTTCGCCGGGCAGGTTGACGGCATCGTGCGCCGGCTGCGCGACGAGCTCGGCGAAGAGCTCACCGTGCTGGCCACCGGTGGGCTGGCGCGGGCGCTGGTGCCGGCGGTGCGCGAGACGATCGACGAGGTCGACGACCTGTTGACGCTCACCGGGCTGCGGCTGATCTGGGAGCGCAACGCCGCGTAGGGTCGTGCCGTGCGGACGGGCGTGCTTATGTGACCGCGGGGGTGACTCGGGAGTGCGCGTGGGGCGAATAAGCACGCTGACCGTGCTTATGGGCGAGTGGGGTGGCTCGGCGGGGCGTGCGTGGCGGAATAAGCACACCCGGCGAGCGGCGGCGCGTGAGCGGTGAGCGGTGAGCGGTGCGCAGTGGCGTGGGCGGTGAGCGGTGCGCAGTGGCGTGGGCGGTGAGCGGTGCGCAGTGGCGTGGGCGGCGAGCGGCGGGCGGCGGGCGGCGGGCGGTGAGC